>JAFAMZ010000372.1 GCA_019232935.1 Silvibacterium sp.
CGTGTAGCCGTAATATTCGTAGTAGTCGGCGGATTCGACGGAAAGCCCGTTGAGTACAGCGCCGATCATCGCGTGCTCAGGCATCTGCTGCTGTATCAGCTGGTGGCTGCGCTGAATGGCCTGCCGCGACGTGAAGCCATGACGAGCCACAAGCAGCGTCGCGTCGCACATGCCGGCCAGAATCCGGGCATCGGCGACAGGCAGGACGGGCGGGCTGTCGAGCAAGATGAAATCGTATTCGGCCCTCCATGTCGACAGCAGGTCGCGCATTCGTTGAGAGGCAAGAAGCTCAGAGGGAAGCGCCGGTGTCGAGCTGCCGCACAGAACGGAGAGCGCTGGGCAGTCCGGGTGATTGTGGACGACAGCAGGAATGCCATCGAACAGCACTGCGCCGAGCCCCGCCGCGCCGGTCATGTTCAACTCTTTTTGCAGTGTGGGACAGCGAAGGTCCGCGTCCACAAGCAGGACGCGGGCATCGAGCTGGGCAAGAACCAGCGCGAGATTTGCAGTGAGCTTGCTTTTTCCTTCTCCCGTCACCGAGCTGGTGACGAGCAAAACCTGTGGGGCGCGCTCGCCGTCCCAAGAGAGCAGGGAGGTGCGCACCGAGCGGAGGGCTTCGAGAAAGGGCGAGTCTTTGAGGGCCGTATCACGGGCGGCAGCCACGGAGTGAATCACGCGCGGAGCAGTAATCTGTGCGGAGGCTTTCCCGCGCGCTTGTGTCAATAACGATCTATCACGGCTCACGCGCGGAATCACACCCAGGAGCCGAGCGCCGAGCATCTCCTCGAGTTCCTGCGGTGAGCGAATGCTGCGGTCCTGCAGCTCGCGCGCCAGAGCAGAAGAACAGCCTGCGAAGAGTCCCATGGTCAATGCAGCGGCGTAGTAAATAGGAATATTGGGACTCTGAGGATGATTCGTGGGAGGCACGCGCGCCGGATTGACTACCGTCAGGTTCGTCGACCGCAATCCTTCGAGAATGCCCGCCTCCTTCAGCTTGGCAAGCAATCCCTGGTAGATGCCGCGGCTAGCGTCGGCTTCTTGCCGAGCGAGACTGTAGGCGATAGCTTTGTCATTGGTTTCATTCGCCATCTTCTTCTGCTTTTCAAAGGAGTCCATCGCGGAACGTTCAGCCTGCGATGCAATCTCGAAGTCGGTGCGGGAGCGTTCGCCGATGCGGTGCACTTCATCCTGGATCGATTTCTCGATCCCGTCGAGCTGCGCGTGAAGCTCGGCAAGGCGCGGAAAGGCGGCACCGTATTTCGTGTCGTCTTCAGCGATCTCAGCCCTGACCGCTGCTTCCTGACCTCGCAGAGTCTGGATAAGGGCTAGAGAATTGGTCATAGCCGAGGTCGTACCGGCCGTGGAGTTTCCTGCGAGCCCGGAGATCAGCTCAGGATCGCCGCTTTGCGAGGCTTTGTAAATTGCTTCCTTGAGAATGCGGTTGGATTCGGCGGCGATCAGCGCCTCATTAAGGCTCTCCAGGCGAGCGAGCACCACATTGTGGGCTTCGCCTTCGCCGAAAATTCCCGTATCGCGTTGCAGGCGGGTCGCCTTCTCCTGAAGCGCCTCGGTTTGTTTCCTTAGGCCGACAAGCTGGCCGGCAAGCCAGCCGGAGGCCTGTGCAGTGGCGTTGAATCGCGCCTGGAAGCTGTAATCCATGAGCGCCTGCACGAGCCTGTTCACGACACTTGCAGCCAGCCGAGGATCGGGATCGGAGTAGCTGATCTCGATCAGGCGGGTACCCACCACCGGAGCAACTTTTAGGTGGCTGGTGAATATCTTGAGCGCGACATATCGGCGATTGGGGGCGTCGTCGATGGGCACTGACAGAGGCTCGACGGGCTTCTTCCAGAACAGCAGCCACTGCGGTATGCGGAGGCCAGAGGGGCGGCTGGGAAAGTAGTCCCGTGTCGTCTCTAAATTGAGGTCCTTAATCACTTGCAGTGAGAGCTCGCCGGACTGCAGGATTCGCGCCTCGGTCTCAAGGGTCATGCTGTAGTCCAGCGAGTCGGCATCCGAGTCCTGCGCATTGCCCATGACGCTGCTTTGGAGACCAAAAACGCCGGGGGACTCCTTCTGGACTTCGATTTGGCCGGTGGCGCGATATCGGCGCGTCGCCAGAAGGCAATATGCGGTCGCCAAAACCAGCAGTGCGCCAACCCACCAGATTACGAATGCGCGCCGGCGCCGAAAGACGGCAAATAGATCGATGAGCGTCCATTCTCTGCGCTCCGGGCGGTAGAGGTCGTCGAGTTCCAGCACGCGCAATCGCGGTTTCGTATTCAAGGTGGTCCTGTTTCAGGCATTCCGCGTATGAACGACAGAGCCGTCAAAATCGAAGGTAAAATCCATTTCGCTCAGGCCGGCCCGAGTCATCACATCGCGCAGGCGCCGGCGATCTTCGGTGTAGAAGAGAAAGAAGCCCCCCCCGCCGGCTCCGACCAGCTTTCCTCCAGCCGCGCCGCCTTCGCTTCGCCCCAACTCATACAGCTCGTCGAAACGGCTGTTCGTCATGCCGGCAGAGCGGCTGCGCTTGCGCAGCCAGTGCTCGTGCATCAGACGCCCGAATTCCGAAGCGCGTCCGGACTCAAGGACGCGGCGAATCTCGATGCCAAGCTGTTTTGTAAAGTGCAGG
>JAFAMZ010000393.1 GCA_019232935.1 Silvibacterium sp.
AAGTCCGAAAAAGAGATATACGGGAACAGCGGTTGCGAGGTAGGTGCGGAGGTTTTTCCAAAGGTTCTGGCTACCTGATCTATCGAAAATCAACGCGAGCAGGATGAAGAGGCCAGCGGCGAGCAGATCGAGGCCGGTGGTGAGGCGCGTGAGCAGGTTGAGGCCGAGGAAGGCCGATCCGATGACGAGAGCGCGGCGGCTGCCGGTGCGGAGCCATTCGTACTGGAAGGAGAATCCTGCAAGCGTGAGCAGAAAAATGTAGTTGTTCTCCATCATGTTCTGCGTGTAATGCAGGTGAGTGGTGCAGAGCTCAAGCGCGAGGGTCCCGATGACGGACTGGTACAGGGTGAAGTCGAGCCGGCGGAGAAAGCCGAAGCAGACGAGCGCGGTGAAGACGGCGAGGAGGATGTTGGTCGAGTAGCTTACGACGACGCTGCGGACGGCGGGGTCGTTGCCGTTGTATCCGGCGAAGATGGGAAGGCGCTCAATGTATGTTCCGGCGATGTCGAACGGGAGCATCAGCAACGATTGTCCGATGCCGTACCAGCTCTGCAGAGATCCATTACGGCCGTGGATGCCGAATTCGGGGTTCTCGTTGGGGAAGACGGGCGGCTCGGAAGTCCAGAGCGCATGTGCGGACTGGAGGCGGTGCGTGGTGTCGGAGGTGCCGAGTTCTCCGGATTGAATGACGAAGGCGAGAAGCCCTGTCGCGAGGAGGAGCAGAAAGAGGGGATCGCGGAGGCGGCGGGGCATGGGTTGATGGTAGCGGATCAGGGTTGAGCGTAGAGCACAGAGAAACCTCGCCGCAAAGACGGGAGGAGCGCCGAGAAGTTGGAAACTAACTGCAGATACCTCCGCTGCGTGCGCCGAAACCAGGCGCACTTCGGTCGAGATGACGGGAGTCACCTCATTTTCCGCCCGCCTTTAGCTTCGCGAAGGCGGGGCACCCGGATTGTCGCTCAGTGCCGGTTCCGGCGGGACTTCCAGGGTGACTGGTTCAGCAGTTGCGATGGTGTTCGGGGTCGGGGCGGCTTCGGTTTCCGGATGCAGCAGCTTGAGGTAGAGGTCGAGGTTGTATCCGGCTTTTGTGGCGGCGTGGGAGGCCTCGGTGATGGCTTCTTCGAGCTTTTCGATGGCCTGCGATTCGGCTTGGTGATGCTGCGCAATTTCCATGAGCGCGGGTATCTGGGTCCAGCAGAGCATTTCTTCGAACAGCTCTTTGTTGAAGTAAGTCCTGCCGCTGGATTCGTTGACACCGGCAAGCCATCGGACGTCGGCATCGGACCAGAATTCTCTGGTGTCGATTCTGGCGGCGGGAGTCTCGGCCTGCCAGAGCAGAGTGCGGACGCGGGCGGCCATGCGCCACGTCTGGTCATCCTCAAGTCCCATGGAGGAAAAGATGTCGGCGAGGGCAGCGCGGAGTTGCAGTTTATCGAAAAGGGCGAGACGGATGCTGTCGGCAGGGAGGCTGCGCAGTGCGATCCATGCGAGCACGGCAGGCCAGGTGTTTTCGAGGCGTGTGCCCGGCTCGTCATTGGGAAGGATGTAGCGGACCACCGGTGGCCACGCGGTTGAAAACGTGCGTTCGAGAGAGGGCAGGCGCAAAGCGGCGAGGGTCATCCGTTCGCAGGTATGACGGTAAGCTACGACGGGATCAGCCTCGGAAGGTTCAGGCGGTAACGGGCGAGTCGAGGGCTTCGCATCAGGAGCCTTCTTTGGAGCTGAGCTCTGTTGCATCATTTCCCGGTCTTCGGCGGAGATCATTTCAAGCACACGATCGAAGAAGTTCTGGCACTTTTCGATAAACGGGCGAATGCGCAGGTCGATGTGGTCCGGTGTGAGGTGTCCGTCGGATGTCTCGGACATATTTGGAACCGTCTCGGGCCGCTCTACTGTCCCGGTAGCGACGAACGGATGCGTTTCGTAGTCGCGGCGCGGCCTGCCGGGGAGTTCGCCGGAGATGTGGGCGAGGAGCTGGACATATTTTACGGTGACGGCGAGGTGGAGCGCATCATGGAGCGGACGCAGCCGGAGCCTGGAGAGCGCCTCGTCGACGCTATGGACGCCGTGGCCGTGGAGCAGGTCGCATAGGCGGTCCCAGGGCTGCTCGGGCGTGGCGCGCAGCTCACGCCAGTTGAGCAGAACGACGTACTGATAGCCGCGCAGATCGAAGGTCATGCCTTTGTGGTGAAGGTCGGTGGTGCGGCGGAGGTATTCGAGTCCACGGTTGATGTCGCGGAAGGCGAAGATGACGGCGGTGTCGTTCGGGATGGCAAGTCCATCGGTGAGGCTGCGCTGGCGGATTTCGCCGCTGCCCTTGTCCATGAAGCCTGCCGAGACGTGGATGGTTCCGTGCGTGTCGCCGTAGCGGTTGTTGTAGATGATGAGCGAGCGCTGGTCGTGAAAGCGGTTGGAGTAGGCGAAGACGTTTTCGTCAACGGTTCCGTGATCGGTCCAGAAGTCGTAGAGGGTGAAGTTGGCGCTTTCGGCGAAGATGGCGCGCTGTTTGAGCAGAGGTGCGATGTGGTACATGTGGCCGCCGATGAGGCCCTCGTTGGGGTGCTCCTCCATGCGGGCGCGCTTGAACTCCATGCCGTAGCGCTCGGTGAAGCCCTCGATTTGGCCGTGGGCGAACATGGGCAGGCCGGGCAGGGTGGCGAGCATGGTGGCAACGCCGAAGTATTTGTCTCCATCGCCGAACTGGTCGATGGCGGTTCGCTCGTCGGGATTGCTCATGAAATTGACGTAGCGCTTCAGGATGTCGGGGTCGAACTCGATGGTCTTTTTGAGATACGACCGGAACTTGGCGTTCTCCTCGTCGCGCAGCATGACCATGAAGGCGCTGTTGTAAACGCGATGCATGCCGAGGGTGCGGACGAAATAGCCTTCGAGGAGCCAGAAGGCTTCGGCGAGCAGGAGCGTTCCGGGAACTTCGGCGGCGACGCGATCGACGACCTCGCGCCAGAATTCGTGCGGCATGAGGCGATCGAACTCCTCCTGCGACATGGCATTTTCGGCGCGAGAGGGAATGGAGCCGCCGGCTCCGGGCAGCGGATACCAGAGGCGCTGGATATGGCGCTTGGCGAGGACCATGGCGGCGTCGAAGCGAATGATGGGGAACTGGCGGGCAACGTGCAGGATGGTCTGGATGACGTGCTCGCGGACTTCGGCCTTCAGGTAGTCGAGCTGAGCGGTGTCGTTCCACGGGAAGCTGGTGCCGTCGTTGCCGTGATAGATGAAGCGGGTGGTGCCGTCGCGGTGATTGCGCAGGCGGAAGCAGACGGCGGCATCGGACTGGTCGTAGTAGTGGTCCTCGATTTTGATTTCGACGCGACTGTCGGGTGAGAGGTCGGGGCCGGTGAAGCTGTAGACGGGGAACGGGCTCTCCCAGCGGTAGATGAACCAGTCGGGATGCTCGATGACCCAGGGCGAGTCGATGCCCATGTGATTCGGCACCATGTCGCTGGCGAGACGGATGCCGAAGCGGCGGGCGCGATCGCGCAGGTTGGCGTATCCGGCTTCGCCGCCGAGGTCTTCGGCGATCTGATAGTCCTTGAGGGAGTAGGCGGAGGCGACGGCGTCTCCGTGGCCGCGCAGACGCTTGATGGTGCGGGAGGCGACGCTGCGCTCCCACAAGCCGATGAGCCACAGGCCGGTGATGCCGCGGTCGGCGAGAAGGCGGAGCTCTTCGTCGGGGATGTGTTCGAGGCGGTGGATGTGGCGGCCGTATTTTTTCGACAACTGCTCGAGCCAGACATAGGTGCTCTTGGCCATGAGGACGACGTTGGGCATCCACGCCTGGTCGACGCTGAAGGCCTCGTATTCGTTGAGCGGGGCCTGATAGTCAGCGGCGTAGCGGCGGCCTCCGGGGACGAAGTCCTTGTCGAAGCCCACGAATGTGTCGCCGATGAAGCCTTCGCCGCCCCAGCCGGGAGGGCCGTGGCGGTGGAAGTCGGGACCGGGGGGGTGAAAGCGCAGCCAGATGGCGATGTCTTCTTCGCGGACGACATCGATGGCGAGCAGAACGCGGCGGAGGTCGGGGCCGAGATACTTCGACCACTTGTCACGGATATAGTCGAGTTGCCCGGTAATGGAGTCGGGCGAGGCGAGCATGGGGGCCCGCAAGGCGTCGAGAAGGGTTCCCACTTCAGGCGAGAGCGGGGGACGCGTCTGCATGTAATCAGGCAGACCGGCGGTGACGGCTTTGTAGGCGGTGTGCTGCTTGAGGTCGTTGTCTTCGAAGAGCTCGCGGAATGGCGCGAAGGCAGGATTGCTATTGGAAAGCCAGAGAAGCATCAGCTCTTCGAGAGCGGCTTCGCGGTTGGGCAGACCGTCAGTCGTGCCGTTGAGCCACTGCTGAGGAGTGAACTTGCCCTGGTAGACGTCGACGTTGGGGAACTGCTCGACGAATGTGAGGAGCAGCCGCTCGAGATTGGCAGGGGCAATTTTGCCGGAGAACCAGCGGAGCGCGTCTGAGAGTACCTGCGGGTCAACGTGCTTGCGATACTCGGCGGCGAGCGCGTGGTTCAGTTCGTCGATGATGCCCATGGCGAAGAACGCGCCGGCATTGACGGGGTCGGCGTTGGGGCCGCGGGCCTCGTTGAGGCGGGCGGCGAGCTTGCGGCTCGCGGTTACGTCGGCAAAAACTGCATTCCCGGTGTAGCTGAAGAGGAGCCCGGTGACATCGAGCTTGTCTCTGAGCTTCCGGGAAATATGGAATTCCATCACGCAGCGCTCCGTACGACGGCTTCGTATCCCGTTCGGTTTCTATGATGCCGGGGCCAGATGATGCTAGTGCAACCGGGACACCCCTGGCCAACGCATTCTATAGAGAGAGTTTCGCCGTGAACGGACATTAACACAACTGAAGGGCCGGGATCAGTCGGCCCGGTTCCAGGTGTTGTCAGGGTTGAAATCAGCCATTGCGGAAGCAAGATCGGAGGTGTTCGGGCCGAGGTCTTTCTGATAGACGACGCCATCCTGATTGACGATGAAGGTTAGGTTAACGAGAATGACGATGACGAGTCTTAGGCGATCCCGCCTGTCAGAAAGATATCGAGTCGCGAGGGGCAGGCCGGGTGTATGTCCTGTTTTGCTTTCTATTCGGACGACTCGAAGCCGCCGGATGGATTTGGTTCGGGACGGCCCCAGCGCTGACGCAAGGGAACGGCATTGTCGTGAGCTTGCGGTACCAACAAGTCAGCAGTGGACGATAAGGTTCAGGCGAATAGCGCCACCAGATCCATGTAGCTAACGTGAATCCCGCCGCGGCGCCCCCGAGCGCTCCGATGCCGAAACAAATAGCCATTAAGCCAATAACTCCCCATCCAGTCCCCTCAGATTGATTTTGCATGCCGGTCAGGCCGACTAGTAAGTCGAACCTTTCCCACGCCCATCCAGCTAAGATCAATCCTGCAATCGCTCCCGGCTCAATCATCAGAACGTAAAGCCCTAACGGGCGAGGCTTGCGCCAGGGGAGCAGGATAATTCCTGCAATGAGGCATCAGAGCGTCAAAACCGCTATCGCAAGAACCGGTATCACGAACAGAGCACTCACAGGGAGTATTTGATCAGGGTAGTCCTCTGGCGGACAAGTTTATTTCCCGCCGCGCTGGCTCGCTTGTGCTCTCAGGAGACGCTCGGTGGCCGACTCCCTGAGATACACTCGCTCTATAGGCCGTCTCTGCACGCCCGTGCCTGCTGATTCCTCCGATGAACCACCTCTTCAACAGCTTTTTCATGGGCGGCTTCGAATGCTCTAGCCATCAGCGGCCGCACGGACGAATCGACGTGATTCATGCGACGCGGCACGACATCGAGGCTCAAATCGACTACGGCCTTCTCGCCGAAGTGGGCATTCGTACCGTGCGCGACGCCTTGCGCTGGCACCTGATCGAGCAGACACCGGGCGTTTATGACTGGTCGAGTTTCCTGCCGATGCTGCAGGCGGCACTTGCCACTAAGATTCAGGTGATCTGGGATTTGTGTCACTGGGGTGTCCCCGATGGTCTGGACCCATTCTCAACCGAGTTCGTGCCGCGCTTCGAGCGCTTCTGCCGGGCTGCGGCGGCGATCGTCGGGGACCACACGGACGAGCCGCCCTTCTTCTGTCCCATCAACGAGATCAGCTTCTGGAGCTTCATCGGGGGAGATCGAGGGGCTTTCTATCCATACGCAAAACGGCGCGGCGTTCCACTCAAGCGAAGACTCGTCGAGGCCACCCTCGCTGCCATTCGAGCTATTCGCAGTGTCACGCCGGAAGCGCGGTTTATCCAGTGCGAGCCGATCATTCACATCTCAGGGTCACATCGCCGGCCCGCCAGCTTCGAGGAGGCCGCCCGGCACACCGCGTCGCAATTCGAGGCCTGGGACATGTTGTGCGGGCGGCTTGCTCCCGAATTAGGAGGCGACGAAAGCTGTCTCGACCTGATCGGTTGCAACTACTACTGGAATAACCAGTGGGTCCATAAGAGTCACGTCACTCCCATCGGACACCCGCAGCACAGAGCGCTCCACCAGATACTCATCGACGTCTACCGCCGCTACGAACGCCCCACGCTTATCGCCGAAACGGGAGCGGAAGCGGATTCAGCCATCGGTTGGCTGGGTATGGTATCGAGCGAGGCACGCCAGGCCATGCGCGCCGGGGTCGATCTTCGCGGCATCTGTCTCTATCCGGTGATGGATTATCCAGGCTGGGAAGATAACAGACATTGCGAAGTCGGCTTGATCGCCACTGATTCCGAATTCCGAAGCCGAAGTATCCGCCGGGATCAGTCTGAGGAGCTGATGCTGCAAATGCAGCTGTTCGGGGATATGGAGCCCGTTTCTCAAACGCATAATTAGAGTTCCTCCTTGCTGCGTTACACTCGCGGCATGGACCACCTCTGGACGCCGTGGCGATACGCCTACATCACTGACACCGATGTCACGATGCGCAAAGGCGTTCCCCAGGAGCTCGCGGAATGGACAGGCGATCTGGGATGCGTATTCTGTAACATGATTGCCGCAGCTGATTATGCGATCGAGCACGGCATGCCCAGGGACGAGGCCGAGTGCCTGGCTGGCATTGTGGCGCGAGCCGAGCGCGCGTTCGTCTGCCTCAATCGCTATCCCTACAACTCCGGACACATCATGATCGTCCCCTACCAGCACGAGGGGTCGCTCTCGGCACTTGATCCGGCGATCACCCACGAGCTGATGGACCTTACCCAACGTTCGGAAGGTGCTCTGAAGCGCGTCTACATCCCAGACGGTTTCAACATGGGCCTCAACGTAGGCCGCGCAGCCGGAGCCGGGGTGACCGGGCACATCCACATTCACGCGCTGCCGCGCTGGTTTGGCGATACAAACTTCATGACCGTCGCAGGCGAGACCCGTGTGTTGCCCGAGGCACTGTCCACCACATGGCGGCGTCTCCGCGATGCATTCGCTACGCTCGCCTGATTCAATCCAACGAACCGCATCTAAGCCCGGGAGGAGTTCTTCTGTGGCTACAAAGAAACACATCCCACTTGCGCAATCCGCGCGGGATTCACGGCACAACGAGAGCAAATCGAACCAGCACCATCCTGCGACAAGCGTGCAGCCGGTGGACCAGGATGCAGAGCGCACCGGTGGTAGCCCGAACCGCCAGCGCGGGGCTCTGCGCGGCAACACCGAAGAGGGTGCGGGCGAGCAGCACCCCGATCAACCCGCTGGTCAGCACGCCACCGGCTCTTTCACCGGTACAGGCGGCGAGCTCCCAGGAACCCGCAAAGAGAACGACGAGGGGTAAAGCTGCGGCTCACTATGAGCGGTGTCCGTTCCCAAGGAAGGCCGTGACTGCTTCGCCGTTCTCTGTCGCTGATATGGGCGCCTCATCGGAGTCGAACAGCTCCTGCTCCATTGCGTGCTCGCGCATGCCCTGCGGCATCTGCTTCGTCGGCCGAATCCCGAGGCTCCTGAGAAGTTCGGCCTGGCGGATGACGTTCCCCCGGCCTTCAGCCAGCTTTTTGTAGGCTTCGTCATAGGCGTTGCGTGCGTCGCCTAGCCTCTTGCCCACCTCGGTTAGGTCTTTTGCAAAAGCCGCCAGCTTGTCGTAGAGTTCGCCTCCGCGTCGCACGATCTCCTGCACATTGCGCTTCTGCTGCTCCTGCCGCCAGAGGTGCGCCACGGTTCGCAGCACGAACAGCAGGGTGCTTGGGCTGACCAGCAGGATGCTCTTGTCCCAGGCCTCCTGCCAGAGCTTGCCATCACGCGCCAGAGCCAGCATGAATGCCGGCTCGATTGGCACGAACATCACCACGAAGTCGAGCGAATTGAGCTGATAGAGCGAGGCGTAATTGCGCTGCGAGAGCTCGCGGAGGTGCTTGCGCACCGATGCCAGATGCCGCGCAAGGGCAGCGTCGCGGGTCGGGTCGTCACCCGCGCTGCAGTATTCGCTGTAGTCGGTGAGCGAAACCTTGGAGTCGAGGACGAGGTGCCGGCCTTCCGGCAGGTCGATGATGATGTCGAGGCGCGCCCGCCGGCCGTCCTCGCGGACGATAGTCTCCTGTACGCGGTATTCCTGACCGCGCCGAAGGCCCGACGATTCGAGGATGCGTTCCAGCACGACCTCGCCCCACTCGCCCTGCGTCTTGGACGAGCCCCGCAGGGCAGTCACGAGGCTGGTCGCGTCTTCTGACAGGCGCTCGTTGAGCGAGCGCAGTTGCTCAAGCTGGATCTTCAACTCCGAGCGCCCCGAAATCCCGTCCTTTTCGAGGCTCTCAACCTTCTGCTGAAACTCGCCGAATTTCTCCTTCAACGGAGCAATAAGCTGGCCGAGATTCTCCTGGTTTTGTTGGACGAAACGGCGGGATTTCTCTTCGAGGATGTCGGAGGCGAGCGATTTGAATTGATTCGACAATTCTTCGCGTGCGGCCGAGAGCAAGCCCAGCTTTTCCTGGGTATTCTCACGCTCGGCTTCGAGCCGTGCCTGCAGGCCAGCGACCTCGGCCTGGAGCTTGGCCGCATCGTTGCGAAGGCGATCCCGCTCCACTTCGGCTGCCCTGACGGCGGCATTCCGCTTGTCAACCTCCGCCTCAAGTTGTTCCGCACGCACCCGCAGTTCCGTTTCCCGGCTGCGGATTCTGAACCAGAGGACAGCCACCACGGCCAAAGCCGCGGCCAGAACCATAGCAATCAGGGGAACCATGCCTGAACTATACCGCCGTCGCAAGTGGAACGCCGGAAGCGCCCCGTAACTGACTGAATGCCCGGGAAACCACTCCCGAGAATCCCGGATTTAACCCGGCATTAACCTGAGCGTCACATCGCGCTGCATCCCCGCACTGAGAGGGCCTGTCTATGTCCACTGCTTCCGCCACCCCTGATTTCTCCGAAATGGACAACGCCAAAATCTCAGCCCACCACTGGAAGATCATGTTCATCTCCGGGATGGGCTTTTTCACCGACGCCTATGACCTGTTCATCATCGGCGTGGTCATGACCCTGCTCAAACAGATCTGGCACTTCGGCAAGCTCGAAGAAAGCCTCGTCGAATCGACAGCCCTGCTGGCCTCGGCTCTGGGCGCGCTGCTCTTTGGCCGCGTTGCCGACATGCTCGGCCGCAAGCGGATCTACGGAGTCGAAGTGCTGGTGCTCGCCGCCGGCGCAATCGCCTGCGCTTTTGCTCCGAACATCCTTTGGTTGATCGGGCTGCGCTTCATCCTCGGCATCGGCATCGGTGGAGACTATCCCGTAAGCGCAACCATCATGAGCGAGTATTCCGGCAAGAATCATCGTGGCCTGATGGTGACGCTGGTCTTCGCCATGCAGGCCGCCGGCCTGATCGTCGGTCCGCTGTTCGCCTCGGCGATGCTCATGACAAACCTCTCGCACGACATCATCTGGCGGATACTGGTTGCATTCGGAGCCGTTCCCGCGCTGGCCGTCTTCTGGCAGCGCCGCAAGCTGAAGGAAACGCCGCGCTTCCTCCACGCGAATGGCAAGCACGAAGACGAATCGGGCAAGATCATCGACATCCAGACCGGCAAAGCCGTCAGCCAGTCGGTCTCCTTCTGGGACGGCTTTCATCGCCTCGTCTCCGACGAAAAGCTGCTCATGAGGCTCGTGGGCGCCAGCGGCGCATGGTTCCTCATGGACGCGGCGTATTACGGCAACACGGTTTCCAGTCCGCTGGTGCTTTCAGCGCTCGGCGGAAGCCACACATTACTGCAAAAGACGCTGACGCAGCTCGCCATCTTTGCCATCTTCGCGCTTCCGGGATACGCCATTTCTGCGCTCACCATGGACCGGCTCGGGCGCAAGACCATCCAGTGTCTTGGCTTCGCCATGATGGCCGTGACCTTCGCGTTACTGGCGCTGATCCCGAACATCGAGAAGATGGTCTACCCGTTCCTGTGCATCTATGGGCTTAGCTTCTTCTTCACCGAGTTCGGGCCGAATGCCACAACCTTCGTTTACCCCTCGGAGATCTTTCCGGTGCGGGTGCGAACTACAGGGCACGGCATCGCTGCCGCTATGGGCAAGCTCGGAGGCTTCCTCGGCGTCTTCCTCTTCCCATATCTGATGGCCTGGAAGGGACTGCTCGCCGCTGAATCGGCTGCAGCCATTGCCAGCGTTTGCGGCCTGGTGCTGACAATCTTTACCCTGCCGGAAACCAAGGGCAAGAGCCTCGAAGAGCTGTCAGCCGAACCGTCAACACCCGCGGAACGGGCGGCGGCGTAGTGACGGAATGAATCCGTTCGCGGTGGGGTGCAATGTTAGACTCGGACCTGAGAGGAAGCATGGCGACCCCACCGCTTCTATTCATCACTGAATATCTGAACACCGACTACGATCCGGATCTCGAGTACGTGGACGGCCAGCTCGTTGAGCGGAACGTCGGCAAGTGGGAACACGCAAGAGTTCTGGCCCTGCTCGCGGGATGGATTGGGTCGCGGGAAGGGGAATGGAGGGTGCAAGCCGCCGCCGGAGTTCGGACGCGCGTCTCGCGTAGCCGCGTCAGGCTGCCTGACGTGCTCCTTGTCGGCCTCGGCGCGCAGCCTCCTGTAATCGATGAAGCACCGGTCCTCGCGGTCGAAATTCTTTCTGACGATGACACCGTTGCCGCGACCAAAAGGAAGTGCGAGGAACCCATTGCCATGGGCGCGAAGGGTGTGTGGATCGTCAATTCACTCAACGGGACGGCATTTCATTGGCTCAGCACGGAATGGAAAGAGGCCACTCGCCTTGAAGTTCCTGCCACTCCGATTTATGTCGAAATCCAGTATCTTTGGGATCGTCTCGATCGGGCTGCCAGGGAGCGCGAGTAAGCGCCGCATTGGGTTTTCGGAATAATCAGCTTCCTAGAGCGCAGCTTTCCCGAGCAGCCCCTCCAATAATCGCTCAACTCCCGATTCCGAGCGCAGAATTGCACATTCCTCGCGCTTTACACGATATGGAGCCGTCAGTAGACTTGGAATTTCGGAGCAAGGAAAATCTGTGCCCTGACGAGCCGTAGGGCCAGCAAAATCTGCGCCGAAGGGTTCCCGAATAAGCCCATATCAGGGCAGGCATTTAAGGTGTGAGAGGAGATTACGCATGGCCGTTGAGGAAAAGGTAAAACAGATTATCGTCGAGCAGTTGCAGGTGGATGAAGCTGAGGTAACGCCCGGCGCTTCCTTCCAGGAGGACCTGGGCGCCGATTCGCTCGACGTGGTCGAGCTAGTCATGCAATTCGAAGAAGCATTCGATATCGAAATCCCCGACGAGGACGCCGAGAAGATCAAGACCGTCAAGGACGCCATCGATTACATCGAGAAGAACGCAAAGGCAGGCAAATAGCTTTGCAGCGCCGGGTCGTAGTTACGGGAATCGGGCTGGTTTGCGCAGTCGGCAATACCGCGCCTGAGGCCTGGAAGAATCTGGTTGCGGGCAAGAGCGGAGTTGCGCCCATCACCCAATTCGATGCGACCGGGTTTCCCGTTACCTTTGCCGCCGAGGTAAAGAATTTCGACCCTCTCAAGTTTGTTGACAAAAAGGAATCGCGCAAAATGGCGCGCTTCATCCATCTGGCCCTCGGCGCGGCCGAAGAGGCGCTGCAATCGGCCGGCCTCCGGATCGATCAATCGAATGCTGACCGCTTTGGCGTCTTCATTGGATCGGGTATCGGTGGATTCGAAGTCATCGAGCGCGAGCACTCCAACTTGCTTAATGGCGGTCCGCGCAAGATATCGCCCTTCTTCATTCCCGCAGCTATCGTCAACATGGCAGCCGGCCAGGTCAGCATCAAGTACGGAGCCAAGGGACCTATCTCGGCTACGGCCACGGCCTGCACCACAAGCGCAAATGCCATCGGCGACGCGGCGCGCATCATTCAGCACGGCGATGCCGATGTGATGATTGCCGGCGGCTCCGAGGCCGCCGTCACACCGATGTCGGTCGGCGGATTTGCGGCCATGCGTGCGCTTTCGACACGCAACGATTCGCCTGAAAGAGCCAGCCGCCCCTGGGACAAGGACCGCGACGGATTCGTGGTCGGCGAGGGCGCGGGAATCCTGATTCTGGAAGAGCTGGAACACGCCAAGGCTCGCGGCGCGAAAATTCTGGCTGAGCTTCGCGGATACGGCATGAGCGCCGACGCGTACCATATGACCGGTATCGCTCCGGAGGGGGAAGGCGCGCAGCGCAGCATGCGCGCGGCGCTGAACGACGCCGGAATGAAGCCCGAGGAGATCGAATACATTAACGCCCACGCGACGTCTACTCCGCTGGGCGACGGCAACGAATCCCGCGCCATCGAGCTCGTCTTCGGCGAGCACGCCCTCAGCAAGAAGCTTAAGGTCAGCTCGACCAAGTCCATGACCGGACACCTGCTCGGCGGAGCAGGCGGCCTCGAAGCCGGCATCACCGTACTGGCGCTGCTCAACCAGAAGGCCCCTCCAACCATCAATCTGGAGGATACCGATCCGGAATGCCGCCTCGACTACGTGGCTAATGTTGCTCAGGACATGAAGATCGACGCCGCGCTGTCGAATTCCTTCGGCTTTGGCGGAATTAACGCGTCGCTGATCTTCAGGCGGTACAGCATTTAATCAGCTTGCCGCAGCGAATCCCACGCCCACCAAAATAAAGATCACCCACCAGCCCACCACTGCTGCCGCTGCCTTTCCGCGCGATACCTTGGCCACGATCGAAACCCCAATGACGCCCAGAACCACCGACCAGATCTCAAACAAATCCAGGTGAGTGCAGAACGCCATGAGGGCCTTCGGAGCATCGCTGCTGAGAAAGTATCCGACGTTGGTGCCCACCGGATTCTGCAGCTGAAACGACTCCGGCGCGAGGCCCGCAAACAATGCCACAATGGCCAGCAGATACTTCAGATTCATCACCAGGGTTGCATACATGTTGACTGCGTAGATCTGCCCGTACTTTGCCTGGCCGGCAAAGCCGAAATTCACCGTAACCCAGACCAGCAGCGTTGTCAGTGCCGTAATAACCAGAATCGGCACAGTGTAGGCATACGCTACGTAGCCGGTAAACTTGGCCGCGGTGGCCTTTGCATTCGCAGCCTGGTCGGGTGGCATCTGCGCGAAGCGCTCCTCACCTTTTGGGCTCTGGTGCAGGATATTGTCATAAACCTTGTCCCAACCCACCTTTTGCTGCACCGCATACGCGAATCCAACGCTGACCAGGATCATGATGATCAACGGACCCCAGAACGTCGCTTTGCGGAGCAGATCGGTGAAGGTCTTCGACGGGGCAACAAAGGTGTCGACCACGCGCTGGGCTTCGCTTAGAGGGGGCGCGGTCAGCTCTGAGGATACAGTGACTGGGTCGGGCATAAGTCCTCCAAAGGGGTTGGCGCTGCAATTTCGTTTTGGCGGGAATTTTACCCCGCCATTTGGTTCGAACGGAATGAAAATCCTGCTCCGGGATCATGCCGGGTGCAGCGTGGCCGTCTGCAGTGCCCGCCGTATCTCCCGGAATGCCCACCAGGTGTAATAAACCAGCTGCACGACCAGGCAGATACCCCAGATCCCAACGCTGATGAGGATGCAGACGTTCACGATTCCTGCTACCTGAGCAAACTTCTGATCTGCAGGCAACAGATAGGTCTGCGTGCGCAGCAATACTCCTACAATCCAAGCGCTCAAAAGCGTGGTGGCGATGCGGAATGTCGGAGGAAACCATGTGAGATGAGGCCAGGCCAGAACGAACGCATGTTCGAAAATAGTAGCGACCGCCAGTGCCACCAGTGGCCAATAAACCGAGTGCCAGATGGGTGCGCCGGTCAGGAAAGCCGCGGCCGGCCCGAGGATCAGGAATGGGTTATCAGGAATGGCCAGAACCCAGACAAGTCCGAGAACTGCAAAAACCAGGCAGGCGACCGCATTGACCCGGCGCTTGGTGGGGGTTTCGACTTTCACTTTGGGCAGCTTCCGGGGATCCCAGTCGTTCATGCAAGTGCCCTTGGCCGACGCCCGGTCGATAGCGGCAAAGATCAGCGTTACGATTCCGAACTGCGTGAAGACGACCGTCCATAAGGTCGGCAGCGTGTGCCAGTCCCGCGAAAGATTCGCCGTCGCCTCTGCGCGATGGAAGATCAGGATCCCGAACCACGTTGCCAACCAGGGAATGAGGTAGCAAAGCGCGACAATTTTGAGTACGAAGATGTAGATCGGGTAGAGCGCCGGGCCGATGAGCGACCGCTGCGGCAGAAACTGCCCGGCAACGAAAATCGGACGGCCGCGCTGTTTGAGAATCTCTGCCACTTCCGATTCGGTCAGCGTGCGCCCGAGTTCCGTCTCGCGGTCCTCGATCTGCGAGCGCAGGTCTTCGGATATTTCGGCAAGGATGTCCTGTTTCTGGGAGCGGGGCAGCCAGAAGCCAACAGCCTGCAGATAGCGGTCCACTAGATCGGTCGATGTTTTGGTCATTGCAGTTGTTCCTTGCGCTCAAGCGCCGGGTGCTCGAACGCTGTTTCTGTAGTTTGCGGTGGGGGGACAGGTGCCATGATCCGGTCAATAGCGGCATTCATGGCTTCGTGCTCGTTCAACAGCCGGTAAAGAATAATTTCGCCTTCGGCCGAGAGCCGATAGAAACGCTTGTTGCGCTTGTCTTCCTCGCGCCAATGGCTCACCAGCAAACCCTGGCTTTCCAGACGACGCAGCAGAGGGTAAAGCGTGTTCTCATCGATGGCCAGGCCATGGCTTTCCAGCGCCTTTCTCAAGGCGTATCCGTAATGCTCCGTCCTTAGTTGGGCCAGAACGGCGACCGTCAGGCTGCCGCGCCGCAACTCAAGGCGAAGGTTTTCAAAGAGTTCGGTTTCCATATGTCACACACTGTGCGTGAAACAGTATGTGAAATACACCGTATGTGATCGGGTAGTTTTTGTCAAGACCAATTTCGACAAATTCTGAAAGCGTGAAGAAATTACAGGAACCTCCACTGCTACTTTCCTTGGCATGCCGTGTTGAGTAAGCTCAAGAAGCTCTGACCGGCTTCTCGGCCCAAACAAGCCAGCCTTCCGGCTTGCACCGGGGATTCTCCGCGGTCTACCGATGAATTGCGCTCGATTTCCCTTTGTTCTCACGCTGTGCTGCATTGCGGCACCGGCGCTTTCTGCTGCGGCAACGATTTCTCACAATACCGGCCCGGCGCATCGGCGTGCCTACAGATTTCAGCCGGCCACTTACCACGGTCGTAGCGCAGGCCACAGCCACGCGGTCGCACCTCATGCGGCGGGGCACACCGTAAAAGTGCACTATGCGGTCTCCCATCATCGTGTCCGATTGGCAACGGAGACCACACCCTTAACTGCTACCATTCCTGCCGAGCCGCTCATCAATATGCACATGGCGCCTCTGGTGGGGTCGCACGAATCCCTTGTCCGGCAGAACGAGCGGACCGAAGCCGACGGTCTTACCCGGATCGAGAATGAAGCCCAGCTGAACGAACTCCGCCGCGAGAAGGCTCTCGTCCCGGTTCCCATGCTGGCCTCATTGCGCATCAACCAGGGTCTGCCGGCGAACCGCCGCTACTGCCGCCCCTGGACGTCGAAGTTCCTCGTCGACCTGGCACGGGCTCACTATGCTCGCTTTCGCCGGTCCGTGCAGGTCAATTCGGCGGTGCGGACAGTCGAATACCAGCGTCATCTCCTCGACATCAACGGCAACGCAGCCCCGGCAGAGGGCGACATCGCCTCGCCGCACCTGAGCGGAGCAACCGTCGACATTGCAAAAAAGGGCATGTCTGCGTCGGAGATCGCCTGGATGCGCGGTTATCTCTATCCGCTGCAGATGGCCGGCAAACTCGACGTGGAAGAGGAGTTCTACCAGTCCTGCTTCCACATTACGGTGTACAAGTCCTACGACTCTCCATCGACCACACCAAAGGTTCCGTTGCGGCATTCTTCAGCAACACTACTGGCGGCCGGGGTGCGGTAAAGCGAGCAGCTAACCTTCGTCGAAGAAGTCCGGATCAATCTTTTTCACAATGTACGAAGTCCGGTCTTGAACCCCAATGCCAAAGTCTACGCAGAGCCTCGCAAATTCGGCTCCATCTATCAGAATTATCTTTTTCTCGATTCGAGATACATAGTCTCGGGCCTCACCGGAAAATGAGCTCGTGGTAATGAAAACGCCTTTCTTACCGCGTTGACCTTCGAGACTGCCTGCAAAGCTTTGAATCTCAGGCCGACCTACAACTGTAGTGTTCCATCTCTTGGCTTGGATATGGATAACGTCCAGTCCAAGGCGATCTTCCTTGATGACCCCATCGATTCCATCATCGCCGGTTCGCCGAGTCGTCCGGCCAGCGTCTTCGATCGACCCGCCATAGCCCATCGCAACTAATAGACTGACAACGACCTTCTCAAAAAAGGTCGGAGAAGAAGTCTTGAGCGCGTCGAGTAACTCAATTTCAAGATTTTTCCGGATGGCATTGAAAATTCGATTCAACTCTTCTTCGGGAGACTCTTGAGTTGTCGTATCAGGCTGCTTTCCTTCGACCCTCCCCTTACGCGCGAATTCGAGGTATTCAGGATATCTTTCAAGATCTTTGGCCGTGAGATCTCTGGGCTTCTCCGCCAATAGCGTCTTGCCACGCTCAGTTATCTTAAAAACTCCCCGAGAGATCGACTCGATAAGCCTCGCCTTGCGAAGGTATGTAATTGCCCACAACACTCGGTCCATTAAGCGTGTACGTCCATTTGGAAGGCGATCAGTCAAATCTTCCTCAGTCAGGTCAAACTGAGTTTGTACGTAAGCAAGTGTCTCAGCCGGTCGATGAGGTTGGTCATCGCTAACAAACTTCAGAATAGGCAGCAGTGTTTTTTGAAAACCCGGAACGCTCATGCGGCTCTAAGGATAGCAGCCACCTGTCGCTAAGAGACGGCTTACCATAGCTCTCGTGACGCAGATCCCTCCGGAACTCACCCGCTGGACGACCCTCACCGCTGCGATTCTCGCCTTTGCTCCGGTCTTGGCCTTCGGATTCTGCAGCACGCTGCCGGATCGCATCCGCGCCCTCCCGCGCCCGGCGCAGGTCGGCCTGCCTGTGCTGCTATCCATCCCATATCTACTCACGACACTGCCGTTGGGATCGTTTCGCTGGCAGTGGTTCGCAGTTTACGTGCTGCTGCCACCTCTGGTGGCCGCGGTCCTGGCCTCTGTTGCCGCGATCGACCCCGAGCAGCGCGGCCATGTGCTGGATTTTGCTGTCCTGATTTCGTTGGGACTAGCCGTCGACCTGCGTTGGCTGGAACCGGCATGGCCGCGCGGCCTGGCTTTCATCAGCAAGCTCATCCTCCTCGACGCCGGCCTGTACGGATTTCTCGCCGTGCGCGGGCTTACCGGCGTGGGCTTCGACCTGAAGGTGCGCTGGACGGACTGGAAGTTCGGGCTGCGCGAGTTCGCTCTCTTCACGCCGATTGCGGTCCTGCTCGGGCTGGCAGTTGGCTTTCTTCACTGGCACGGCCACATTGAGCGGCTCTGGACAGTACCGCTGGCATGGCTCTTTACGTTCTTTATGATTGCCCTGCCCGAGGAGATATTCTTCCGCGGCTGGATGCAGAACCTGCTCGAACGGAAGCTCGAACAAATCACAGACGGAAGAAACGGCCGTACGGCGTCACTGCTGATCACAGCCGTCGTCTTTGGCCTCTCCCACTTCAACAAGCGGAACGCATTTTTCAACTGGCGCTACGTCCTGCTTGCCGCCATTGCCGGCGTCTTCTACGGACGCGCCTGGCTGGCCCAGCGCCGCATCGGGGCGCCGGCCATCAGCCACGCGACTGTGGATACTTTATGGGGGGCGCTGTTCAGATGAGCCAATGATCCCCACCCTAGCGCCTGAGCCCTGCTCCATTTCACCGGTTCACCCCGCTCGCCATGAATCCGCCGTCGATGACCAGAATCTCTCCAGTGACAAAAGAAGCCGCATTGGACGCCAGATAAACCGCTCCTCCCGCGATCTCGTCGGCCTCTCCGAAGCGGTTCATCGGGGTGCGCATCAGCAGTTCCCGCCCGCGTTCGGTGTTGAGAACCAGCTCGCCGTTCAACGCCGTTGGAAAAATTCCCGGCGCGATCGCATTCACCGTCACCCCGTGTGGAGCAAATTCGACAGCAAGCGACTTGGTCAGCGCCCCCACGCCGGCTTTACTCGCTCCATAGGCAGCCACATCGCAAAATGCAAGCATTGTGGCCAGCGAGGCGATATTGATAATTCTTCCGTAGCCTTGCTCGATCATCGTGCGCCCGAAGATCTGGCAAGCGCGCAGCGTTCCGGTGAGATTGATGTCGATCACCCTCGCCCAGTCGTGTTCCGAGCATTCCAGGGTGGGGACGCGCAGGGTCGTCCCTGCACAGTTCACGAGGATGTCCACGCGCCCGAAAGATCGCAGTACTTCGTCGTGTAACCTCTGTAGGGAAGCGCGGTCCTGAACGTCGACGGTGATGCGCAAAGAGAGGCGGCCCGCGGCTTCGATCTCGCTCGCCATCCGATCCACCTCCTCGCCACGACGCGAGGAAGCCACAACATCGGCCCCCGCGTCGGCCAGACCCATCGAGATTGCACGCCCCAGCCCGGAGGTTCCTCCGACGACTACAGCGCATTTCTCGGTCAAGTCAAAATAGTTTCGTGTCAAGTCGCTACCTGCTTCAGCTACGCGGGTATAGTACACGACACCAACAATATCCTTGCGTGGACGGCTTTTCTTCTCCGCCCCCTTTTTTCGGATTCAACCGAAACATCATCGCGCCGACAGTGTTCACGCCTGAGATGGTGGGAACGCCCATGGGCGCATTGCGCCGATGCCCGCCAGCCACTTGTCTGGACTAATTCGCCGGAGCCGGTAGCCGCTGGTTCCGGCCTTCTTTTTCTTCCCCAAAAGGCCTCACTGACCAATAGCAATGCTGCTCTTAAGCGAATCTTAAGTGTCCATCGCTACGATTTTGCGCAAGCGGCAAAGAACGAATCCCGCCGTTTAGAGGAGAACGTCAACTTGCGACCGATCAACCGATTCCTCACTGTGGCAGTAACTCTGCTGTCTGCACCCCTGATGTCGGCTTTCGCCCAGGCGAATTGGGCCGTCGTGAACACCCTGCACATCGGCGGCGACGGAGGCTGGGATTACGTGACCGTCGATCCCCGGAGCCACCGCTTGTTCGTAACGCGAACGACGCATACACAGGTCATCGATGCCGATTCAGGCAAGGTGCTCGGCGATATCCCCGGCCAGATTCGATCGCACGGTGTGGCGATTGTGCCCAGCCTGAACCGCGGATTCATTACAGACGGCGGCGGGAGCGGCGCGATCATCGTCTTCGACCTGAACAACTACTCGGTCCTGGGACGAATCGCGACTGTGCCCGATTCCGATGGAATCATCTACGACGAGAAATCCAATCTCGTCCTGGCGGTCTCGGGCGATGGAGGTGTCCTGATGACCTTCAAGCCTGATATCGATCCGAAAAGCGGCAAGATCGACCCGCCGATCACACTCGGGGGTGCGCCGGAATTCCTTGCGGCTGACGACGCGGGCAAAGTCTACATCAACCTTGAAGACAAAGATTTGGTTGCCGTCGTCGATCTGGCATCGCGGAAAATCATCGCCCGCTGGCCGGTTGCGCCGGGAGGCCATCCGGTCGGCATGGCGATGGATCCGGTGAAGCATCGTCTCTTCATCGGCTGCCGTAATCCGCAGAAGCTCGTCGAGATGAACTCAGACACAGGAAAGGTTGAGTCTTCGGTTCCCATCGGAGCCGGCGTCGACGCGGTAGGACTGGCCAAGGGACATGCGTTCGCAAGCTGCCGTGATGGTTCGCTCGTCACAGCCGCGATCGGTGCGCAGGGCCTGAAAATAGACCAGAGCGTCAAGACTCCCGACGGAGCGCGCACGCTTGGTGTCGATTCAGCGACGAATCGATTCTATCTGCCCACCGCGGAATTCGAGCCTGCGACGACCGGACGCCCCAAGGCCAAGCCGGGGACGTTCATGATTGTCGTTGTCGCGCAGCAGTGAATGAGGCCGGCATGGCGGGAGATATGATCGTAAGAGGAGACTCCGGTCGCCGACCCGTTGTATCCAGCGACCATGCAGTTAGAAAGCCTTTCCATGCGCGTGCTTGTCGTCGAAGACGAGACTCGACTGGCCGCGAACGTAGCCACGGCGTTCCGGGATGGGCCGGGATTCGCGGTCGATGTCTCACATGACGGAGAGGAAGCCCTACTCGCCTGCGATGCGGTCGAATACGACCTGATCGTGCTCGATCTGATGCTTCCCAAGCAATCCGGGAGCAGGGTCCTGAAGGCGCTTCGCGCAAAGGGCCGACAGATGCCGGTGCTCGTCCTCACTGCGGTGTCGGAAGTGAAGAGCACCATCGAACTGCTGAATCTGGGCGCGGACGATTACATGACGAAGCCCTTCGATCTGGGAGAACTTATCGCGCGGGCACGGGCGCTGATTCGCCGTGGCAAGGGCGTGCGGCAGAACTCTCTGACGTACGGCAGTCTCAAGCTGGATTTCGCCGCTCAGACCGTGGAAGCCCACGATCAGCAGATCGAGCTTTCTCCGACCGAATACCGCATCCTCGAATACCTGATGCATCACCCGCGCAAAATAGTATCGAAGCGCGAGTTGCTCGAACATTTATACGACTTCACCTGGGAGCATCACTCGAATGTAATCGAGGCGCATGTTTCCAACCTCCGGCGTAAGATTCGCGGGGCCGCGCAGCATACAGTAATCGAAAATGTACGCGGCCGCGGATATCGACTGAACCAGCGGGACGAATCGGCCGCATGAAAACCAACTCCCTGCTAAGGCGTGCTACGCTCGCGGTGCTTGCGATCGAAATGCTCTGCGCGCTGGGCATGGCGTCGGTTGCCCTCTGGCATGAACGCGAAACGAGGTTGCGCGCTCTCGACGCCACGCTGCAGGGACGCTCCGATTCCCTGATCGGGGCCGTGCAGGACGCAGAAGATCCAGGCGACAATGTAATGGTCGATCCCGAGGAATTCTCACCAGGAAGAGGAGAGCTGTTCGCGGTCTACAATGCGGACGGGAAAATCGTGGGAGCCTCGCAGGGCAACATGTCGGCCGCGGCCCTCGGCTCCCGCGATGGATTCAGGGATGTGACGGTCCACGGAAGCCACTATCGCGTGCTGCAGCGAAGGGCACTCCGTATCATCGACCGCGCAGAGACCGGTGGACAGGGGCTGCGCCGTCCCGTCACCGTCGTCTACGCCATACGCAGCGATCATGTCTGGCACGAGATTTTGGAAGAGACGCGCTTTTATCTCCTGCTCAGCCTGGCATCGGTCTGCCTGACGGCGCTGCTGCTGGTCCTTCTGGCTCGCCGGCTGCTGCGGCCCTTGAATGATCTCGCGGCAGCCGCATCGTCGATTGAACCGTCGGTGCTGGAATTCGCAGCTCCCGCCTCGGCACTGGAGGCCGCGGAGTTACGGCCCCTCGCCGATGCTCTCGCGCAGATGGTCACCCGCGTTCGTCAGGCATTTGAAGCCGAACGGCGCTTTGTCAGCGATGCTGCGCACGAATTGAAAACCGGCGTCGCGGTGGTGCGGTCGACGATTCAGGTACTCAGCATGCGCACGAGGTCCGCGCAGGAGTACCGCAGCGGCCTCGACCGGATTCTTGAAGACAATCAGCGCGTTGAGGAGCTGGTCTCGCGGATGCTGACGCTGGCGCGATTTGAGGAGCGGGCCGCTAGGCCATCCGGCGAGTCAGATCTGGCAAGCGAAGCCGCAAACGCCGTCAATAACCTGACGGGCTATGCCGAATGGCGAGGTGTGGCACTGCATTTCTCCAATGATGCCGGAGTGAAGGTCCAGATGGATCGGGAGGCGGTACAGGCGCTCGTATCCAATCTCGTGATGAACGCCGTGCAACACAGCAGCCGCGGATCCGAGGTGCGCGTGAGGGTGCGGTCGAACGGGCACGGTCCCGGTAAGGTGACGC
The DNA here is from genome assembly GCA_019232935.1 of Silvibacterium sp. GTDB lineage: Bacteria > Acidobacteriota > Terriglobia > Terriglobales > Acidobacteriaceae > Silvibacterium. Next base: position 22,448 of record JAFAMZ010000393.1, read on the forward strand.
TCGAAGTTGAGGATTTCGGCACAGGCATCTCAGCCGAAAACCTCTCGCACGTTTTCGAACGCTTCTTCCGCGAGGACCAATCGCGGTCGCGCGAGACCGGAGGCGCCGGCCTGGGCCTCTCAATCTGCAAGAGCATCGTCGAGAACGCCGGCGGATCGATCGAAATTCACAGCGAGCAGGGGAAGGGAACCACCGTTACGGCACTGCTTGCAACCGTCGCCGAAAAATAATTAATGGCTCTGAATTGACGCCTCGCGAAGCTCACGATCCTGCCGGTCGTAAAATTCCCGCTCCTCATTGCGCGTCAACAGGAAATAAACCACCGGCGTGACCACAAGACTGAGAAGCATCGAGATCAGCAGCCCGCCAATCACCGCGATGGCCAGCGGCTGCAGCATCTGCGATCCCTGCCCGAGAGCCAGCGCGAGAGGCAGCATGCCGGTAATGGCTGCAAGCGCCGTCATAAGAATCGGGCGAAGCCGTCGCTGCGCGGCATGAAGCATTGCTGCCCGAGCGTCGGCGCCTTCAGCCCGGTATCGCTCGTCGGCGTCGAGGAGCAGTATGCCGTTCTTGGCAACAATGCCGATGACCATAATGAGCCCCATGAAGCTCGAGACATTGAAGGTCGTTCCGGTCAGCAGCAAGGCGCCGACTACGCCCGCAATGGAAAGCACCGAAGAGGTGAGGATCGCGGTCGGTGCGGCAAAGTTGCGAAACTCTGTGAGCAGAACGCCGAACACCAGAACCAGCGACATGACCAGCACCCGCGTCAGTTCCGCGAACGATTTTTGCTGCTCTTCGTAGGTCCCGCCGTAGACCACTCGAACGCTGGCCGGCAGGTGCATGGCAGCGACGCGCTGCCGGACGCGCTGCACCGCAGTTCCCAGGTCCGTTCCTTCAAGGCGCGCCGTCACTACAACGAGCCGCTGCAGATTCTCACGGCGGATCTCATTCTGCGGCGGCAATTGCGTTACCGTGGCAAGTGATCCGAGCGAAGCTGTGTGGCCCGAGCTCGAGTTGAATACCGTGTTCTCGATCGTCTCAAGCGATCGTCGCGTTTCCTCACCCAGACGCACCCGAATCGGGTAGGATTTTCCGTTGCTGATAACGGGGTTCGCAACCTCGACCCCATCCATGATCGAAGTTGCGTCTTCCGCGACCTCCTGCGTCGTGAATCCCAGGCGCGTGGCGACCTGCGGATTCACTTCAAAGTTTGTCGCGGGGCCGCTGATCGTGTTATCGATTCCGTTCTGGATATCGACCACGCCCGCCACCTTCCCGATCTCATCCGCTACTCGGGGCCCAATCTTCGTCAGCAGCGTGGCGTCAGGCGAGAACAGTTTGATCTGGATCGGTTCCGGCGCATTCGACAGGTCGCCGATATTGTCCTGCAGTACCTGCGTGAACTCGACATCGAGTTCGGGTTCCGACGTTTTGATCTGGTTTCGCACATCGGCAATGATCTCGTCGATCGCGCGGCTGCGATGCTGCTTGAGCTTGACGCTGATGTCGCCGGTGTTTGTCTCGGTCACTGCGGCATAGCCTAACTGCAGCCCGGTGCGGCGGCTGGTGCTCTCTACCTCGGGCATGTCGCGAAGCATCTGCTCTACGTGGTCGAGAACCTTGCCGGTAGATTCCAGCGAGCTTCCCGCGGGCATGATGTAGTCGATGATGAAGCCGCCCTCATCCATCTCGGGCAGCAAATCGGAGCCCAGGCCTTTGTAGGTAAACCAGCTGGCAATTACCAGCAGCAGGCAGAGCATTCCCAGCCAGAGCGGCCTGCCCAGCGACCACTCCAGCGCAGCGTGGTGCCATCTTGTCAGGCGGCTCAGGTATGGCCCTTGTGCGTGCTCAGTGGATCCAGCTCGGCCCGCCCGTGGCTTGAGCAGCAGCATAGCCAGCCCTGGCGTCCACGTGACAGCGAGCGCCAGCGATGTAAGCAGCGAAACCGCCATGGTGATTGCAAGGGCTCGGAAGAAACTGCCCGTAACCCCGGTGACCGCAATCAGCGGCAAAAAGACAACCACGGGGGTGATGGTCGAACCGATGAGCGGCCGCGAAATCTCGTGCAGGGCCTTGCGTACCGCTTCCGATCGCGTCTCCCCCCCATCGCGATGCAGCACGATATTCTCGACTACTACGATTGCGTCGTCGATCACCAGCCCAATCGCGGCGGCCAGTCCGCCCAGCGTCATCAGGTTGAAGCTCTGTCCCATGAGCCACAACGCCAGAACTGTAACCGCTACAGTTACGGGAATCACAAGTCCCGCGATCAGCGCCGAACGCCAGTCGCGCAGAAACAGAAAGAGAATCACGCATGCGAGGAAAAGCCCGATCAGAATCGCGTCCCGCACGCTGGCAATGCTTTCGCGCACAATCTGCGACTGATCGTAGAAGGGCTCCAGCTTCACTCCGCGCGGCAGGTCTTTCTGAAGCCGCGCGATCTCGGCGGCAACTCCGTCTGCAACCGCCACCGTATTGCTGGCCGACTGGCGCGCGATATTCAGCAGCACGGCGGGGTGGCCGTTCGCCGAGACATAGGTGTAAATGGGCTGCGACGCCTTCACCACTTCAGCCAGGTCGCTCACCCGCACCGGCGCGCCGTTCGCCGTTGCCTTCACATTGAGCTGGCGCAGGCTCTGAATGTCGTGCGCCTGCGATCCCACCAGCGTAAGCACAAGCTGATGATTTTCGTCGTAGAGCCCCGGAGAATCGATTGTATTCGCTGCGCCGATGGCGTTCGCCAGATCGAGGATCGTCACCCCGGACGCCTGCAGGCGCGCAAGATT
>JAFAMZ010000399.1 GCA_019232935.1 Silvibacterium sp.
AAAGCGAGTACATCTCGATGTCCTTGACGATGACCATCTCGTCGTAGTCCACATCGAACAGCGCATCGTGCAGGATGCTGGCGGCGTCCTCGCTGTATCCCTTGGTCAGGAACGCCATTGCCTTTTCCATGCGCTCGGGAGTGCGTATCAGCCCATCGCGCGTGGGATCGGAATCGAAGCGCCGGATCAGTTCGCGGTAGATCTCTTCCGTCGAGACGTCTTCAAGGCCCGTGGTCCCGATGATCTCTTCCTTGAGCGCCGCGCTCGCGTGGCGATGGTTATTGTTCTTCATCTCTGAATTTCCTTTCCTGGGATGCACTGGAGCCGCGAACGGGATATTCAAACGAATTATTCGAAGTCTCTTCCACCCGCACCGAGACGATCTCGCCCTGCGTGAATGCGGCGGTCAGCAGCCGGTGCACCTCGATGTTGAAATTCTCCGTGGTCGGCACCACGCTTTGAAAGCAGCCATGCGTATTGAGGTTTGTGTGATCGAAGCGATCGAGAATTTCTTTCTTCACGCAGGAATCGAGCGCAACCAGATCGCAGACCATGCCTGTGACGGGATCGACATCGCCGCCGACAATCACCTCGACGACGTAGTTATGTCCATGCCCGTGCGGGTTGTTGCACTTGCCGTAGACGGCGCGGTTCCCGGCCTCATCGAACGCATCGGAGTGCAGACGATGCGAGGCGCTTAGGGTGTAGCGGCGTCCGAAGTAGGCTCTCATGCCTCACCGTAGTAATCGGCGAAGAGATCGGGCAGTTCGTAGAGGCGAACCCGATGCAGCTTCGCCCCTGGAATTTTTCCGTCGAGGCGCTTCCAGATGGCAATGGCGATGTTTTCGGTGGTCGGATTGGCGGATTTGAACTCAGGCACTTCGAGGTTGAGATGGCGATGATCGTAAACGCTGACCACTTCGCGCTCGAGCACGGTCTTCAGGTCTTTAAGGTCGACCACAAACCCCGAAACGGGATCGATCTCACCCGCCACCGTCACTTCGAGCGTGTAGTTATGCCCGTGTCCGTTGCGGTTGGCGCATTTGCCGAAGGCGCGGCGGTTCTCCTCCTCGGACCATGCATCGTTCCAGTAGTAATGAGAGGCGGAAAACTCGGCTTTGCGAGTGAGCAGAATCATGCTTCTTCAATGATAGATGACAGAGATTTGAGCCGGGTTCAGCGGTTGTGGCTCGCATAATCCCTTCCCTTCCAGCTCACCCGCTTTGTTACGGTGTGAACAAACCAGCTGCGATAGAGCAGCGCCGCAAAAAGCGGCAGCGCCAGCGGCGAGATAAGGCATTCGACGAAGGGGAAATTCGACTTTGCAACACGCCGATAGTAACGCCAGAGATTGCGCAGCCACAACAGCATCAGCGCTCCGATAACCACCAGTTGCGCATTCTGCTCCCATAAGAACCACGCCAGGAGCGGCAATCCGATCAGCAGCCCAAGGTCCAGCAGTCGCCACGCGGCCAGGGCGAGGGGATTGCCGAAGAGCAGTGCGAGATTCTTTGTCCAGCCTTCGAACATTGCTCCGAAGCTGCGATACATGCGCGTGGAGACGGCCTCAGGCGCATAGCGGAAACGAAGTCCGAGCTTGCGCCGCTTGATGACGTTGGCCAACTCCACGTCTTCGAGCACCGCATCCTTCACCGCTTCGTGTCCGCCAATCCGAAAATACACATCGCTGCGAACGAGCAGAAACTGGCCATTGGCGGCGGCGAGATGCGTCTCAGGATTGGACACCTTCGCCGGGGGATACGTCACCGCCAGTTCGCTGAAGATCAGCGGCATCAGCGCGCGCTGGGCAATCCCGGTGACGATCTGCCGCGGCGAATACGACAGCATGGCAACGTTGTGCCGCTCCGCTTCGACGACTGCGAGGCTGATATGCCCCGGTTCGTGGACGGTGTCGGCATCGGTGAACAGCAACCATTCGCCCAGAGCGGCTTTCGCTCCCGCGAAGCAGGCATTTGCCTTTCCCGTCCAGGATTTCTCCAGTGCCGGCGCATACATGACCTTAACCTCGGGAAATTCAGCCGCAATCTCGTGCGTCCGATCGGAGGAATTGTCATCCACAACGATGGTTTCCCAGTCGCGACCGAGCTGCCATCCGGGCTCAGACTGCGTAACCAGCGAGCGGAGACAGCCGCCAATGCAATCTTCTTCGTTGCGGGCGGGTATAACGATGCAGAGCTTGAACGGGGCGGATTGGACAAGTATCGGATCGGGCGCTGAGTCCACTTCGGTCTTTTATTATAGAGAGGTGATTTGGTTCAACGGCAGGCAACGGAGCGCCCTTTCGAAGGCGCCTTTTGTCTTGTCTCTGCTGATGATTGCCGCTGCCGGGACAGGCTGCGATCGCGGGGATCACCCGGCGCAGGTAGGCATGGTTGCGCCCAATTTCACCATTCAGGACCAGGGCGAGACCATCAGGCTCGACCAGTATCGCGGCAAGACCGTGATCCTGAACTTCTGGGCTTCGTGGTGTCCGCCCTGCCTCGAAGAATTCCCTTCCCTCATGAAGCTTCAGCAACAGGTTCCGGACGTTGTCGTGCTGGCGGTGAGTTTCGATACCGACGCAGATGCCTATCGGCAATACGTGAGCGAAAATCACCTGCGCAACATGGTCATCGCACTCGACCTGTCGCAGAAGTCGAACCTGGCGTTCGGGACAACGCGGCCGCCTGAAACCTACGTCATCGATCGGCAGGGGCGCATCCGGCGGAAGTTTATCGGCGCTCAGGACTGGACGAGTCCTGAGATTGAGAACTACCTGCGCAATCTGTAGCTGCTATCATCTCCACATGACACAGCTGGATGCGCTCTTCCGGTACGAATATCACCCAAGCGAAGCTGTGATGCTTGCCCTGGGTAAGATGCGCGAGGTGTACGGCATCCGAGGACTGAAGCTGAACCCCGAGCAGCAGACAGTATGGGTGGAGTACGACGGAACCCGGCTGACCAACGCCGAAGTGAGCGAACTCCTGCGCCGCGCCGGCCTCAGTATTGAGGAAGAACTGTCGCTGATTCCGCCACAGCATCCTGCCGAAGCGGTGCCTGCTCCAGCACCGAGCAAGTGACATCACTTCGTGGCGCGGACCACGAAATTCTGCGACAGAATCGCTCCACCCGATCCGGTTTCCGCTAGGAGCAACAGACGGTCGTAGAGGGTCAAGGAGTGCCATAAGGCGCGACGGAAAATGCTTTTCACCCCATGAATGACCGGCTTGTCCTCGAATGCTTCTACACTGCGGAATCCGACGGTGCGGAAGATCTGGCTCGCTGAATTCGGGGTGAAGGCGGTTTCGTGTGTGAAGTCGCCGTAGCGGACGCGCATACCATAGAGGCCTTCGGCGTTTGGAGCATGCACGAGACAGACTCCATCCGGGACAAGAACGCGGTAAACCGAGTCGAGCAAATCGAAAAGTTCCTGAGCGCCGAGATGCTCGATTATGTCCATAAGCAGCACCGCGTCGCATGAGCTGTCATGGCGCCGTCCGAGATAATCTGCAACTCCGCCCAGTTCCGCCTGTTGAATGCCCAGCCGGTGAGCGAGTTCGATCTGCTCTGGCGATGTATCTACTCCGGCTATGTTGGTATATCCGGCCCGGGAGAGGAAATAAAGAAAAGCGCCATGCCCGCACCCAAGATCCAGAATGCTCGAGTCGCGGGTCTGCGGAAGATGATTCCTGATTAGATGGTTCAGATACGCTTTACGTGGGCTGAAAAGCTTCTCTGGATTTATGGATTCGCCTTGCTGACGGGCTTGGCCGCTGGATACATACGCATCGTAAAGACGCGCTTTCCACGGGCGGGCTGTGGGCATCAGATGGTTTTCCCTTTGGAGATGAACCGCAATTGCAGGAGTCGATAGCCGCAGTATAACAAGATGTATCGAGCGGCACTGGCTCATCCGCTTGATAACAGAGATCGCCTGTTTGCACCGGTCATTGCAACTTGATATTCTTAGAGCAGTTTGCAGCCACCCACCTTAGAGTGCGCCCATAGCTCAGTTGGATAGAGCGATTGACTACGAATCAATAGGTCGGAGGTTCGAATCCTTCTGGGCGCGCCATAATTCAACAACTCCGAATTCTGGTTTGCGACGCTTCGCGCCAGCTGTGACGCAAACGCGACGTAAATCTCGGGCTTGCGACTGTGCGGCTGTGCCCGCATTGCTCTGGTTCACAATCCCCGCCAGATTTTGAGGGCAGGTGCAGATACTTCTGGGAGGTTGTTACACTCTCTGCCCGAGCACATCACTTACAAGCCTGACGTTCTCCGACCGAGCGAGGCAGATCCATTGCCCACCTTCACGGCGGACTTGTTGATCCGGCCAAAGTCATTTGCAGAACTACTCTTCAAGGTCAAGCTGCCGGCGCTAATTAATCGAGGGCTGCCGCTCCTCAGCAACATTTGTGCCATTCAGCGGAAGGGAGCTCTCGGCAATGCCGGCGGCAAGGATTTGAGGCACGCATGCTGGCGGCTGCGGGCGTCCCCAGAGGAAACCCTGGACAACATCACATCCAAGCTCGCGCAGGATTTCGATCTGCTCGACACGCTCCACCCCCTCTGCGACTACCTGCATCTCGAGGCTGTGGGCGAGCGACAGAATCGCCTGCACAATAGCAAATGTGCCGTTCGGCTCGCTGATGCGCTCGATGAATGAGCGGTCGATCTTAAGTGTCTGGATCGGGAGCTGATGAAGATGCCGCAGCGACGAGTAGCCGGTTCCAAAGTCGTCGACCGAGAAGTTCACTCCGGCCTGCGATAGGTCGAGCATCTGCCGCGCGATCTCGTCCAGTTTCCGCATCACCGTCGTTTCGGTCAGCTCTAGTTCGATCAGTCCCGGGTCCATCTGGAAAGCGGCCAGAACCGCCCGAACCTGCACAGCGAAATCCGAACGCATGAACTGCAGCGGAGAAACGTTGAGAGCCACGCGAACCAGAGGCAGCCCCGCGCGGTGCCACCCGGTAAGGTCCCGGCAGACCTGCTCCAAGACCAGGTTGCCGATGGGCACAATCAGACCGCTCTCTTCCGCTATGGGAATGAACCGGTTCGGCGGGATAATGCCCACTATCGGATGGCGCAGGCGCAGCAGCGCTTCCAGCCCGCAGAGTGTGCCGCCCATGGTGTACTGCGGCTGATAATGGACCTCGAATCCGCCATCCTTGAGCGCCCGGCGCAGCGAGACCTCAATCTCATTGGCCTCGGAGGCGGAGGCCGAAATCTCGTTCGACACGAATAGGTATTGGTTGCCGCCCGAGTGTTTGGCCCTGTACATCGCGGTGTCTGCTGCGCGCCACAAAGCCTGCGAATCGGTGCCGTCGGTGGGGTAAATCGCTATCCCGATGCTCGCCGATAATTCGAGGTTGTAGCCATCCACCGTAAACGGCTGCCGGATGCCGGCCAGAAGTTCAGCCACCACCAGCTCGGCATCGCTCGCGGTCGTCAAATCGCCCAGCAGTACCGTGAATTCTTCACCACCCGACCGCGCCACAGTATCGGAGGCCCGAAGCCGCGTGCAGAGCCGCTCCGCGAGCTTCTTGAGACAAACGTCTCCGACCGTGTGTCCATAGGTGTCATTGATCTGCTTGAATCGGTCCAGATCGAGGCAGATGACTGCGGCCAGATTACCGTGGCGTGCCGCTCCAGCCAGGGTCTGCTCCATCCGGTCGGTCAACAGCAGCCGGTTGGGAAGGCCGGTAAGCGCATCGTGGTTGGCCTGGTGCACCAGCCGCTGGTGAAGCTGCTGCCGCTCCGTCACATCCTGCGCAAGAGTGAATCGCGCCCTGCACCCCTCGAAGAAGATGCTATGCGATGCCGTATCCACCTGGATGCGGCTCCCGTTCTTTTTCACATGCGTCCACGGCCCCGTGATGAAAGTCGCCTCACTCACATTCCTGACCCGGTTTTCCAACTCGGGCATCTCCTCGGGAGGCGTAATGTCGCGCAGCGTCATCCTGAGGAACTCCTCCTCCGAGTACCCGTACTGAAGCACAGCGGACTTGTTCACTTTGAGGAAAACATGGGAATTCAGATCGGTGATCCACATTGGGTGCGGATTGCCGTCAAACAGCACCCGGTATTCCTCCCGTTGCTTGCTGGTTGTAATAATCTCGGTTTCCAGCAGCGTGAGAATCATTCCGAATTCCACAAAGAACTTCGGTATGTTCCACAGCTCAGGCGATACCTGAAGCTTCGGCAGGAACGCGTCCAGCGCCAGGGCGCACGGAAACACTGCGGCCCACGCTAACAGCCCGATTACGGCCGTGATCACACCCATCGACCAGCGGCGAAAATCCTCCCAATAAAGCACCGCGTTCATCAAGTACAACTGCGTCAGAAAAGCATACGTGCCGGTATCGCCGTCTCCGTGGATAGCGCACCATGTAATCCATCCAATAGCCACACTAGCTGAAGCCGTCGTGACCTTCTGGAACAGCTCATGACGAAGCCACAAATAACGTGCGACGACGATGATGCAGGCCTCGGCGATGACGGCAATCCCGATGAGAATGGCCGGCGATCCAATCTGGAACCGCGACAGAAAGATGTAAATGATCCCAGGAACAGAGAGGAGCAAAGCGTGCAGCCCGCCAGTCCTCGGGCCCAGCCTCATCCTGTGCGCCGCAAGCAGGAAAGAGACGGCGCTCAGCAGCAGCGCTGTTGAACCGAGCGAGTCGAGGAGCGCTGTCACCCCCTCATTGTTCGAATTGATCAGCAGGATGCCGAAGTGCGCCAGAACGCAGAGCCATCCGAGAATCCAGTACCGGAGCCTCGCGCTCGGACGGGTGCGATAGATCGACCCGAAGAGGAGGACCAGCAGCCCGAGGATCAAAATATCAAGCAGATAGCCTTGCATGCACAACCAAGAGTGTTATCGGCAAAAAATCTTCATGTTTTGAGGCGCCGTGTAAGGAGATCCCCGAAGAATGGCCTCTGGTATCCAAATGGCCGTCCCCTCCAAGATTCTCTTACAGAAGGTCTTGACGTTCGTGCGGGAGATTGCGTGGTGGGCAGTGAGGGACTCGAACCCCCGACTTCCTGCTTGTAAGGCAGGCGCTCTAACCAGCTGAGCTAACCGCCCGGGCTAACCGGAAGATAAGATGATGCCTGTCTGTGCACGGGCCGTTGTCGATCCCGTTCCGCATTGCAGGTATTTTACCATCCGCCCGAGCGCTGCGCCTTTCTTCTCTGGTTGCTGGCGGTTCGAATTTGCCCTGACAAATCGAATCGGCTTGCAATCTCATCGCGCTATCGCCATCCCCACCGCCTTTCAACGCCAACGGAAATAATCCCGTTGATAGTCTGCAGTTTAGGCAGATGAGGCCAGCCATGGCCATCCCCCGTGTGTGTTAACAGCCAAGCCGGAGTAACCCCTGGTTGTAGACTGACAGCGCGTGACTTACCTCATCATCAACGCCGACGACTTCGGGCTCACCCCGGGAGTCAACCGGTCCATCCTGGAGCTCCACCGGGAGGGCGCCTTGAGCTCGGCCACGCTCATGGCGACAGCAGATCAATTCCAGACCGCTGCAAGCTGCGCGCGGAATTGTACCCGTCTGGGAGTCGGCTGCCACATCGTCCTCGTTGATGGCAAGCCGGCGCTCCCATACAGTAATATCCCCGGGTTGGCCTTGGCCTCAGGGCATTTCCGCCCCTCGCTCGGCCCCTTCATCGGAGACCTGGTGCGCGGTAGGATCCCTGAATCGGAAATCGAGGCCGAAGCCACTGCCCAGATCCGCCGTCTCCAGAACTCCGGAATCCACGTGACCCATCTCGATACCCACAAGCACACCCACATGTTTCTCCGTGTGCTCCGCCCACTGCTGCGAGCCGCGCAGACTTGCGGCGTGCGAGCTGTTCGTAACCCTTTCGAGCCGGAATGGGCCGTCAACGCAGCTCCTCACGCTGCCTGGGTTCGCCGTCAGCAGATCAGGCTTATGCGTGCTCGCCGTAGCGTCTTCTTCCGCACGATCGAGCATGCCGGCCTTACCACCACCGACGGCGCAATTGGCATATTGGCTACAGGCAGTCTCGACAGCGGAACACTCCACCGGCTACTCTCCGTCGCGCCGTCCGGCACCTGGGAGCTTGTTTGCCATCCCGGTTACATTGACCCCGCCCCCGATCGCGTGAGGACTCGGCTCCGCGAGTCTCGCGCCCTCGAGCATGAAGCCCTTCTC
>JAFAMZ010000415.1 GCA_019232935.1 Silvibacterium sp.
GCCAATCAGCAGAGTTAGACTTGAACACATGAAGTGCAGGTCCTGGCTGGCCGTCCTCTCGATTCTCTTTACCTCTCTGCTGTTGGCTGGAGCCCAGGACGACCGCACCCAGAACCTCGACCGCCAATTTCAGTCCGCCGTAGCCCAATACGACGCCGGAAAATATGCCGAGGCTGCCGCGGAGCTTGAAAAGCTCCTGCCCTACGCGCCCAGAAGTTTCGAGATTCACGAGCTTCTCGGCCTTTCTTATGCCGCTCAGTCGGAGGATGCAAAGGCCCTGGGTCACCTTGAGCTTGCAATGCAGTTAAAGGCGAACTCAGCCGAAGCGCATACCAATCTCGCCGCATGCCTCTCTCATCTAGGAAAAACCGATGGCGCTGAGGAGCAGTTCCGAAAAGCTCTGGCCCTCGAACCTCACGACTACGACGCCAACCACAACCTCGGTGAGATTTACGTCCAGTCCCGGAAGCTCGCCGAAGCCACGCCCTATCTCGAGGAAGCTCAGCGGATCAATCCAGCCTCTTACGACAACGGATACGACCTCGCCATGACCTGGTTCCTGACTGGCCAGTTCGATCAGGCACACCAACTCGTCCAGAATCTCCTGCAGCAGAAGAACACCGCAGAACTGCACAGCCTGCTTGGTCAGATCGAAGAAAAGCAGGGCCAATATATTGATGCCGTAAACGAGCTTCAGACCGCAAGCCACATGGATCCCAGCGAGGACAATCTCTTCCACTGGGGAAGCGAACTTCTCCTTCACCGCACTTACGAGCCCGCGATTGACGTCTTCCAAAAGGGCACGGAGCTCTACCCGAAATCTCCTCGTCTCTTCATCGGACTCGGCATGGCCCTTTACTCGCGCGGCAAATACGATGATGCCGTCAAGGCCCTTCTTGCTGCAGCCGATCTCGATCCATCTGATCCGCGCTGCTATTATTTCCTCTCCAAGGCCTACGACAGCTCGCCGACACAGGCCGACGCCGTCATCGAGCGTTTCCGCCGCTTTCGCGATCTTCAGCCAGCGAATGCGCAGGCCTGCTATTACTACGCGATGGGCTTATGGAAAGGGAAGCGCGCGGCGGATCCGGGGCTTGATCTTCAGCAGGTGAAGTCTCTGCTCGAGCGGGCGGTCGAACTTGATCCAAAGCTGGCCGAGGCTCACCTTCAGCTCGGCAATCTCTACTCCGATCAGCACGATTATCTAAAGGCCGGCCCTGAATACGAACGGGCCTTGCAGTTAAACCCCGAACTCGCCGACGCCCATTATCGCCTCGGCCAGGTCTACGTTCACACGGGTCAGAAAGACCGAGCGCAGCAGGAGATCGAAACCTACCAGCGCCTGCGCGCACAGCATATGGCCGACCTCGATAAGGAGCGAGCCGAAGTGCAGCAGTTCGTCTACACGGCAAAAGCCGCCCCTGCGGCAGCCAAGCCCTGAGTCTCATCATGAGCGACAGATTCCCAGCCTGCAGCCCGCGCGATATCGCCCGCGCCCTCGCCTGCACCCGCCGTGACTTTCTTCGTTCGGCCGCAGGCCTTGTCGCCGGCTCGGCCGTGATGAGCGCCAGCCCTTTTGTCTTTGGGGCTACAGCCAGAAAACGCAAGGTCATCGTCGTCACATTCGGCGGAGGCGCCCGCGATCAGGAGACCTTTGCGCCCGACGGTCAGCAGAACATCCCTCACCTGCTGCAAGAGCTCGCCCCCCGATCCAGCTTCTTCACGCAGGTCGTCAACCGCGGCATTCTCGGCCACTACGTCGCTACCGCGAGCCTCACCACCGGAGTCTACGAGACCCTAAACAACTTCTCCGCTGTCCCGCCCGAGCACCCGACCGTCTTCGAGTATTTCCGCAAGGATCTGAACCGTCCTATTTCCGATGCATGGGTCGTCGCGCCGAGCAACGGTTTCAACCGCATCGGCGAGAGCGGCTATCGGTCTTACGGTCCCGGCTGGGGAGCCCGTGTCATTCTGCCCAAGCATCTACTGACCGCCGCAATGTCAGGCGCCACCACAGACTACGAGCACCTGCTCCGCGACAACTACGAGACCCCTCTTTATGCCCCGCAGCTCGGCGGCACGGAGTTCGAACTCGAGCAGCTCGAAATGGTCCTGAAGCTCTCCGTCGAGGACTTCAAGGCTCACGCCAAGACGCTCTCCAGCCCCGACGAGCTCTCTCTTTACATCGCACGTCAGCTCATGCGCCAGCAGGCTCCTAGTCTCCTTTGGATCACGATGCACGATATCGACGTCGCCCACGCCGGAACCTACTCACTCTACATTGAAGGTATCCGCCGCACCGACCGGCTCTGCGCCGAGCTTTGGAAGATCATCGAGACCGAGCCCGAATACGCAGGCAACACCACTCTCTTCATCCTCCCTGATTTCGGTCGCGACTCCGACGAGGATGCCGGGGGCAATGGCTTCCAGCACCACCGCACCGGCGACCCCGCGTCGCGCACTACGTGGATGATGGCCTTGGGAGCCGGCGTCCGCGAAGGCGTCGTCTACGACCGGCCGATGCAGTCGACAGACCTTGTGCCCACGCTGGGATGCATCATGGGCTTCACTCCTACCCTCGCGCAGGGCAAACCGCTTACGGAGTTTCTCTAGCCGGATGCTCCCCCGCGATCTCACTGCCGACCAGTTTGCCGGATACCCTCCGGAGGCCCGGAAGCTCGCCGTCGCAAATCTCGACACGCTGCGCCGGCTTCCTCTCAGCTTCCTGCCCAGCCTGCTTCGTGAGATCGCAGGCTTTGACTACAAATTCCCGGCAGAGCGTCGCGCAGTGACCGGCGAGCTCTCCGTTCTCTCCGGGCTTACGCCCGCGCAAATCGCAGAATGGTTCCAGGCCTTCTCTCAGCTTTCCGTCTCGCCGAAGCTCGAACAGTCCGACTGGCCTGGACACCCGGGAAAATTCGTCGAACAGCAATCGGAATACCTCTGGTCGACTCATCAGCTCGACGCCTTTCGAAGGGCCGCCACCGAGTATGGCGATCGCATCCATGCAGCCATCCCGCCTGAGCCGCCGCCTATCAACCGGCTCGGCATCGCCATCATCGGGCAGGGAGTTGCGTCAACCGGCGAACCCCTCTTCCGCAACCTGCGCAAACATGGGACGTACTTCGCGCAGGTCAAGCCCGACAACGGCGTTCGGGTTCTTCTCGAGGCGGTGGCAGCGCGCGCCGCTGCTCATCCCCTTCCTTACGGGCACTGGTATATCGACGGAGGTCAGCCCGCCGAGCACAGCCCCGCTCTCATCTGTGTTTCGTGGCACGGTCTTGAAGCGCTCCGCGCCGCCCTGCTCCGCAACATGCAGGCCCAGATTGCCCGACCCGGCATGGGTCCCGAGGAACTGCGCACGTATCTTGCCCAGCTGACTCCTGCTGATCTGGGAATGGATCGCTCCGCAGACCCTGTGCTCAGTTACTTCCAGCTCAAGGTGTTCACCGAAGGCTCCGGTACGCAGATCTTCAGCACCACGTTCGCCCAGTGGACAGCGCGCGAAGCCCTGCGCCGTGCGCAGCCCGTCACCATGCTTGTGCGCTTTGGAGTCCGTCAGCGCCAGCGTCCCATGAATGAGCTGTTCTCCAAAGTTGACGCTTCTGCGCCTGACCCCGCAGGTTCTCTCATCGACGGCGACATGGGCGCATACTACAACTGGATCAACCAGCAGCGCCTTCCAGGCTCCGAGCGCTCGTGTTTTCTCGTATGGTTTGAGGGCCACAACCAGGCGGTTGCCGTCTCGCCATCGCTGGCGCCAGGGACCCAATCCACTTCGGCGGCAACCCTCACCGATCTTCTCACCTGGGTGACGGCTTGATACTTCATCGCGCAGCTGTTTTCCCGGCAGGCGCCAAAAACAAAATTCTCTCAACATTTACATCGCGCCGGTGTCCCAAATCTGACACATCGTGTAGTTTTCTGGCAGAAAAGGACGCCCCAACTTCCTCCTCCAGGCTCCTTATCCGCTGAACCGGTGGACGCTCGGTTGCACACTGGTCCGCCGTCTTCCTGCGACGGAAACCTTCGGCGTTGCCGGAGGTTTTCAACTGCTGACTTAACCCGGGCCTTGCCGAACCAGATCTTTGTTGTGCTGTCTGCCTGAGCTGCTCCTTTCGCCTCTCCGGGATGTTTGAACCACTCGCCGGGACAGGCAAAGTGTGCTCAGATGCGCAGCAAAGCCGAGGTGTGGCGCCCGAAAGAATAAAACCGCTGCGGTGTCAAGCCGCAGGAACGGTTTACCGGGAGCCGTCATGAAAGTTCGATTCGCGTTTGCAGCTACCTTGATCCTCGCGTTGTTCGCTTCCATCTCGTCTGAGGCGCAGCCGATCATCAGCAGAGTCGCAGGAAATGGAACTGCCGGATTCAGCGGTGACGGGCTCGCGATCGAAGCCCAGCTCAATACTCCTTTCAGCATCGCTTTCGATCAGTTCGGAAACATCTTCATCGCCGATGCATACAACCACCGCATCCGAAAGGTGGATACCAGCGGCAACCTCACCACAGTCGCCGGAAACGGCACTGCCGGATTCTCCGGAGATGGGGGGCCTGCCACCAGCGCAAGTCTGAACTATCCCTTCGGGCTGGCCGTCGATTCAGCAGGCAACCTGTACATCGCCGATACGCTCAATAATCGAGTCCGAATCGTTACCCCAGGTGGAACCATCAATACGCTGCTTGGTGACGGCACCACAGGGACCGGCATGAACCAGGTCAATCATCCCTTCGGCGTCTCCATCGACGGCCCTCAGAACCTGTACGTCGCCGACACTTTCAATCAGCGCGTGCTGAAAAGAACCCCGGCTGGAATCGTATCCGCAGTCGCTGGCAACGGAGTGGCAGGCTACAACGGCGACGGAATATACGCGACCACGGCGCAGTTGAGTAACCCCGAAGAGATCTTTACCGACGGATTCGGCAATCTCTACATCGCTGACACCGCAAACGCGCGCATACGCAAGGTTGATACCAGCGGCATCATCAGCACGGTTGCCGGCAATGGGACCGCCGGTTATAACGGCGATGGCATTCCCGCCACCACGGCCGAGTTGGGTTACCCCGTCGGCGTAGCTCTGGATACCGCAGGCAATCTTTACATTGCGGACTCCAACAACCAGCGCATCCGCGAGGTGAGCACAACCGGCACCATCAGCACCATTGCCGGAAACGGCACAGCAGGCTATAACGGCGACGGAATTCCCGCAACATTCGCCGAATTGAATTCGCCCACCGGCGTCGCTGTGAACGGCAGCGGGATCGTCTACCTCGCCGACTCGCAGAACCAGACTGTCCGCGCCATAGGTCTCCCTCCAATGACGATCTCGCCCGGAAACCCATTCGCTTTCCAGCCTCCGCAACCCATGGGAACCACCTCAAAGCCGCAAACCTTCACCTTCACAAATACAGGCTCAACGACACTGACTCTGGGATCGCTCTCAAACAGCCTTCCGCAGATTTTCCTCCTGCAGTCGGATAACTGCTCCGGTCAGACGCTGGTTCAGGGAGCCTCATGCCAGTTCTCCATCGCGTTTAGTGCGCTGATCATTGGGCCGCTGCCTCCCGGAGTGGACGTTCCTTACACAGGGACCGTGACCATTCCCACCAGCGGAACACCTTCCAGCTACGTCTTGACGCTCAACGCCACCGGCCTCCGTCAAGCCACCACTACCGCCCTCTACTCCGATGTCAACCCGCAATTCGCAGGCTCTAAGGTGATCTTTACCGCGATTGTTAATCCGTCCGGCGGCGGACAGCCAACCGGCTCCATTCTCTGGCAGGAGGCTCCCGTGGGTGGCGGCTCTGCTGTCAATCTCGGAACTACCCAGCTCGCCAATGGTCAGGCGACCTTCAATACAAACAGCTTCTCCATCGGCAGTAACATCGTTTCAGCCTCTTACTCCGGAGATCAGAACTTCGCCTCGAGCTTCTCAACGCTCACGCAGGTCACGCAGCCGCCCCTGGCCTCCATCACCACGGTGAGCGGTTCAGGACAGACACTCAGCGCAGGCGGCCCCGCATTCCCGCAGCCCCTGGTCGCCAAAGTCCTCAATATCTTCGGATCGCCCGTCGCCGGCGTTCCCGTCCAGTTCAGCGGACCGGGCCTGAGCTTCCCCGGAGCAGGCAGCGTTATCACTGATTCCAACGGCCGCGCGACCATCACCGCATACGCGAACTCGACCGGTTCCTTCACAGCGCGAGCCTCAGTTGCCGGACTCACGCCTGCATCGTTCTCTCTCAAGTCAAATACCGGCGTTTCGCTCAGTCCCGCAGCCACCTTTTACGCCATCGGATCATCGGCGCAGTTCAATACCTTCGCGCTGGCGGCTACGAACGTCAACCAGCTTTGCGGCACGAACTACTGGACGCAAAGCAATCCCGGAGGCCCAAACGCCATCACCGTCACCGACCCGCGCAGCGGCCTGATCGCCCCGCAGGGAGGCGACATCTGGATCATCTGGAACAACCAGGCCGCCGCCGGGCAGCCCGGAGGTATCGTCTGCTACTATGTGGCGGTCGATTCAGTTGTCGCGGCGCGCCTCTATCAGGCAAAAGGAATCGTCAACCTGCCTGCCAGCTACATCGGCACAGCTGATGCTGGCCTCCTTCCCTATCTCGCCGGAACCGCCACACCGCTGCCCGCCGCCATTCAGGCCATAGTCAACGGCTCTTCCGTCAATGCCGGGCTCAGCGACATCCGCCCAGAGGACGCCAAATTTGCCAGCAACCGTGCGCTCACCCCTTACGGGTCCTTTATGGTCGGCCGTGGTTTCACCGGTGTCGGCTACCGCGGACCCCTCGCCACTCCCTGGCTCGGCCAGCCCATCTTCAGCGCTGTCAGCATGGCCGGCGCCAACCCCGTCGACTATGCGTTCATCCCTCCCGACGTCGACCCCGTAAACGGTGCGCTCCCCGTCCGTCCCTATCGTGAACTGCCCATCGGAGCAGCGCCCGTGCTGGTCATCGCCAATGTCTCCCAGACCGGCTCCGGCCATCTCGGAGACGGCAATTACACCAACGTGAATCTGTTCTCCCTCAGCAATGCTCTGCTCGGCGTCACGCCCCGCGTTCGCGATCTTGCCGGCGCTCCCGGCGACGGCGACCAACCGCTCCACGTCTGGATCGATGACCCTCTTTCTGGTGCCTACAACGTGATAGATTTCAGCGTTTCCAACTCCGCCGAAATTGCCGGTGACGTTGCCCAGGCCTTTGGCCGCGTCACCGGACAGGAGGCCGGTATCCTGCCCTCGAACAACGCCTGTGCCGGTCTGCAGCCCTGCACCGTCGAAAGCGGAAATCCCCTCTATCACATCTTCGGATCGTCCGCCGGAGGTGCTGCCACGCGCGGCCGCGTCATCGGCACCCGTGAGATGATCTCCACCGTCAACTCGATCCCGGACTCGCTCGGCTACGCCTTCTGGAGCTTCGGCAACTTCGCCGGCTCTGCTGCAAGCAACCTGAAATACCTCACCGTCAATGGCGTCGATCCCCTCTATTCTCCCGATAACCCGAACCCAGCCAGCCTCGGAGCGCTTCCGCAGTGCGTATCCGTTCCCTGCCTGCCGCCCTTCGAGAACGTAAAGAACGGCAGTTACCCCATCTGGAGCATGTACCGGATGCTCTACGACTACACCGATCCGACGTCCCTCGCCACCAACCTCGCGAATCTTGCTCAGACTTCGGCATCCACGCTCTACGGAGACTTCGTCCCCGCCTCTTCGCTCCATGTCTTCCGCTCCCATTTCCCACAGGTGGTCACCAGCTTCGGCGACGGATACACAGCAAACAACGGCCTCATCTCCGGCACGCCTGAAACCGGCGGGGACATGGCCGGCGCAGTGCTCACCGCCCAATCCGAGCACGACTTCATCATTGACACTGGAGGCAATCAGCAGACCGGCATGAAGCAGTAAGAAAACGCGCGGGCTCGCAATCGGATATCCCGTTTCGATTGCGCGCCCCCGTCTTCAGGTCAAACGCCGAAACGAGTGTCGCTACGTTAATCACCGCTCGGCAGGCGTGGCTCTAAATACCGGCGCCTCTGGTATATTTAGATAAGTTGGCTGTTTGAGGCGGACCGCTTCCGGCCAGCTCCTCATTCGGCGCCATGGTGTAATTGGTTAACACGCCGCCCTCTCAAGGCGGAGAGTTCGGGTTCGATCCCCGATGGCGCTACCAGGTTCGCAACTAGTTACGGCAGCCACTCATCTCATTCGCAGGTGGTCGTCGCATCTTGGCGGCAGAGCGCTATAAATATGCTCAGCTATTTTGCGACTAAGCCTCGCAGTCGTTTTTGGCAGCCAGCGTTATGATCCAAACCCCAAATGTCGCTCCCGCCGATCTGGTCGCCGAATTTGAACGCGTGCGGATTCAAGCGCAGAAAATCAGGGCCCACGCGATCTGTTCACGGATCATGACGGCGCGAACGTTCTGCTCGATTGCGGCGACTCAGGCTCGCATGAATCCTGAGGGCGCGAGAAACACGTTGTCGAAGGTCAGGCGGTCCATCGATGAGATCGAGCGCCATATTGCAGAGCCCAATCACATATCGCCTACATCTGTCGTGGATCTCAGCAGACTTCTTTCGGCATTGATCGCTACAGCCGATATCCTCGAGCGCTCGCTCTGAGAACACCCGCCTCAAACTCCGCGGAACCGCGGCGCCTCAACCTGCGTAGGACTCATTCAGGCAGGAGCACGCCGGGATAAGGAAAATTCACACCACAAGGGGTAAGCATGAACTCCGATCTGCGCCTCGCTCTGCGGCAGTTACGAAAGGCCCCTGGATTCGCCCTGACCGCCGTGCTCACGCTGGCCCTGGCCATTGGCGCCAATGCTGTTGTCTTTAGCGTGTTGAATGCGCTGGTGCTGCGGCCCCTCAATGTTCCGCATCCCGAAAACCTGTTCATGGTCGAGCGCAATTACGAGGCGGAGACTACTCCCTCGCAGTCCTACCCCGATTACCGTGACCTGCGCGATCGGAATCGCACCTTCGATTCGCTGGTTTCTTACGACATTATGGGCGGCGTCGGTCTCGATACCGGTAGCGGAAATCCTGCCGTCGTTTGGCCTTACGTGGTGACCGGCAACTACTTCGATGCGCTTGGGATTCAGCCGTACCTTGGCCGCTTCATTCATGCTTCAGAAGAGCATGGAAAAAACAGCATGCCCGAGATCGTCCTCAGCTACGCCCTCTGGCACAGCTATTTCAACGGAGACCCTGCTGCGGTGGGCCGCACCGTTCAGGTCAACAAACATCCTTTTACGATTATTGGTGTTGCGCCGCCCAATTTCCGCGGTACCGAACTCTTCTTCGCGCCCGATCTGTGGGTTCCCATGCTTAATTCTCCTCAGCTTCGCGATTGGGATTCACTGGAGGAGCGTGGCAACCACTCCGACTGGGTCATCGGTCATCTCAAGCCCGGAGTTACACCGGCGGAGGCTGCTGCCGATGTGAACACGATAGCCGCTTCGCTGGCGAAGACGTATCCGAAAGAAGACGACGGTCTGAAATTCTCGTTGTCTCAGCCGGGACTTGCCGGAAATACCCTTGGCAAGCCCACCCGTGCTTTCATGGCAGGTTTGATGTTGTTGGCTGGCCTCATCCTGCTCGCTGCGTGTGCCAACCTTGGGAGCCTTTTCGCCGCGCGTGCCGCCGATAGGTCCCGCGAGATCGCACTCCGCATGGCTCTCGGATCCCGCCGCAAACTCATATTACGTCAGCT
>JAFAMZ010000049.1 GCA_019232935.1 Silvibacterium sp.
ATGCAGCAGAAGCTCCGCTGCCCGCACCCGTGGAGTGCCGTGGAACCAGCGTTGAATCACATTTTCTCTGAGCAGGTTGGTGACGGCGAGCAGGCACATGCCCTGATGATGCGCCATCCACGAGCGCACCAGCACGGGTTCTTTGCCCTGCGTGTAATCGGCCGCTTCATAAAAACCGTAAGCGCCGGTCCATTTCATTGCTTCCATGCGGCGAAGGTTAGCAATCGCCTCCCTGCGGGAAATGGGCAGGGCGAGAAAGGTGGAATAAGGAGAGATTACCGGCCCATCCTCGGCGCCGTATTTCAGCGCAAGCTGCGGGATGCCCCACGCCTGATAACTGTAGCGGCCGAGAGGATCCATTTTCGCGAATCCCGACTCGGAGATGCCCCAGGGAATATTCCGCACATGGCGTCGCTGGATGTAGACGGCAGATTCCAGCGATTGAGCGATCAACGTGTCGGGGAAGGCGCGCATCCACAGGGCCGGCATCAGATACTCGAACATAGTTCCGGTCCAGGAAAGAAGGGCAGGGCGACCATCCACCAGGACATGGGAACGATCAAGCCGAAACCAGGACTGCTGAGGAATGTCTCCCTTGGCGACCGCCAGGAAGGACGCAATACGCGCCTCGGAGGCGAGCAGATCGTAACACGCCGAGTGCAGCTCGCCCGTGCTGCCATCGAAGCCTATGGAGAGGAGCTTGCGGGACTCCACGTACATAAATCCATACTCCATGGCGTCCGCGGCATGCTCGGCTTTTGCGGCGATTTCCGAAATATCATGTTTCAACTTTCCAAGATTATGGATCGACTGCCCGACCAGCGAGCGCAATTCCGCTGCGACCGGCGCCAGCTCCGGCGGAAGGGCCTTTTCCGATTGTGCCAACCTCCATACGAGCCCTCTGGCATATTCGTCGGCCCGCTCCAACGCCGGAACCTTCCTGTCTGCCTCGCTATGGAACGCAAAAAGCTCAAACAGCAAGGCAAAGCGCGGCTGCAGCCATGGAGTGTAGTTTGCGACGAACTCGCGAAGTGCGGAGCGACGACGCTCGGCCTCAGTTGCCGCCCAGCCGTTTTCCGATGCGTTGCGCACCTCGGCAGGCCGCGAATTTCCAGCCTCATCGAGGAGACGAGTTAAGGCATTACGCACAGATTGAGGCTCGGCCAAGCCGTTTGCGAAAATGCCGTTGATAGCGGATTTCTTGCCTTCAATCCGAGTCAGTAGCTCGATCCCGGCGAGGCTATCGGTGCTCAGAATTGGGCGCTTCAGTAAATCCAGTGCGCCGGTATGCAGCGTGTAAAGAGATGCCGCAAGATTACCGCTGTCGACAGCCGAGATAGTGAGTGGAGGAATTGCTTTGAGGGTGTCGATGTCATACCAGTTGTAGATATGGCCGCGGTGCTTCTCCAGACTGTCGTAAGTAGCGAGGGTACCGAGTGTTGCGCGGGCAAACTCCGGAAGGGTGAGAAAGCCAAGTTCGCACGCCGCCTGCCTCGCGTTGAACAGCATTCCGAGATTTGTGGGTGAAAGCTTCCGGACCTGGTAAGTGTTCTTTTCTTCCACATTGTCGGGAATAAGCCAGTGATTGCTCTCATCGGCGAATTCAAGAAAATATCGCCAAATGTAGAGCGCCTGGACCAGCAAAAAATGCCGGTCCGAGGCGGACAACGGTCCTTCCTCCTGCGTCGCCAACGAGTTCAGCCATCCCGCGACTAACGGGGCCACCGCCCATAACAGAAGGACTGGCGCAGCGGCATACAGCGAATGAAGGTGCGTGAAGGCGAGGATCACCCCAAGGGAAACGGCGATAAGAGGTGAAAGCAGCAGATAGCGATCCAACGTGCTTCGCGACCTGCTGGTTTCGGCTTGCGCCGCGGTTTCCCATTCGAGCAAGCGGCGTCCTGAAAGAAGCTGACGGCCAAGGGAGCGTGCGATAGCGTCCAGCGACATCAGCATGTGGTGCGGCAGGAATGTCAGATTCAGAATGGCGAAGCCGAATGATGATGCGAAGGTACTCAGAGCCTCTCTTACACCGACGACACTCAGATTCAACAAAGCACGAGTGAAGTTGAACCCTAACTGTACGAGCACGGGGAGCAGCAGGAGCAAGAGAGTCGCGATCGTCCAATACAGAGCGCCTCCCGGCAAAAAGAACCAGCCCAGGACCAGCATGATGAACGTGAACGGCTGCACCAGACTGCGGCGGAGATTGTCCAGAATCTTCCAGCGTGAGATGGTGTTGATCGGGTTCGGCACCATCTTCCCGGATTCATCGGGCACTCGACTGAATAGCCACTGGGCTACCTGCCAGTCTCCGCGGACCCAGCGATGCTGGCGGCGCGTATGAGCGGAGTAATGCGATGGATAGTCGTCGATCACTTCGATATCCGATACCAGCCCAGCGCGCGCGTAGGAGCCTTCGATCAGATCGTGCGAGAGCAGAGCATCACGCGGAAATCGTCGGTCCAGAACCTGGTGCAGAATGGCTGCTTCGTAGATTCCTTTTCCGGCAAAGATGCCTTCGCCAAAGAGGTCCTGATACACATCCGAGACAGCGCGAGTGTAGATATCGAAGCCGGTTTCGCCGGAGTACATCGACGCGAATCGGGAACGCGAGGCGGATGAGACACTGACGCCGACACGGGGCTGCAGAATGCCATAGCCGGCGGTTACGATTCGCAGGCGCGAATCGACGATCGCGCAATTCAGCGGATGCGCCAGAGTTCCTATCATGCGCGCAGCCGTGCCGCGAGGAAGCTGGGTGTCCGAGTCCAGCGTAATGACGTATTTCACCGGACCGAGAACTTCAATCGGTCCGGCCTTTATAGGAAAGCTGTCGAACTCGTGCCGAAGATATTTGTTCAGATCGAGAAGCTTGCCGCGCTTGCGCTCCCAACCCATCCAAACGCCCTGGCGCGAATTGTAGACGCGGTGCCGGTGCATCAGCACAAAGGACCCGCCGTTCTGTCCGGCGTATTTTGCATTCAGCTCATCCGTTCGCTGGACAGCCAGCTTAACCAGCGGATCTTCATTTTCGTTTTGCGGGCGGGCTTCGGCATCAGGCAGATCGGTGAGCAGCCCGAAATGGATATTCGGGTCCTGATTGGACAGGTACCGCGCCTCGAGTTCTTCAAACAAATCTTCGACCTGCTTCTCATTCAGCAGCAGCGTCGGAACCACGATGAAGGTAGTGGCGTCCCTGGGAACGCCTTTCGAAAAATCCACTTTCGGCAGCGACCGCGTTTTGATGAGCGCGGTGACGGTGTTGTTCATAAGGTCGACACCGCCCTGGCTGGCGGGCACCAATGCGAGCAGCAAAGCGCCCATAACCGGCCAGAAGGCATGATGCGGCACAAGAGGCGCGATTACGGCCACGATCAGCACGAGGGTCAGGATCAGGATGCCGTCGATGTAGAAATCTTCGTTGTTCCTTCGAACGAAGGCCTGGAGACGCTCGATCAAGGCGGGCTGGTAGCGGATCCGCCTCATCAACGCCGGGAGTCCCTCGGCGAACATGTAATAGCCGATGTGCATGGTCCGGAACGCCCGTCTGGGGTCTGGATCGCCTTTGGCCTTTGCCTCCATTGCCAGTTGCAACGCAATCTGTGCCGTTTCCATTTCTGTCGTATCAGCGCGCTTTGCCAGTTCAGCAATACGAAGTTGATAGATATTCCGGCTCTCGTCTTCCATCCGGGCGAAGACACAAGCCGGGTCATTGCGCAGGATGGGATCGAAGGCGACGAGCGGCTCAAGGATGTTCCGCCACTCCACCTGGTTAAGCCTTCTCAGGCTGTGAAGCACAGCGGAGAATGGCGACTGTTCGATTGGCGGAATTTTTCCCGCCGCAAATACCTCATCGGCGCGGTCGAGAATATATTCGAGTTGTGCCAGCTTCAGGGCTTGTGGCAGCGCCATCACCTCGTCCAGCAGAAGAGCATCGTGGTATTGAATCTGCTGCACGTATATGGTGAGGGAGTCGGGCGACCAGATTCCCCCCGCGGCTGAGAGATATCCCTCGGCGAGATTCATCACTCTCGGGAGCTTGTTCTGTGTCTCTACGCGAACATGAGGCAACTCGACGAATGTGTCGGTCGCGCTGCTGCCGGCAGTGATGGCCGATTCCATCATGCGCGAGCTCTCCAGCAATTCGAGAGGCGGAGTCAGTTCGCCCCGTACCGTAATCGCGCGACAGCGGGCGAGGAGATGCGCGAGCCGGTTTTCGAGCCGCTCAATTCTCTTCGAAAAGCCTGCCTGTTTCGGATCGCCGCGAGCCATTTCCCACCCGCGAGCCAGTTTGTCTGCATGCTCGCGAAGCGCGGCATCGCTGACGGAGGGCCTTTCCGGCAGGCCGGCGGTCGGGGTTTCCGGCACGGGAGCGGACGGCGGGACGTGCTCGGATATCTTTGGATCGGCTGAAGACTGCGTCATGATGATTCCCTTCTGTCCCGCTTTCGTTGAGCTATCGGTAGCTTGCGGCCTGCATTTCGAACATCTCTGCGTAGAGTCCGCCACTGGCCATTAACTGCTGATGATTCCCTTCCTCGATAAGACGGCCGCCGGAGAGCACGACAATACGGTCAGCCATTCGAACCGTTGAGAAGCGGTGCGAAATCAGCAGCGCCATCTTGCCTTCCGTCAGTTCCGCAAAGCGCTCGAAGACCTCAAGCTCGCTTCGCGCGTCAAGTGCTGCTGTCGGCTCGTCGAGAATGAGCATCTGAGCGTCGCGAAGATATGCCCGCGCCAGGGCCATCTTCTGCCACTCGCCGCCAGACAGCTCCACGCCTCCTTCGAAACGGCGTCCGAGCATTTGGTCGTATCCGTCGGCGAGCTTTTTGACTACGG
The DNA here is from genome assembly GCA_019232935.1 of Silvibacterium sp. Taxonomy (GTDB): domain Bacteria; phylum Acidobacteriota; class Terriglobia; order Terriglobales; family Acidobacteriaceae; genus Silvibacterium. The sequence goes on from JAFAMZ010000049.1 coordinate 4,843, forward strand.
TATCGGCAAGGCTCTTATGGGCGGCGAGCTCGATCTCGCGGTGTGTGTTTTGTCCGTCGATGCGTCCCACCGCGATGTTTTCGCGAGCAGTCATCTCGTAACGCATAAAGTCCTGGAAGATGACTCCAATGTGGCGATGGAGATCCTCAAGGGAATATTCGCGAAGGTCCACCCCGTCGAGCAGGATCTGGCCTTGGCTCGGATCGTACAGGCGCGTGATGAGCTTTACGACAGTGGTCTTGCCCTGGCCGTTCTCTCCGATCAGAGCGATGCGCTCCCCCGGACGAAGCGCGAAATTGAAGTCCCGGAGAATCTTGCGTGTCGTGCCGGGATAGGAAAAAGAGACATTGCGAAACTCGAACCCCTCGCGGATCACCTCAGGGAACGGCAAACCATCGGCCTTTCCCATCACCGTCGGCTTCATCTCAAAAAACGCAATCAGGTCGGTGAGAAACAGTGCCTGGTCAGCGATGCCCGAAACCGTCGAGAATACCTGCTGCAGGTTCGAACTCGCCTGCTGAATCGCCGCAGCAAGAAATGTGAACTGGCCGATGTTGTACGCGCCGTGAATCGTGCGCCAGATCACATAGACATACGCCCCGTAGTATCCCAGAGTCCCGATTACGCCCAGCATACCGCCCACGAACAGCTTTGACCTGGCGAGTGCGACGTCTTCGACATAGATCTGCCGAGCCAGCGCCTGAAAGCGTTCGGTAAAGAATTTGCTGAGGCCGAAGAGCTTGACCTCCTTGGCGCCCTCGCGGCTTCCCGCAACCTGTCGGAGGTAATCCATCTGGCGCTTGGCCGGCGTTTGGCGAAAATTCTTCGCGTACCCCAGAAAGGCATAGTGCGTCTCGCCGATAAACGACGGGAGCACGCCCACCATCAGTAACAGCACCAGCCATGGAGATTCCCAGGCAAGGGCGGCGGAAAAGGTCAGGGTCGTGATGACCTGCTGCACGAGGCGGCCCATCTGCTGGATCATGGCCAGCCGGTCGGTGGCCTGCACGCGCGCTCGCTCGAGCCGGTCGTAGAAGATCGGGTTTTCGTAAGTTGTGAGGTCCAGCTTTGCCGCCTGTTCCATCACCTTGACGCTTGCGTGCTGGGTGTAGCGATTGGACAGGAGAGAATCCGAGTAGTCGATTGCGCGAGTGATCAAGCCGACAAGAACGTTGAGCGTTACCTCGATAACAACGAGCATCCAGAAGATCGACGGCAGCGGTTGACCACGCAGCACCGCCGCAATGCCATTGATGATGTATTGCGCTACTTTGGCGATACCGAACGGCAGAACGGCAACGATCACACGCAGGGCAATTCCCCACGAGACCACGCCCGGCCCGGATTCCCAGAGGATACGGAGAACGTGAGGCAGGTTGCGCAGAGCCCTCAGGCGGTCCAGCCACGGGCTGCCGTCTTTAGCGGGGGAGTTTGATTCTTTCATACGTTCGGTTCAGCCAGGCTGCGGTGCAAAAAAGGGCCGTACAGGCAGTGTTGCATCTATGGATGCCTCACGCCCATAAGGTGTTGGATTTAACGTTCGCTGCTTTGCGCCATCAGGTTCAGCCCATTCGCCTCAGCCACTGCTGCAGAAATTCGATCAGCTCTCTCGGCGGTCTGAGCCAAACCTGCGCGGCCGTCGACCTGTATTCGGGACGCACCAGGATGGTCAGCCCACGACCGTTCAGGGCGTGAAAAGAGTCTTCATCGGTAAGATCGTCGCCGAGGTAGGCAATTGGCGCTGCCGGATCCGACTCGCTGAGGACGGCCGCGACAGCATCGCCCTTGTCAGGACGCGACACACGGAGTTCCACCCCTGACTCGAATTTCAGGAGTTTCAATTCCGGACTGCGGGCAATCGCCATCCAGCCTTCGGTGACTCGCGCTTCAATCGACTCCGCCTCAGCTTTGGACATGCCACGCCAGTGAATCGCAATCCCTCCCGGCTTTATCTCGGCGAGCGGAGTCAGCTTCGCATTCATTACCCACTTGTGGGCCTGCGCCAGCAAATCCGCCGCGTCGCGGGGAATTGAGCTCCGGTGATAGCTGCCGTCGGGCATGACGCGTTCCAGCCCATGCGCGCCCCACATTTCGATGCCGCTCAAGGGATGAAGCAAATCCTTCACTTCGGCGACTGGGCGGCCGGAGATAATGACGACCCGCGTCTTTCCCAGGTCGACGAGCTGCTCGATTATCGGTACCACCTCCGGATACGGATAGGCTCGATCACGCTCCACCCTGAAAGGCGCAAGCGTGCCGTCATAATCCAGCAGGAGGACCGACGCCGGAGCCGGCCTCAGGCGATCCAGGAAATCGGAGAGAGCTTTGGAATCGGGCAACGTGCTTTGGATTCCTGCGGCGGACAAGTTAGATTCCCACCGTTACGCGGTCGTTTGCGCGATCGTTCGCGGGAGCCGGCGCAGGTTCCATCTGCTCCAGACGCACCTCGCAGAGCGTTCCGATGAGGCTGCTCGCCCACCAGTAGATGTTGTGCTCTCGTATTGTGCTGCGCATGCGCCGCATGCGTTCCGCGATTTCGTTTACATCCATCCGCAAGGCCTGCGCGATTGCGTCTCCCGTAGCCTCTATGTCATAAGGATTGACGATGATCGCGTCGCGCAACTCCCGGGCGGCACCGGTGAACTGACTAAGAATCAATACCCCTCGCTCGTCCTTCCGGGCAGCGACGAATTCCTTCGCGACCAGGTTCATCCCATCGTGCAGCGAAGTCACCATACACAGGTGAGCAATCCTGTAGTAGCGCTGCACTTCCGGTTTGCTGTGCTGGCGCACCAGCAAAACTATGGGAGACCATCTGCCGCGCCTGAAGCGGGCGTTGATCCGGTTCGCCTCTGCCTCGACTTCGGCCTGGAAATCCGCATAACGCTTGATGTGAGTACGAGTCGGCGCGCCGAGTTGGAAAAACGTGAACTTTCCCTGATAGCCGGGATACCGCTCCAGGAATGACTCGACCGCCTGGAATCGTTCGACGATGCCCTTGGTGTAGTCAATTCGGTCGACGCCAACCCCGATATAGGTCGCCTCGACGCCGGCCTCCTTCAGGACAGCCCGGCGCTCATCAGCCACATCCGTTTCGGGCCGCACGGCGGTGTCGTCGCAACATTCGACACTGATGGGGAAGGGCAGCACCAGAGACATGTGATCGTTGCGTTTGACGGAGAAGTGCTCCCAGTCGATTCTCGCTTCCAGCACGTGATCGACGGTGTTCAGGAAATTATTGCAATGCGCCCGCACGTGGAAGCCGATCAGGTCCGCGCCCAGGAGGCCGTCGAGCAGTTCGCGCTCCCACGGACAAATCTCGAAGGATTCGGGATTTGGCCATGGAATATGCCAGAAGATCGCGATACGCGCATGCGGAAGGCGGTTCTTTACCATGCGAGGCAGCAAGGCGAAATGATAATCCTGGATCAGAACGACAGGGTGCTCGTCGGCTCCGATCTCCTCGACCAGCGCATCGGCAAATTTCTGGTTGACGTTGTAGTAGTGCTCCCAATCCTTCGCGCGGAAGATTGGCCTGGTGTGGGCGTTATGGCATAGCGGCCAGAGACCTTCGTTGGCGAACCCGTAGTAGTAGCCGCCTTCCTCTTCAGCGCTCAGCCAGATGCGGCGCAGCGTATACAACGGCTCGTCCGGAGGGACCTGCAACCGATCGTGTTCATCGGTCACCTGCGTATCGGCGCTCCCGCTGCCGTGAGCTACCCAAGTGCCGTTGCATGCACAGAGAATCGGCTCGATCGCCGCCACCAGACCGCTGGCCGGAACCGATACCTGAATCTCACCGTCGCGCCAGTTGTGAATGTAAGGCTCACGATTCGCGACAACGAAGAGGCTGCTCCCTTGAAGCCTGCTGCGAACGTGGGCTGCAAGCCGCTGGGCAGTCCATTCGGACTCATTGGCGTTGCGCAATCGCGCCTCGGTTGCCGCCGCTCCGCGCGCCGTTTCGATACTTCTCGCCAGTGGCGCCATTTCACGGGTAAGCGGGAGGAGAAAATCCATATCGCCAGGCGTAGGCGGAGGGGCATGCTGGCCGGTTCGCAGCGCTTTGATCCAATCGGCAACGCGCGCGATGGGCTTGGTGAGGCTCCAGCGCACGATCAGGATGGTGATGGCGACGATCACCAGCACCTGCAACATAATCCGGACGAAGACCCTGCCCCATACGATGAAAATCTCGTTCCGGATGTATGCGGTATCGTGCACCATCAGGATGCCGCCAATGATGGCGCCCTTTGGCCCATGCAGCGGGATGGCGAGCACGTAAACGCGGCGGAAACGCAGCCGCATGTAGTTATTTTCAGGTCGATTCGCCTGGACGGCATCCGTCAGGATCCGCGGCAAACCCGGCATGAGGGAATTAAGGGCCGGAGTTATGGCCAATACAGAGCCGTCCCCGCCGTAAACCCCAATTCCGAGCAGGTTCTCGCTGCTCCCGAACCGCTCTATCCACTCTTCAAGGCCGTCGCGATCGCCTGCCTGAAGGTACAATTGGGCGGTCGCGGCAAGGCTCTGTCCCAGCGTTCCGGCCTTGCGCTCCAGTTCGCTGCGCAGCGCGTCTTTCCTGCTCCGCACCTCATACCACGAGGAGGCAACATTTACCAGCGTGACCCCGATAACCAAAGCGACAATCAATCGCCAGCTCAGAATTCGCATGGTGAATAAAGTCCCTGCCACTCAAGATAGGCCCAAGGCTGTTAGCTTAGATGCTTAAGGAAACGGAGGAGTGGCCTGCACCTTCTGTGAGTGCTGAACCAATGGGATCGCGCCTGCTGTGCGCAACTTCGACAGGCCCTTAAGACTCTAGTAGAGACTATACGCCGGTTGGCTGAATGAAGCCCCTGCCGAAGATACTCCTCTTTCGATACATTCATGATGATGCAGACTCGATACGGAACCGGGCTTTACAACGACCGCATCCAGGCGGCAAACCCTTCCATCGGGTCTGAGGACCAGCAGCGCGTTATTGTGAGAAAGGCTGGAAGCGCGTCAGATCCGCTCTGGTATAAGGACGCGGTCATCTACGAGCTCCATGTCAAGGCCTTCGCTGACGGCAATAACGACGGAGTGGGCGACTTCCCCGGACTGATCTCTAAACTCGAATACCTTCAGGAGCTTGGCATCACCTGCATCTGGCTCCTTCCGTTCTTCCCTTCGCCGCTCCGCGATGATGGTTACGACATCTCCGACTACACGAACGTCAATCCCAGCTACGGCACACTCGCTGATTTTCAGCAGTTTCTGGACGCGGCACACAAGCGCGGCATGCAGGTGCTCATCGAACTGGTAGTCAACCACACTTCCGATCAGCATCGCTGGTTTCAGCGCGCCCGCCAGGCTCCGGCAGGGTCGCCGGAGCGCGATTTTTATGTCTGGAGCGATAACGACCAGAAATTCGATGGCGTCCGGATTATCTTCTCCGACACGGAAAAGTCCAACTGGACGTGGGACCCCGTCGCCAAGGCCTTTTATTGGCATCGCTTCTTCTCGCATCAGCCCGATTTGAATTTCGACAATCCTCTGGTTCTTGAAGAGACGCTGGCGGCTATGCGCTTCTGGCTCGATATGGGGGTGGACGGGTTGCGGATGGACGCGATTCCCTACCTCGTCGAGCGTGACGGCACCAACTGCGAAAACCTGCCTGAAACGCACGCGATTATCAAAAAGTTCCGCGCCGCTATTGATTTGGAATATTCCAACCGCTTCGTTCTTGCTGAGGCGAATCAATGGCCTACCGACGTGCGCCCGTACTTCGGAGATGGCGACGAGTGCCAGATGGCATTCCATTTTCCGCTTATGCCGCGTATCTATGTCGCCCTGCGGCAGGAGGATTGCCTGCCGATTACGGAGATCATGGCGCAGACGCCCGACATTCCCTCAAACTGCCAGTGGGGACTCTTCCTGCGCAACCACGATGAGCTGACGCTCGAAATGGTCACCGATGACGAGCGCGACTACATGTATCTGGCTTACAGCGCCAACCCCCGGATGCGGCTGAATCTGGGCATTCGCCGCCGACTCGCGCCGCTGCTCGACAACAACCGCCAGCGCATCGAGTTGCTGAACAGTATTCTGTTTTCTTTCCCGGGTACGCCGATTCTCTATTACGGCGACGAAATCGGCATGGGAGACAACATCGAACTCGGCGACCGCAACGGCGTCCGAACTCCCATGCAATGGAATGGCGGCAAAAACGCCGGCTTCTCTGAGGCCGATGCTGCCACGCTCTACAGCCCTGTTATCTCTGATCCGGTCTACGGTTATCTCGCCGTCAACGTGGAAGAACAAGTCGAAAATCCTTCATCTTTGCTGCAGTGGACCCGCAACATGATCGGGCTGCGCAAGCTCTTTCCGGTATTTGGCCGAGGCTCCTTCCGCATCCTGTCAACCACCAACCGTAAGGTCCTCGCTTATCTGCGCCAATACCACGGACAGACGGTCCTTTGCGTCGCCAATATCTCCAGGTCGGCTCAGCCGGTCCTGCTGGATCTGAACGAGTTCGAAGGCCGCGTTCCCGTAGAGATGCTGGGATACGTCACCTTTCCCAGAATCACTGCGCAGCCCTACGTTCTTACGCTTTCGCCCTACGCATTTCTCTGGTTTGAGTTACAGGTGACCAGCGATCGGAGCGAGATAAAAACACATCCTTTGCCATCGACCGGAGTGGTCCAATCCGGCGAATGGGATGCGCCGCCTGTTCTGGTACGTGATTCCCAAGTGCCGTCGCTGACTACTACGAATGACGCCGCACTCGCGGGAAAGGGCAGCGGAACTATCGCAGTGCTTGATCGGGAACATCCTGCTCAGACCGATCTGCTGATCGTAGCCGAGCCCGTAAACAGGGAGGAGCTCGACAGGACGATCGCGGCCGTTCTGGGCCATTTCACAGACTATTTCTTACCTGCGCGAGCGGTCCTCGCCTATCCGGCCAAGGAAGGCGACCCAAGCGCCGGGGCCGGAGCACAAGCCATCGGCGGCGCACCGTGGCTCTCGGTGCTTCCCTACAACTCCGACTCAGCCTGGCACCCGTCGCC
>JAFAMZ010000057.1 GCA_019232935.1 Silvibacterium sp.
GCGGGTGAACTTGGAGAAGAAGCCCTCGACGAGGTTGAGCCAGGAGCCGTGCTTGGGCGTGAAGGTAAACTGGAAGCGGTCTGCCGGTCGCGTGTCGAGCCAGGTTCTGGTTTCTCTCGAGATGTGTGCGGAATGATTGTCAAGGATCAACTTGACCGCGGTCCCGGTCGGATAGGCGGCATCGAGAAGCTTGAGGAATTCGATGAACTCTCGGCTGCGGTGGCGGTCTTTGACGAGCGCGTGGACCTTCCCGGTGAGCAGGTCAATCCCCGCCAACAGGCTGAGCGTGCCGTGACGTTTGTACTCATGATCGCGCGCAAAGGTCGCATGCACGCCCGGCACTGGCGGCAAATCCGGCGCCGTCGTCGCAATGGCCTGGATCCCCGGCTTCTCGTTATAGGAGACGATCGTCACGGGCTTTGCCCGCCGCTTTCCCCTGGCAGAGGCTTTCTTCAGAACTTGGACTTCACGATAGACGCACAGGACCTCCGCCATCTTCTGTTCAAACTCGGTGTCGCGGTTTTCAAGGTAGTACCTCACGCGCCGGGCGCAGAAGAGCGCAATAGACAGGAGACCCCGGCAGGTCAACGCCGGGCCAGCTCAACAGGTGACACGACTTAGGAGCTGGTCATGGCCTCAAGCATGTCAAGCATGAGGCCCGCGCCCTGAGGGCCGAGTTTCCCTCGTTCACCGTTTCATTCGACAGGATCCGAGATTTGTAGTGATTTACGAAGCGCAACCAGATTGAGATCGTCCCGCAGCGGCACGCCGACACTCGGGTCATCGTAAGGGAAAGGCTCGATATCTCCGGTTCGTTCATAGCCTCGCCGTTCATACCAGGCGATCAGGCTGTCCCGGACGTCGATAACAGAAATCTTGACAAAACGTGCGCCACGTTCAGCCACGAACACTTCGGCATCAGTCATGATCGACTTGCCAAGGCCGCCGGCTTGGCAAGCTGGACTGACTGCCAACATCGACAGGTACCATTGATTGTCTTCCATCGGGCGAACCGCGACGCATCCCTGAACCCGATCGGAGGCCCGATCTCGCGCGAGCAATATCGTCGTCTGCCCATTTTCGATCATCTCAACGAGAGCGGCTCTGTCGACTCGAGGTCCTTCTATTAGACCGAATTCCGTCGTCCACCCCCCAGACGAGAGGCCGCGATAGGCCTGGTTGACTACATCAATGACGCTGTCGAAGTCGTCGTGGGTCGCAATTGTCAGTCGCATGTCACTTCCTTAACCAAGATACGAGCAAGCGTGCCGTTCAGCGCAACGTACAGAGATGAAGTTGCATGGGTTGACACCCACAATCCTCTCAGGCCGGAGGTCTTCAGAACTAGATGCGCGCACCACTGCGGAAGTCTCTCAAACCCCGTCAGGAAGGCCGCGATTTTATCCAGACGGTCCGAGATACAACGGCTGCGGCGGAGGTGCTTAATCGACGGCCATCCACTTCTTGTTAGCGCGCGCAGGGGGCAGGCCGATGATCCTGGACTGCAGCGCGTCTATGATCCGGGTCGGCAGGAGCCGGCTCAATGTCACTGCTATGCGCGCATCGGTCCCTACCAAGTATCGTGTCCGGGGGAGGCTCGTGGTGAGCGCGCGTTCGACAACGGCAGCGACATACTCCGGATCACCCGCGTTAGCCTCCACCCGCCGGCTGAATTGCATGAAGGCGTCCATGGCCTGACCGTACCGGCACTCCGCGCTCTTGCCCATGACTGCACGATCTGCCTCTGCGGCCGCTTCGGTGGTGGCCCGGTTCCGCGACTTGAAACTCCCCGGTTCGATGATGATGACGGGCACCCTCCAGGGCAGCAGTTCTTGGCGCAGCGTGTCCGAAATCGCTTCCACGGCGAACTTCGAGGCGCTATAGGCGCCGAGAAAAGGCACGGCGACGCGACCAGCGGTAGAGCTGATCATGACGATTCGTCCGCGTCCAGCCCTGATCGCAGGCAAGAACGCCTGTGTCGCCGCCACAAGCCCGACAACGTTCACCTCTAGTTGTTCGCGCAAGCGATCGAGGGACAAGTACTCTACGGGCGCGGCGAAGGTGACTCCGGCGCTGTTGACTAAGCCCCTGAGTTGCCCGACACCCTTCGCCGCGGCGGCTAGCTGGGCGGCGTCGGTGATGTCCAGCGTCACTGGGCGAATGCGCGAGTGCGCTGGAGCGTCGGAGGCTTGCCGTACTCCGGCGATGACGTCGTGACCGCGTTCGGCCAACCGTAGGGCGACCGCTCGGCCGATACCGCTGGAGGTTCCCGTTACGAGATACGTCATTACATGACCAATGTTTCTGTTCACTCGTCGTCCGCACGTACCTGAGCTCCGCGATGTTAGACCGCTGCTCCGGCATGACAGATGATTTGGTGTCGGCCGTTTCGCCAGCATCCACAATCGCGGCAAAGGTGAATGACAGGAGATGGTGGCGTATTGCAGAAATCGGACGCGCGCCCCACGGAGTGGTAGCCCTCGCGTGACCAAGACAGCGTAGGAAGCGCCGTCTCGCGCGCTTAGCCGCGGGGCAGTCAATGACCACGGTTACCGCCGGGGATCGAGCTGGCAGCAAAAACACCATTCCGCGTCCCTTCTCGGACTTACGCCGGGCTCATTCAATGCGTGTCAGGAGCCTTGTGTCCGCGTCGGCCACATGCCGCGAAGGACGCTTCCGTTATGTTAGCAGTTCGTTCTCCGATGGCTTCCGGGTGCGGCAAATCGAGGGTTACGCCCTCGCAGGATTGCGCGCGTCCTAGCCAGCAGCTCTCGCAGACCAACCTTCTCGGAGATGCAATCGTCCGCGCCAAGCTCCAGCACCATCACACGCTCCGCCTCGCGGCCGTATTGTCCGCGGAAAAGGACGATTATTCCGCAATTTTCCGAGCGCGATCGGATCGCGCGCAGAATGTCGGACGCGCTAAGACAACTCGGTTCGAGGACAAGGATCACAAGGCACGGCTGCAACGCATCAAATTTCGATAGGGCGCGCTTTAGATCGGAAGCCGTGGTAACGTACATGTGGTCGCTCTCCAGGCAGTCGACCAATCCGTCTCGGATCACGAACCCGTTGTTGACGAGGAGCACCCGTCTTTGCGCGTTGCTGTCCGCGAGGAGCCGGGTACGGTTTGGTTGTGGGCTCATGGAGGGCTGATCCTT
>JAFAMZ010000155.1 GCA_019232935.1 Silvibacterium sp.
GCTCCGACAATAAAAATAGGCCTATCTGCGACGATCCCGCAATCGCGCCGCGAGGAACCACCGGAGGAAGACCCACGTCTACCTATCCGAGCCAAGCCGCATTCTGGGAGCGCTCGCTGATATGGTTTGCCTCCTGGTTTGTTCCCAAAACTGACTTACTGGAGACCGATTCGGCCCTGCCCGTGGTGCTCGCGGCGGGTGCCCCTGACACAACTGCGAAGCCTCCCGAGGTTACATCCTCAATTGCGGGCCGGGGAACCTCTGCGCAGCCTCATACGAAGATAGTGGATAAGACCACCTCCCCTTATGTAACCTGCGACGTCAACGGCAACGCGCTCCTGCTCGATTCCGGAACTCGGGCTCAAGTTACCGAAGTGGACGGGAAAGCGGATGACTATTTGGAATGGGATTCCAACATCAAATCCTTCTCATTCACATTGAGCAACATCTGTTTGGATTCTTCCGGACACCTTCAGTCATCCACCACAATCTCACCAAAAATGAACTACTGTCATATCTCGCAGCAGGCGGTGAATCCGCCTCCTGTAACGATTCAAACAAGCTGCAAAACTAATCCGAAGATAACCATGAATTTGGTGATCACTCCATAAACAGAGCTTTGCCAGGTGGATTCGCGCGCAAATAGACCTGCCCTGCTGCTGACAGCCCTCCCCCTCATCCCCCCATCTGCCTGAACAGCCACGCCCGCGCCATCGTCCAGTCGCGCTTCACCGTCCGCTCGGAGGTCTCCAGAACATAAGCAATCTCGGCAAACGTAAGGCCTCCAAAGAAGTGCAGCTCCACTACCCGCGCCTGCCGTGGATCGACCCGCCCCAGCTTCTCCAGCGCCTCGTTCAGTGCCAGCACCTCGATCGATTTGCTTTCTTCTGCCGCCAGCCCTTCTGTCAGCGTCACCTGGTGCTGCTCGCCGCCTCGCTTGCCGGCCTTGTGCGCCCGCGCATGGTCGACCAGGATGTGCCGCATCAGCTGCGCCGCCGCCGCAAAGAAGTGCGCCCGATCCTGCCATGTCGCCCCCTGCTGAGCCATCAGCCGCAGATACGCCTCATTGACCAGCGCGGTCGCCTGCAATGTGTGGTCCGGCCGCTCGGCGTGCATGTATCTGCGCGCCAGCTTACGCAGTTCGCCGTAAACCTGCGTCATCAGGGCCGATTCTGCCTCTCGGTTCCCTTGGCTTACCTCTTGGAGCAGTCGACTGATCGAGTGATCGGGGTGGGGCGCCGGCGATCTTTCCATGCCTCTGTAACCCTCGCGTGCCGAGGATTATAGCGCGGAATCCCAATTGAGTCTGTTAGCTTTAGCCGAAATTCCAGCTCGCGCCGCTCAGCGTCCGCCCGGGATTCGCGATCCCGTCAGCTCACGGCTGTTCAGCTCAGCCTGGCCGATCCCCTTCGACTCATGCCGCGCGCTCTGGGTCTCAATGTGAATCCATTCGTGAATCGCAACGCGCGAGATCGCCCGCCCCATAGCAGACCGGCGCTGGTCTTCGTTCATCCCCAGCGCCGCCGGCCCTAGATACTGCGCCAGCCGACCGCAGTCGACATAGATAAACGGCTGAATCTCCCCGGAAGCGCGCACTACCCAGCCCAGCGGCCCTTTTGGCAGCGCCCGATACGCCTGCTCGGCCACATCGCATCGGCCGATCAGCCGGACCTCAATCACATCCGCGAATTCCTGTCCCGCCTTCAATTCGCTGGCTCGGACCGCCATGAAGTCTTCCGGCAGCGGATACTCCTGCCGTTCCTCCGCAACTTCTGCCCGAAACGCCTCAAACAGACGTCCCCACATTGGCTCAGCGGTGTGCCGGTCGGCATAGAACACCACCGCTGTCTCAGCTGCGCCCGGCCCTTGTCCCGCCGCCCTTACAGGACAGACACCAATAGGAACCACCAGAAGCAAACCAAGGCGTAATCCGGCAAGGCCGAAAGGGAATTTCACGCCGAAGAGTCTGGGCCGGTTCATGTACGCCTGTCCGATGAAATCTTATGTCACAGATAAAAATCTTTGATGACATAGGTACTCCTTCCGCCGTCCAGAACCCGTCCTGAATTCGTCAAAAAAACGCGCAGATTCGCTCTGCCCGTCCCCTTCCTGATTCTCTCTTCGTTTACTTGTCGACTGCCCCCGGAAACACCCCCGGCAGCGGCTTCGTCTGCTGCTGCCTCAGCTCCGGATGCGGCAAGGGCTTCCGCGGCATCATCTGGTCGCGCATCGCGGCGTTGTAGACGAAAATCGCCTCCACCACAGCCGCCTGCCTCAGGTCGGCTGCCTGCAGCCGCTCGTAGACATCCTGGTTCGAGTGATGCGTCCGGCTCTCGTAATCCAGATCGTCCTGAATGAACTGGAATCCCGGAATCCCCACCGCATCGAACGAGAGGTGGTCCGTCCCGCCGGTATTACGCATTGTAATCGTCGTTACGCCCAGGTCTTTCAGCGGGGCCATCCACTGCTCGAAAATCGGCGCTACCGCCGCATTCTCCTGCGTGTAGATTCCGCGAATCTTGCCCGAACCGTTGTCCACGTTAAAGTACGCCGAGATCAGCTTCTGCTCCGGCTTCAGCTCGAGCGGCCCCGTCTGCCGCATGAACTCCGGCAGTTGCTGCTGTTCCGGCGTGTTCAGAGGAGCCGCATAACCGAAGTGCTCCTTCACATAGCCCCGCGATCCAAACAGCCCCTGCTCCTCGCCTGTCCACAATGCGATCCTGATGGTCCGCCGCAGCTGCACATTCAGAGCCTTCAGGATGCGCATCACCTCCATCGCGACTACTGTTCCCGCCCCGTTGTCAGTCGCGCCCGTGCCTGCGATCCAGCTGTCGAGATGGCCACCCACCATCACAACCTGGTCCTTCAACTCCGGATCGGTCCCGGCAATCTCCGCGATCGTGTCGTAGCCGTGCTCGTTGTCGCTGGTAAACTTCGTCTCGACGTCCATCTCAACCGTCACCGGAACATGGGCCTGCAGCAGCCGATACACGCGCCCCCAGTTCTCGATCGCCATCACCACCACCGGAACCTTCACCGCCGTCTCCCGCTTGTAAGGAGTCCTGCCAAGCGCCGCGCCGTTGTCGTCGAAGATCGTGCCTCCCGCCCCCCCGCCGTTCTCCCCGTCTCGGCTGGGCCGGATCACTCCTGCCGCCTTCTCATCGGCCAGGAACTGCGCAATTTTGTCTGCCATCTTGATGCGCTGCAGATAAGCTTTGAGCCGCGCCTGCATATCTTGCCCCGCCCGGTCGCTCACCGGATACTGCGCCAGCTCTTCGAGCTGCTTCTCCGTATAACGCTCGAAGAGGGCCTTGTCGACCGGGGGCACCGCACGCATCTCGCCCAGAAAAACAATCTTCCCCGCCAGCTTGCCCCGGTACTGATCGAAATCCTTGTCTTCCTGAATATTCACCCAGACCGCTTCGCCGCTCACCGGCCCATTCGTTCCCGGAGACCACGGGGTCGCCTGCGCAATCAACACTGCCGTGTCCGGAGCCGTCATCCGCACCCATGTATTGAGCTGCTGCCAGCCCATTCCGAACTCGCCCCAGTCGTCCAGATGCGAATTCACACAACCCATCGCCGTGAGTTGATCCCGCGTCCACGCATTCGCCTTGGCCAGATTGGGAGACCCCGTCAGCCGCGGCCCGATATCATCCGTCAGTGCTGACGCGTACTCCATGATATGCGAGTGCTGCAGCCCTTCCTCACGGATGCGAGCATACATGCTGTAGTCGATCTTTTCGATCGCTGGCTGCTGCTGTTCCCAGGCCGGAGCCTCAGCCTCGGCAGGTTTGGTTTTCTTATCCGCCGCCAGGGCGGGAATCGCAATTGCAAGCAGCAGATAGATGAATAAACGGACGAACGGATGTTGCATTTTGTTGGTGGTGCCTCCTCATTTTCACAGAATTGGGAAGCATATCACGTGGAGGCATCTTTCAGCCGCGGTCTCAGAGTCCCGCGCGCCGCAGCAGGCGCTGGTTGTATCGATGCGTGGCCCAAGCCCCCCAGATCATGGAGATGGGCCAGATCAGAGGGGCCCCATGTCCGAAGGTGAGGAAAAAGAGGGGCACGGAGAGAAGGATCATGACGAGCGCTCCCCAGATCGTACTGTAGAGCATGCCCAGAGGGCCGAGAAAGAAGGTGAGCACCAGCGACAAGGCAACGCTCTTGGTGTTGGCGACGATAACGGTCGGCGGCGGATACTGGCTCATGTAATCCTCTGGCGTGCTGCTTCCTAATCCTCACTTCTCACGACGGCAATCATAAAGCCGTCGTAACCCTTGCTTCCGACGGTCTGAATCGCCGTGGCGGTAAGGCGCCGATCTCCTCCCATCATCTCATTCATGCGGCGCACGCCCAGGACGGCGAGATCGTTGCTGGAGGCGTCGATGACGGCGCCCTCGCGAACAACATTGTCTACCACGATGAGCGTGCCTTGCCGGGAGAGCTTTATCGCCCATTCGAGGTAGCCGGGATAATTTCCCTTGTCGGCATCGATGAAGATAAAGTCGAAGGGTCCGTGTCCTTCCGCGGCAATCTCTGGCAGCGTTTCGAGCGCCTTTCCAACTCGAATTTCGACTATGCCGGCGAATCCAGCGCGAGCAATGTTGGCGGTGGCGACTGCGGCGTGTTTGGGATCGAACTCCAGGGTGATGAGTTTGCCATTGATGGGGAGACCCCGGGCAAGCCAGAGAGTGGAGTATCCGCCGAGAGTGCCCATTTCGAGAATGGACCGCGCCCCGACAATTTGCGCGAGCATCATCAACAATTTGCCCTGAGTGGGAGAGACGGCGATCTCGGGCAATCCGGCAGCAGTGCTGGCGTTGAGAGCGGCGTCCAGTGCGGGGTCGGCAGGAAGCAGCAGGCCGGCGAGGTAGCGGTCAACGGACGTCCAGAGTTCCTGCGACATGCATACAGCATAACCGTCAATTTCAGTCCAATGGGAACGATCGAAGGACGTTGTACTGCGCTCCACCCGGCAGTGTGAGGCTCTGGTAGAGGCGGAAGTCTGTGGCCTCGAAGGTCTGGTGGAATGCGGGATCGTCGGCGGCATCAGGGCGCAGGTGCAGGCGCTCGCGTGTGCGGGCGAGGGTGACATGGGGGGAATAGGACCTGTCTTCTCGCGCGAATCCACATCGTTCCATCGCGACGGCGACCTGCTCCCCAAGTGCGAGCAGCGCAGGCGTATGCTTCACCTCCGCAAAAAGTACGCCCACCCGCTCGAAGACGCCAATGCCAGCAAGTTCGAGTTGCATGCGGGGAGCACGGACGCGGAAAAGGGCTTGCTCGATAACCTTTCGACGTGCCTCATGGACCTGTCCGAGAAAACTGAGGGTAATGTGCATGTTGGCTGGCGGCGTCCAGCGGAGTTTCGATGCGGAAGATGGGAGCAGCTTCGTCGCGGATTTAGCTAGGGTTTCGGCGACCGAACCCGGCAGGCCGATTCCGATGAAGAGCCGCATAAGTACAGCCTAGACCATCAGGCCCTGTCACCCTGATAGTCTGGACTTTAGCTTGAATCGAACGATGACCACTCTGAAAGCCGTTCGCGGCACGCGCGATCTTCTGCCGCCCGAAACCGAACTCTGGAACCACGTGGAAGCCATTGCCCGGCGCGTCTTTTCGCGCTACAACTTTGGCGAGATTCGCACGCCGGTCTTCGAGGACACCTCTCTGTTCGCGCGCGGGGTCGGCGAGGAAACCGACATCGTTTCAAAGGAGATGTACACCTGGGAGGACCGCGCGCGGGCGCAGTCGGAGAAGGCGCAGTCGCTGACCTTGCGGCCAGAAAACACCGCTGGCGTCGTCCGCGCCTACATCGAACACAAGCTGGGCGAGACGGGCCTGCTGCAGAAGCTCTACTCCATCGGCCCGCAGTTCCGGCGGGAGCGTCCGCAGAAGGGCCGCTACCGGCAGTTCTGGCAGATTGGCGCCGAGGTGATCGGGCCGCCGAGCGCAGGCTCCGAGTCGCCACTGCGCGACGCCGAAGTCCTGCAGATGCTGGCGGCGTATCTCGATGAGCTGGGTATCGAGGGCTGGCGGCTGGAGATCAGTTCCGTCGGTTCTGCTGCGGATCGCGCGCGCTACACCGCCGCGCTGCGCGAGGCGCTGGCTCCGGTGAAGCATCGCATGTGCGAGGACAACCAGCGTCGCGCCGAGACCAATCCACTGCGAGTGCTCGATTCGAAGGACGAAAACGACCAGGAGATCATTAACGCGCTGCCGAACATCGCCGATTATCTCGATGAAGACTCCAAGGCGCACTTCGCGGCTGTTTTAGCAGCTCTCGACAGATGCGGCGTGCGGTACCATATCAATCCGCGTCTCGTGCGCGGGCTCGACTACTACACCCGGACGACCTTCGAATTCACCCACGGCGGTCTTTCACCCCAGCGAGCAAGCTCGCCGGGGGCCCCGATTTTGGGCGCGCAGAATGCGCTGCTCGGCGGCGGACGCTACGACGGGCTCAGCGAAGCGCTTGGCGGCCCAAAGGCTCCGGGCATCGGCTTCGCTATCGGCGAAGATCGCCTGATCCTGACCCTCCAGTCTCAGCAACAGCAGTCCGCCCCGCTTGCCGATGCGTTTATCGCGCCCTTGTCGGCGGATCTGAATCCGGCAGCGCTCGAATTGGCGCGGGAGCTGCGCCGTGCCGGCCTGCGCATCGAGTTGGGCGACGGCGCATTCCGCCTGAAGAAATCCTTCGAGATCGCGAATAAGCTCGCGCGCAAAATCGTCCTGCTCGGAGAAGATGAGCTGGCGTCCGGTATGCTGACCGTGAAGGATTTCGCGAGCGGCGAGCAGGTGAAGGTGGCGAGAGGAGAGCTTGCGAACGCGCTTGGTCGGGTGGAATCAGTCGAAATTGGGTGAGCGTGCTGCATGAATAGGAGCCCGTTATGCACATTGCTATTGGCATGCGCCTACTGTTCTGCGCAGACAGTGTTGACCAATGGCTCACATCCCATTCCGATCCTTCGTTCAGGCGAACTGCCACAATATCCACCTATTGCGAAAGCCGCTCGTGTGACTGGGTCAATAAAGGTGCGAGTTAATGTAAAAAGTGGAAAAGTAATTGAGGCAGTGGTTGTGAGCGAGGCTCTCCGCTCTAGGGATGTCATCCTCAAAGCCGACTTCAAACCTCTCAGCGAAGTCACACTCGCAAACGTGAGAAGCTGGCAATTTGATCCTGTCGTGAATGAAGCTTTTACGGTGACATATAACTATGACATCTCAGGTGCCGAAACAGACGATCTCACAAATCCAAAGGTTGAAGTGCTCCCTACGTTAGACGTGAACATAACGGCGAGACCGGTAAAGCCGACCGTAAATTATTGAATGCAAGAAAGGGCTTCATTCATTGCTTGACTTTTTAGGCAATCTCGAACGCACGCATACGTGTGGAGAGCTTCGCGCATCCGACGCGGGCAAATTGGTCGTACTCCTCGGCTGGGTGAACCGCCGGCGCGACCACGGCAATCTCATCTTTCTCGATCTGCGCGACCGCTACGGCATCACGCAGGTTGTGCTCGACAAAGATCTGAGCCCCGCTGCCCACGCCAAGGCCGAGCAGGCACGGCCCGAGTATGTCGTCGCGGCGATTGGCAGGGTGCGGCTGCGCGGCAAGGACGTCATCAACCCCAAGATGATCACCGGCGAAATCGAGATCGTCGCCGACGAGCTTCGCATCCTCAACGACTCCAAGGTGCCTCCCTTTTCACCCGCGGAAGAGGCCATCGCCAACGAAGAGGTGCGCCTCAAGTA
>JAFAMZ010000165.1 GCA_019232935.1 Silvibacterium sp.
ACGCAGGTCTACGGTGCGAAGCTTGTGCGTATCGACGGCAACTACGATCATGTGAATCGCCTCTGCTCGCAGATCGCCGAGCGTTATCACTGGGGATTCGTCAACGTGAACCTGCGGCCCTCCTATGCGGAAGGCTCGAAGACTGTAGGCTTCGAGATTGCCGAGCAGCTCGGCTGGCGCCTGCCCGACAACGTGGTCGTGCCGATGGCCGGAGGGTCGCTGATCACGAAAATCCGTAAGGCCTTCAAGGAGCTGATCGCCCTCGGGCTGGTCGAAGAAAAGGAAGTCCGCTTCTTCGGAGCGCAAGCCACGGGCTGCTCGCCTATTTCTACTGCAGTAAAGACCGGAGCGGAGCACATCGAGCCGCAAAGGCCCTCTACGATCGCCCGCTCGCTTGCGATCGGGAACCCTGCGGACGGCGTCTACGCGGCGCGGGCGATTCGCGAGAGCGGCGGCTGGGCCGAAGACGTCTCCGACGTGGACATTGTCTCTGCGATTCAGGAACTGGCCGAGACCGAAGGCATCTTCACGGAGACTGCAGGGGGCGTCACGACAGCTGTGACGGCGAGGCTCTATGCGCATGGGCGGATCCGACCGGACGAGCTGACGGTCACCTGCATCACCGGCAACGGCCTCAAGACCACCGACGCCCTGGCGGGAGCCTACGAGCTCGAAGCGCCCGTTCGCCCGCGCCTGTCCGATTTTGAAACCTATCTGGAGGAACAAAATGAAGAGCGCGAGCTCATCTTTGGAGGCGCCAGTGTCCGTTAGAGTCCTGCTGCCCAACGCATTTCAGAAGCACACTAACGGTACGCGGGAGATCCAGTCGAACGCGGGCAATCTGCCTGAGCTGATCACCGATATCGAGACCAACTTCCCGGCGCTCAAGACACATCTGCGCGACGAGCAAGGACAGGTGCGCCGCTTCATCAACTTCTACGTGAACGAGGAAGACATCCGCTTCCTTGGCAACGAGAAGTACGCCTTCAAGGACGGCGATGAGGTGCTGGTCATCCCTTCGATTGCTGGAGGCTCCTGCGCGTGTTGTTCTTATTGCGATCAGGAAGACTGTACCTGCTGCTGAGCCTGTCCCCAACCAGTCACAGTTGTTTCGGCCACTCCTACGATGCGGCCGGTCCAGCGTTCCTGCGCGAAGATTAGCAGTCGTATTTCGCGGGCGTGCGTGGAGTTTGGTAGAGGAATGTGAATCTGCCGGTTGAAGCCGTTGTCGAGCGGGCCGACTTTCTCAATCGAACGCAGAACCGCAACATGCTCCAAATGCCGCCCGGAGTTTTCCCCTCCTGACACGCTCGACTGGTCGTGATCGTCGGCCAGTACGGCATAAAGATCAGCCCTCGGATGTGCCGCAGCGCTTACGTTTGCTTCAACCGAGCCGCCCTGCGCAGAGATATCCGCAAGTGCAATTTCCAGCTTGGGCCGCTTCGCCGCTTCCTCAATGGTGGTAAGCAGTCCGTGCCGGTCGCTACCATTCATGCCCCATGACCCATCGATCACGGCTTCCGGCGTGTAGGCGCTGTCCTGGCCGAAGCGTCGAGCGTATGCCTCCTGCCGTGCGGTGACCTCGGCTGACGAGAACGGATCGCGCCAGCCCTCGTAATTCCAGTAATCCACGTGCTCGCTCAGCACGATGACCCGTGCGCCGGGAACAGGTTGTTCGCGATCCATTGCCTGGAGAAGGACATCGGCAGGCGGGCAGCTGGAACATCCTTCCGAGGTAAACAGTTCGACCAGAACGGGAGTTCTCGTATTATCGCGAGCCGTACCCGAAGCAGAATCCCGCCCGGTCATGCCGAGGAGGAATATTCCGGCCAAACCAAGCGCTACTCCTGCAACCACATCTTGAAACAACAGCTCCGATCGGACCCGGGTCATATAGCTATGTGATTCCCGCGCGAGGCGGAGGTTACAGATCGGCGCAATAACTGCCCTTGACGATTGACCTTCTGGCGTGGAATCGTGTTTGACGCATCATATATAGCCGTAATCCTTACGAATACGGGAGGGTATATGGCAATTCTTTGGTGGATCATCGTCGGTCTGATCGCAGGCTGGCTTACCGGCAAGTTGATGAGCGGCGGCGGTTACGGCGCCATCATGGACATCGTCGTAGGCATCATTGGAGCCGTGATTGGCGGCTTTGTCATGCGCTCGCTAGGTTTCGCAGGACAGGGTGGAATGCTCTACACCATTCTGGTGGCGGTACTTGGCGCAGTAATCCTGACGCTGATAATTCGGCTGTTTACACGCGGACGGACAACAACATAAGCCGGGGCGGTATGACCGCCCTGCAAATTCCCTGGGATTTTACTGCGGTTTACCCTGTTGCGGCGCTTGTTGCTCGGGCGACTGCGACGACCCATTGTTGTTGCTGATGTCCTGCCCTTCGAAGAGTACCCGGACATTGGCATGGTATTGCTTGTAGTTCGTGTACTTTACGGTTTCGCGGATGTGGACGTCGTTGCTCATATATCCGTTGCCGGCTGAGAAGTGAAGGATGCCTTCACCGCGGGTGTACACAGGAAACCAATACTTGCCGTCGATCTGCTCGCGATAAGTAGTAAAGGGCGGTGAGAGGTCTTCGTGCCCTTTACGCAGATCGTCGGGGACGTTTTTGCCATTGGTGACCACGATCTGCAGATCGCGCTGATCCACCCAGATGCGTCCCTGAAAGTAGCGCTTGTTCTTCTCGATGACCTTGGGCTTTACGTCGAAGACATAGGTATCGATTTCATCTACCTTCTGTTTGCCGATGTAGGTCAGGTTGTACTGGGCGACATCTTCCCTGGTAAGGACAAAAGGGAGGCGATGTTCGATGTCCTGAAAATCGGCGGGAGACATGGAAATGCGCTCCAGAGTGTTGGCTGGCGCGAGAACAACGTGTTCGAATTGTTTTCCATTCGGGTCAAAGGCGATGTCCGTTACCTCGAAGTACTGGCCGTCGACTTTGTTGTCGTCGTCGAGCGTTTCTACCTTGACGCTGCGCTCGTAGGTGTAATTGGCCATGGCGTGGCGGAACACGCTCTCTTTTTCTGTGAATTGGTCGATGATCTGTTGGGGCGGAAGCGAAGGCTGCGAGGTATCGAGCCGGCCGAAACCCTGGTCGAGCGGCATGGAGGTATAGGAAACCTGAGCGCCGACGCAGGGCGAGATCGCGAGAAACAGCGCTGCGAGCGCCAGAAGTACTGAAGGGAGGCGACGCTGAAGGATGGCCCGGAAAATCATGAGGTGGTCCTTACCTATGATAGACGCAGCAGGCGCTCGAAAGGGCCACTCGGTGTGATTCGAATGCGTAGCTGCCGGTGAAGCAATTCGGCGGCTTGATCCCGGCCACGGAGTAAACTGATTTTCACAAGCTTAAGGGCCGCAATGGACGAATACTATCGAGTTCCAACTCTGGCGCTCCTCAGCATTCTGGTGGCGGTTTTCGCCGTCCTGTATTTCCGTGCGCGCACCTACAGGACGCTGTTCTGGCTCATCGGATGGGCGTTGGCCATCACCCGGCTGGTTCTCCAGGGGAATCCGTATGGAAGGCATGGGATTGGCCTGGCCGTCTCGAATACAGCGATGGCGCTGGCTGCACTCATGCTTCTCGCATCGGTATCGCCGGTGCATATCGGGAAAAGGGTCAGGCTGACTTATCTGGCTGCCTTCGCCTGCCCTTTGATTCTGTATGCGGTTCTGGCATCGCTATATCCAAATCCGGGGCGCTTTCTGCGCATCATGGATCTGTGCGCCGCACTGGCATTTTCGGCGGTCGCTATCTATTGGAGCATCAGCAAAACCAATCTTCCACGCTGGTTCACGGTCTGCTATGTCGCAGGCCTGGATATTGTCTGTATGTGGCTGGCTCTACTGGGGCAGTACGACTTGTTACTGCGGCTGGCGCATAGCGCCATCAGCCTGATGACGGCCATCCTCATTCTGGCTGCTTATAGACGACTCAGTGCCGGGGTGATTTTCACCGCAACCGGACTGCTTGTATGGAGCAGCCCGATGGTGGTCGATTTCCTGCTCCAGCCGGGAGATCGCGGCTGGGTCGTGTATCTGCGCGCGATCAATCTGATGAAGGTGGTCACGGCAGTCGGAATGATCGTGCTCGTGCTCGAGGATGAACTGATCCGCAACGAGGAGGCGCAAAGGCGCGAACACAGGGTGCGCCGCGAGATGGAGCAATACTCCAGCCTCGACCTTTCCATGGTTCCTCAACGGAATGCAGCATTTCACTATGAGAGGATCTGCGAAACTATTGCCGCGGCCAGCCGGTTCGGACAGACAGCTATCCTGCTGCGAAGCGCGGAACAGAATTTCCGGATCATTGGGTGCGCAGGAATAGACGGTGCATTGGCCGGGGCGCTGGACTCGCTCGGGATGCGCACCTCCGCTGAAAAGCTTGAGGCATTTCGGCGTGGCCCGCACTGCACACCGGTATCGGGTAGGGCTTTGTTGATGGATCTTGGCCCACTCATGGTTCCTGGAGACGAATTGGATCTGTTGAAGTTTGACCAAGTCTACGCAATTCCAATGGAGACCACCACTGCTGAACTGGAAGGCATGGTGCTGCTAAGCGGCGTGAAGTCCGCCGTCCCACTCGAGGCTGAGGATTTTCTTCCTCTCGAGCTGCTTACCCGTCGTCTGGCCGCCAAGCATGAGAATTACCTGCTTTTACGCCGGATCGCGCAATCGGAAAAGCTGGCCGGCCTTGGCCAATTGGCAGGAGGTGTGGCGCACGAGTTGAACAATCCTCTGACGGTCGTGATGGGATACGCGGAGCTCATCGAGGAAAGTGGCGATGACGAGTCGATCCGGCGCAGCGCGGCTGTTATTCGGAGGGAGTCCCAGCGCATGAAGCAGACCATCGAGGGCCTTGCGCAGTTTTCTAAATTTCAGCCGGAAGCGAAGGCGCCTGTCTCTCTCGACCAGATGCTGACGGATATATGGATGCAGAAGAGGTTCGAGTTCCAGCGTGACGGAATCGATCTTGAGTTGTCGATCCCGGAGGAATTGCCCAGAGTGCGCGCCAGTGTCGACCAGATGCGGCAGGTAATCCTGCAAATCCTGAGCAATGCAGCGGCTGCGCTGCAGAGCTCACATGACGGCGAGAAAAAGCTGCAGATGCATGCCGCCGTAAACAGGAACCGGGTCCAGATACTGATCTCCGACAATGGGCCAGGGTTCCCGAATCCGGAGCGGGTATTCGACCCGTTCTTCACTCCCAGGCAGCCCGGGCAGGGAGTGGGGCTTGGGCTGAGCGTGGTCTACTCCATCATCCGCGACCACGCAGGCGAAATCTCTGCCTTCAACCTGCAGCCGCGCGGAGCGGCCGTCGCCATCGAGCTGCCCGTCGATGTTGCCGTCGATGAGGCGGCAGTTCCCGGCGAAGTGCTCACCAGCTGAAAATACGGCTACTATGTACGATGATTTGCCAGGCGCAGGTCTGAGGAGACGAATGCTCCGCCGAGTCACGGCTTTTCTTCTGATTGGCTGTTTTGTGGCTCTGACGCATGCTCAGGCGCGGCGGCCGATGACCTTCGAGGACCTGATGAAGATGCGGCGTCTGGGCGACATCGCCGTCTCGCCCGACAGCCGCTGGGTGATGTTTTCCGCCACCGATGTCGACCTTGCGAAGAACACAAAGACCTCGCATCTGTTCATTGTTCCGGTTTCAGGCGGCGAGACACGCGCCCTGACGGCGTCGATGGCTGGCGAGAGCCGCGGCCGTTTCTCTCCGGACGGCAAGCAGATTCTCTTCGGAAGCGCGCGCGAGGGCGGACAACAAATCTGGCTGGCGGATTTCGATACGGAGAAGGGAACCATCGGGGAGCCGCACAAGCTCACTTCCATGAGCACGGAGGCGGATGGCGCGACGTGGTCGCCGGATAGCAAGCAGATTCTCTTTGTGTCGGCGGTTTATCCATTCTGTAACGATGACGAGTGCAATAAGAAGCATGATGAAGAGAAAGCGCAATCGAAGGTGAAGGCGCAGGTCTTCACACATCTGCTTTATCGACACTGGAATGTGTTTACGGGCGAGAAACGGAGCCACCTTTTTCTGGTCAGTGTGGACGGGGGAGCACCGCGCGATCTGAATCCGGGCGACGAGCACGATGTGCCGCCGTTTTCGCTGGGCGGGCCGGACGATTATGGTTTCTCTCCCGATGGGAAGGAGATTGCGTTCGCCGAGAATGTGGATCCTGTCCCGGCGATCAGCACGAATTCGGATATCTTCACGCTACGGCTGGACGATCCGAACGCGAAGCCGGTAAAGATTTCAACTGCGGCGGGCGGGGATCACTGGCCTGCGTATTCTCCCGATGGCAAATACATCGCGTGGCGCTCCCAGGAGCGGGCCGGATACGAGAGCGATAAGTTTCGGCTGGTGCTTTATGACAGATCGACGAAACAGATAAAGGATCTGCTGCCGAATTTCGACAGGTGGGTCGATGAGTTTGTGTGGGGAACGGATTCCCAAAGGATTTACTTCACGGCGGGAGACGCTGGCGAGGAACCGATATTTACGGTCGATCTAGATGGTGCACATCTTGCGCGGTTTATCTATCCGCATCAGGGCCAAGGCGAATTTGGCGATCTGCACGTTCTAGGCAATGGAGCGACTCCTGAAGGAGAGTCGTTGATCGCGTCGCGAATGAGGGTGGAACAGCCTAGTGAAGTTGTGAAGGTTGTTAGGGAGCAGTCCGGAATAATAACCGATTGGAAAACAGATCAGAAGACCCAGGAACAATTCCGATTATTGGGAGCGCCATTCCCGAAAACGATTATCGTTTTGACTCATCTCAATGAACCGGTCCTGAAGCAGCTCGATCTCCCTAAGCTCGAGTCCTTCTGGTTCCCCTCCATCGGCAAAGTTAATGTCCAGGGCTTCCTCATCAAGCCGCCGGGCTTCGACGCTTCGAAAAAATATCCCGTGAAGTTCCTCATCCACGGAGGCCCGCAAGGTGCCTGGGGAGACAGCTGGAGCTATCGCTGGAACGCCGAACTGCTGGCTGCGAATGGCTATGTCGTCGTGATGGTGAATCCGCGCGGGTCGACGGGCTATGGACAGGCGTTCGTTGATGGCGTGAACGGAGATTGGGGCGGCAAGCCCTACATCGACCTGATGCGCGGCCTCGATTACGTCGAGACCCATTATCCCTTCATCGACAAGAGCCGCGAGTGCGCACTGGGGGCGAGCTACGGCGGATATATGGCCAACTGGATTCTTGGCCACACGACGCGCTTTAAGTGCATCGTTTCGCACGACGGCATGTTCAATCCAGAATCCGCATACGGCACGACGGAAGAGCTGTGGTTCAACGAATGGGAGTTCAAGGGCACTCCGTGGTCGAACCGGCCTGGCTACCGCCGGTGGTCTCCCATGCTGGCAGAGACGAATTTCAAGACGCCGACGCTCGTCATTCACGGACAGCTTGATTACCGCCTCGATGTCTCCGAGGGATACCAGCTCTTTACCGCCCTACAGCGCATGAATGTGCCCTCGAAGATGCTCTATTTTCCGGATGAAGGTCACTGGGTGTTGAAGCCCCAGAACTCCCAGCTCTGGTACAAGACGGTGAACGACTGGGTGGACGAGTGGACGAAGTAACTCCCGAGTTCAGCTAAGCGTATTACATTAGAAGAAAGATGTAATACAATTTTTATCTATGAAGACGAGCGTGCAGGCAAGACTTGATCCCGAATTGCAGGCGGTTCTGGAGCGTCTGACAAAGCAACTGGGCTGGAGCCCATCGCGGGTCTTGCGCGAAGGTTTGCGGCTCATGGACCGGCAGTACGGCGCTTCGCCAAAGAAAAAGATAATCGGACTTGGAGAATTCGACGCGGGACCATCCGATCTTGCCACCAACAAGAAGCATTTGGAAGGCTACGGACGCTGGTGACGCCTGTTCTCCTGGACAGCAGTGTCATCGTGGCCCTTCTGCATCGTCGAGAAAAGCGGCACACGGAATGCGCAACTGTCATCGAAGCATTAGATCGACCTCTGGCGACGTGTGAAGCGGCCATCAGCGAGAGTTGCTATCTTCTCAGACGGTCACCGGAAGCCGTGAAAGCTGTGTTGGCCAATGTGGAGCATGGTGTCTTCCAGATCCGCTTTCAGCTCAGCGATTCGATCGCGCATGTCCACTCGTTGATGAAAAAGTACAGTGACATTCCGGCTTCCTTTGCCGATGCGTGTTTGATCCAGATGGCCGACGAGCTGGACACTGGCGACATTCTTACACTGGATACGGATTTCCTTTCTTACCGTTGGCGCAGAACACGGCGGTTCAATCTACTTCTCCCCGTTTTGGGGTAGACGATGACTCGAAGATTTAAAAAAGAGCAGATCCCTCTTGACGAGCCCGCCCTCTACGACTACGCCGTCAAGGCCCTCGGACGGCGCATGCGGACCGTCGCCGAGCTGAAGCGCCTGATGCGCAGCCGCGTCGAACCTGGTGAAGTGGGCGACGCAATGATGGGGCGCGTGATTGCCCGCCTCAAAGAGCAGCGCTATCTGAACGACACCGGGTACGCAAGCAGCTATGCACGGATGCGGCAGGAGAACCAGAGCTTCGGCAGGCGCCGCGTGCAGCAGGACCTCGTCCGGAAGGGGGTTCGTGCGGAGGTGATCGCGAAGACGCTCGATGCCGCCTACGAAGACGTGAATGAAGAGGAGCTGGCGCGGCGACATCTGGAACGCAAGCGCGTTCAGAAGCCGGCCAACGACAAGGAAGCCGCCCGTGTCATGCGGATGCTCGTCCGTGCCGGGTTCTCAACGGGCGTGATCTTCCGCATCCTGAAGAAATGGGATGTGGGCGACGAATCTCTGGCGGCCCTCGAATTTATGGACGATGACGGCCCCGAGTCCAGCGAAGGCGGCCAGTGAGGCCTGATTCCTCCTATAAACTTAAGCTATGCAATACCGTTCAGGGTCCGATATACGCGAGACCTTTCTGAGGTTTTTTGAGTCGAAGGGGCACCGCCGTGTGCACAGCTCCTCGCTCGTTCCTGCCAACGATCCCACGCTGCTGTTCACCAATGCGGGGATGAATCAGTTCAAGGATGTCTTCCTGGGCATCGAGCGCCGCGATTACAGCCGCGCGACGACCTCGCAGAAGTGCGTACGCGCCGGAGGCAAGCACAACGACCTTGAAAACGTTGGCTTCACGCGCCGTCATCACACCTTCTTCGAGATGCTGGGCAACTTCAGCTTCGGCGACTACTTCAAGAAAGACGCCATCGCCTACGCCTGGGAACTCGTCACGTCGCCCGAGTGGTTTGGGATTCCGAAAGACAAGCTCTACGTGACCATCTTTAAGGGCGAGAATGGCGTTCCGCGGGATGAGGAGGCTTACGAACTGTGGCGCGCGCAGGGGGTGCCCGCGGAGCGTATTCATGAGTGCGGCAGCAAGGACAACTTCTGGCAGATGGGCGACACCGGCCCCTGCGGGCCATGCTCGGAAATCTTCTATGACATGGGCCAGGAGGCGGGGGACGATCCCGCCGTCGACAAGCCCTTCGGCGAAGACGAATCGCGCTACGTTGAGATATGGAACCTGGTCTTCATGCAGTTCGACCGCGATGCGCAGGGAGAGCTTCATCTGCTTCCTAAGCCTTCGATCGATACGGGCATGGGCCTCGAGCGCACCGCTGCGGTGCTGCAGGGAGTGCTTTCGAACTTCGAGACGGATTTGTTTGTGCCGCTGAAAGAAGCCGCAGTCGCGCTAGTGAGCGGCGCTTCAGATGAAGCCGAGGTATTCGTACCGCAGGAGAAATTTCTCGCCGCTTCCTTCAATGTCATAGCGGATCACGCCCGTGCGGCGACCTTCTTGATCGCCGATGGCGTCTTGCCCTCAAACGAAGGCCGAGGTTATGTTCTGCGAAAAATCATTCGGCGCGCGATCCGTCACGGTCGCCTGCAAGGTGCACGAAGGCCCTTTTTCTTCAAAATGGCAAACGTCGTGATCGAGGTTATGGCTAATGCATATCCGGAATTGATCGAGGCGAGGCAGAGAATCGAAAACACCCTCGTGATTGAAGAGGAACGTTTTCTTAGAACAGTGGCCGTCGGTTCAGAAAGACTGGAGAAGCTGATCGACGAGTTTATCGAAGCACTGGTCCCGCCTGCGAATATCCAGGGCGGTCAAGCCGATCCGAATGCTGCGCGTTCTGTGAATCTGAGCCTCCTGAGGAGTCAGGGCAAGCGAGTGGTGCTGCCTGGGGAGAAGGCGTTTCACCTTTATGAAACGTATGGCCTGCCGCTCGATTTTATGGTCGATGTTTGTCACGATCTCGGCATCGACTTCGACCTCACCGGCTTCGAGAAGGCACGGGCCGAAGAGCAGGCCCGCGCCCGTGCTTCATGGAAAGGCGGAGCCAAGCAGTCGGCCAGCCCCGTCTTTCGCGATCTGCCGAAGACGGAGTTTGAAGGCTATCGCACGCTCAAGACGGAAGGCGCGGAGGTTCTGGCCATTGTGAAAGACGGTGTGGGAGTTCCCGCAGCCAATGCCGGAGATGCCGTTGAAGTCGTTCTCGATCACACCAGCTTCTATGCCGATTCGGGGGGTCAGATCGGCGACACAGGGTGGCTCTACTCCGATGATCACAACTCGGTCGTTGCCGATGTGAGTGGATGCACCAAGCCGGTCCAGGGAGTCTTCGCGCACAAGGCGATCCTGCGGCAGCCGCTCGCCGTCGGCGACAAGGTCGATACCGTGGTCGATGGCGACTTCCGCGCCGCCACGCGCCGCAACCACACTGGCACGCATCTGCTGCATGCCGCTCTGCGCGAAGTGCTGGGAACACACGTCAAGCAGGCAGGGTCGCTCGTTGAGCCGGCACGCCTGCGCTTTGATTTCTCGCATTTCACCAGTGTCGCTGACGAAGAACTGCAGGACATCGAAGACCTGGTCAACAAAGAAGTCCTCAACAATATCCGCGTCGAGACCCTCGAAGACATACCCATTGACGTTGCCATCAACGAGTACCACGCGATGGCGTTGTTCGGAGAGAAGTACGGCGAGCGCGTTCGGGTCGTGAAGATCGGCGACTTCTCCACGGAATTGTGTGGTGGCACCCACACCGGCGCTACCGGCGAAATCGGCGTTGTAAAGCTACTCGGCGAGGGATCGGTCTCATCCGGCGTTCGTCGCGTCGAAGCCGTGTCTGGACTAGGTGCTCTGAACGAGTTCCGCCGCGACTTCGAAGTCGCGCAACTGGCCTCGCAGCTTTCTCCAAATGCGGACACGGCACCCGCCGAAGCTCTGCGCGCGCGGCTCTCCGCGCAGGAAGAAGAACTGAAGAAGCTTCGTCGCGAGTTGGACGAGGCGCGAATGAAATCTGCGGCCTCTGCCGTTTCTGGAGCAGCCGACCAGGCTGTGGAGGTGAAAGGTGTGAAGGTACTTGCCCAGCGCGTCGATGCGCTCGACCGCGGACAGATGCGCACGCTCGTCGACAATCTGCGCAACAAGCTGGGATCGGGGGTGGTCGTCCTTGGCTCTGCGCAGAACGGCAAGGTGGCGCTGATCGTCGGCGTGACCAAGGACCTGACCGCGCGTGTGCAGGCGGGCAAGATCATCGCCGAGGTGGCAAAGAAGCTTGGCGGCTCCGGCGGCGGCCGTGCTGACATGGCCGAAGCCGGCGGCAAAGATCCCGGCGCGCTGGATTCGGCGCTCGCCGAGAGCTACGGTGTGGTGGAAGGGTTGTTGCCGTAATTTTCACCACAGAGGCACAGAGACACAGAGAAACCTCTTAAGTTTCAGAAATTCTGTGTGCCTCTGTGTCTCTGTGGTG
>JAFAMZ010000222.1 GCA_019232935.1 Silvibacterium sp.
GCGCCGGCCGATTCCTGGGTCAGGCCCGAACCCGCCGAAGTCGTGCCGGTGAGATCGTCGGGAGCCGATGTACGCGTCTCTACGTCGAGGTGGGTAAGCTGGTCGCCGGTGTTGAGACCGAACGCAGACTTGTTCAGCACGAGCGTAATGGTCCCATCGGGGTCATAGGTACTTGCCGCGTTCAACGTGCCGAGAACCTGGAATTGGCCGAAGCCCGCAGCATTGATCGTGCGGTATCCGTAGTTGAACACGGGCGAGGGACCGTCGGCACTCACCATGGCGACGTAGTAATAGCCCGTGTTGGGGGCGGGCCGTCCCGCCACATTGAAGAAGAACATCCAGCGGAAGCCCGGCTGGACGGTGGTGAGATTGTCCACCTTGATGGTGAAGACAAGCTCGCCAGGCATGCTCGCGGGCTCGCCGATGGAGCCATATTGAACCACATCGGTGCCGTTGCCGATATCCTGCCCCTCCGTTCCGGAAAACTGGCTGGGGGTGGCTTGGATCAGCACGTCGCCCTTGGCTGCGCAGCCCGGGGGAGTGCCAAGCACGGTGATGGCCTTGGTGAGCGGAGCACTGAGGGCGCCGCCTGAGTTGGTGACCTGGAGCGACACCGTGTGCGTGCCGGTGGCGGTATAGATGTGGGAGGGCAGATGGGGATTGGCCTGGACGGCGACCGTGCCATCACCGTAGTCAAGCCCGAAGTTGGTGAGCGCACGCCCGGCGGGATCTTTGGAAGCGCTGGCGTCAAAGGTGACCGTAAGGGGCGCGATCCCGACAGCATTCGTCATCGCAAGCGCGGCTGTGGGCACCGGCATCTGGTTGGGTGGCACGCAGCCCGCCGGAGCGGTATACCCGGCGGAATTCAGCGCCGCGTCGACAAAGGCAATGTCGAAGCTACCGTAGCCGGTTGTGTAATCCCATCCCGGAGCCGCCGAATACTGTCCATTGCTGCCCAGGAGAACGTCGTGAAAACCGGCCGCGGTTGAACCCGGTTGTTGGGTCGTGTCGAGGCTATAGATGATTGGCGCCTCAAACCCGAGGTTGTTGCAGCGCGCGCTCTCAAGCCGCGCCCACGCGCCGACGTTCAACGGCGAAGACCAGCTTGTGCCCAAAACGCCGGCGTCGGCTCCGTTCACGACCACTGAGGCATAGGTGCCTACACCGGCACCGGCCGCACCCTCAGGCCCCGCCGCCATGGAAATATCCGGCAGCGCGCGCAAGCCCGCAGTGGAGCCGGTGGGCACTGCCAGGTCATTGAATTGCCACGTGGGCGCAGGTTCCAGGTTACTGGTCCCACCGCCACCGGCATCCCACGCAAGCTCGGTGACATAGTGATAGGCGGAGTTGACGAAGAGCGACGTACCCCCCACCGCTACGACCTCCGGCGACGATGCCGGATATTCGACGCTGCTGGGCACGCCCTCATCCGGGGTGGCTAAATTGACCACGACGGCGCAGGCCGCTCCGGAATCACCGGAGGAGGCCGACCAGGTCTGCCCCTGGGCGACGGCTTCCGCGAAGACTTCGTCGAAAACGTTCGTCCCCACACTGCCGAGATTGTCCTTCAGGGTGGAATCCTCAGTATCTTCGCAACCGCCGTAGGACATATTACCGACTTTCGCGACGTTGTCCGTGGCAAATGCGTCGTTGGCCAGCAGGAGATCGGAATCGTTCAGGCTCGCCGTATTGTAGAAGATCAACTTTTTGACGTTGTAGGCGAGGCCCGTGATGGACTGGCTATCGAGATCCCATTCGCCGTCGCCGCTGTTGTCCTGGGGGCTGGGAACAGGCACAACCTGCCGCACCTCAACTGGGATCAGGGGCAGCTGGTTCTCCAGCTCAAACTGGCGCAGATCCGAGATCACCTGTTGCAGATCGGAACCGGCGCTCACAACGGCTACAACGGTATTCCCGCCGGTCGAGGTAATCCCCGCATCGTAGGCAGTGCGCAGGTTGCCGGGAGTCAAGCCGGCTATGCTGAGATCGGCGCCGCCAGCCGATGGGTTCATCGTGAAATTTTTCGTCCGGTCCATGATCTGAAGGTTTTGGTTCGCGGACAATTTACGACCGATGGCAGTGGCGTTGGAGAGGCCCACCACCTGAAGCACGATATTGCCGAGAGAACTCGGCACCATGACGGGCCCGGCGGGGGCGTAGGCGGGCTGACCACTCAGTGTGAAGGAAACAAGAGGCGTGTTGAATGCCTGCTCGGCTTGCGCAACCGTACCCTGGGCGGATACGAGCAGGTTGTCCTCTGAAACCTGGATGTTGCGAAAGCCGATGCTGGACAGGTAGTCCACAACGGGCTGCACCTGGCTGGCGGTGGGTGCATATTGGGATACGAAATCCGCGTGGGTGAGCGGGGCGCTTTTGCCGCCTTTGAGACCCTCAAGGAGCGATTCGAGGGCGGAGACGTTCTGCAGCTTCAGGCCCACCACGATGTTGAGCGTCTGACTGGGAGGCGCCGGCATTGTGGAAACCGTGCTGCTCACAGAAGGAGTGTTGGCCGGTACGGGCACCCAGTTCTGCGCCAGGGCACCAGGTACGAGAGACGTTACGGAACACAGAAACGCCAAAACTGCAGCTTTTGGCATACGACCTCCGGTGGAAATGGGTTGGGAATAGCCGCCCACGATTCTTGGTAAGCAGGTCCAAGCGAAGCCTCAGGAAGGAATCTTTATTTAAACTTCTCGCGGGCGCAGGGCTCGACAGCTGCACAACTGTTCCGCACAGATGCAGCCCGACGAATTTTCGTTGCCAAGTCATCCTGAAGCGGTGAAGAGGCTCCGGGCTAAATTGTCAGCATCGGTCGCCGTGCAGGTTTGTCAATTGATAACTCCAGGCCGAGTCGCTCATCTAGCCGAGGAGCGCTGGGATCGGCATCAATTTACGCCTAGGCGATTACAAGCTCGTTGAGGCCGGGCGAGACTGATGGAGTGATCCCCCGTTGTTCCGATACGGCAGTGTCTTTGGTCCAAACCAAATTCAGTGAATGGCCACGTTTTTGGCCAAATACGACCATGGAGGATGTCTGTAATGAATCGTTTGAGGCACGGTTCCGATTTGCAACCCGTTTGGATTTCGCATCCAGATGTATATAGGAAGGCCGCCGTGAGGCGAAAACGCATCATTTCGATCTGACGAAAGGGAGAAAGCGACAATGAGCCACACCATCAAAAACCAACCTGCAGCGCCGGATATTGTCGATCGCGACACCTTTCAGGCCGCGCTGAGCGCGTTGCTGATTCGCGAGAAGGCGCACACACGCGAAGGCGACGCGATCGCAGCCGCGCGGCGCCGGCTGCCGATGGTCAAGGTTGACTCTGCGACAAAGCTGATTGGACCGCATGGCCCAGTGATGCTTCGTGACACCCTTGAGGGCCGGCGGCAGTTGATTGCCTACTACTTCATGTGGCACACCGGCCACCCTGCACCGGAGCAGTGCGAAGGGTGCACGTGGGTGACTACGCAAGTCCACGAACTTTCATACCTTCATTCGCGTAGGGTCACCTTCGCCGTGTTCTGCCAGGGTCCGTATGAGGAAAGCGCCCGATATCGTGAATTCATGGGTTGGGAAATGCCGTGGTACTCAGCCCCACGGGACTCGCTTGAAGTCCTCCTCGTTGGACGCCGGATCGGCAGAATGCATATCGTTTGTTACCTGCGACAGGGATCCGAGGTATTCGAAACTTATTGGACGACTGCGCGCGGTGTCGAGGTGATGGATAACAGCTATCACTTGCTCGATCTCACCGTATACGGGCGACAGGAAAAGTGGGAAGATTCGCCGGCAGGCTGGCCGCAGGAATGCACCATCACGCGCACGAAAAGTGGCGCGCCTACGTGGGAGCCAGAGTGGCCAGGTGGTCGCCCAATCGCTCAGTGGCCCCGAATCCAAGCCGGACGATCCGATGATCTCAGAGGCCCAACCCGGCTGAAAGGTGGCGGACAGTCGTCCACAGGCTGACTCGGACAAATCAGTCTGGGCAACACCAGCCAAGCGAACAGACCAAAAGCCCTCGTAAGTCGAGTGGCTATTTACTCAGATATAACTGACGAGTAGGCGACGATACACTCAGAACTCAGATAAAGGCCCGCCGCGCTGCCTGGAATCGGTCGATGAGCGATTTGCCCTGATATGGAGTGACCGTGTCAACACCACGGATCTTGGTGTGTTCTTGACGTCGTCGTCGCCTCTCCGTGAGGACAGAGCGAGCAGCAGCCTGGGCAGTAATGAGCGACGATTGATCAGTCTGATATTCGCGGGTCGAA
>JAFAMZ010000341.1 GCA_019232935.1 Silvibacterium sp.
GCGGTCCTCAAGAAAAACTGAGGTCACCAGGTTGCGCAGCAGCGCGCGGCGATGGCTGGTGTTGCGTCCGAGTTTGTATCCTGCATTGCGATGACGCATGGCAATCTCTCTTATCAGGGCTCAGGGTTCAGGGCTCGGGGCTCAGAGTTGAGCACCAGTGCCGTGCAGCCTGCGCCATATTTAGTTTCGTTCGGGCTGGGACCAGGGTTTCTACTCCCTGATCCCTGTCCCCTAATCCCTGCTGTTAGAAATTTTCTGTTTCGTTCTGCGGCGCGAGGTCGTCGTTGAATTCGTCTTCCTCCTCGTCGTCGAAGCGGCCGTAGCTGGCTGCAAGCATCGCAGCAGGCAAGACACTGGTCGGTCCGGGAACGGCATTACCGTGCTCGTCAATCTTCATGCCCAGCGAGAGTCCCATCTGCGCCAGAATCTCCTTAATCTCGTTCAGCGATTTGCGCCCGAAGTTCTTGGTCTTGAGCATCTCTGCTTCGGTCTTCTGCACAAGCTCGCCGATCGTCTGGATATTTGCATTCTTCAGACAGTTGTAGCTGCGCACGCTGAGTTCAAGCTCCTCCACCGAACGATTAAGGTTCTCGTTCCGAAGCTGCATACGGCCCTCTTCGGTGTGGCTTTCGGCTTCGATCTCTTCCTCGAAGTTAATGAAGATGCTCATGTGGTCCTTGAGCAGCTTCGCCGCAAGACCCACTGCGTCGGCCGGAAGCACCGTGCCGTTTGTCCAGACCTCCAGCGTCAGCCGGTCGTAATCGGTGATCTGGCCCAGGCGCGCCGCATCGACCGTGTAGTTCACCTTGCGCACTGGCGAGTGGACCGAGTCTACCGGGATGAAACCGATGCCCAGGTCGGCGTCAAAATTCTTGTCAGCGGAGATGTAGCCGCGCCCGCGCTTCAGGCGCATTTCCATGTCCAGCTTGCCTCCTTCGCTGACAGTAGCGATGTACACGTCCTTGTCCAGGATCTCCACGTCACCATCGGCCTCAATCATGCCCGAAGTGACGATACCAGGCTGGTCGGCGCGCAAATACAACGCCTTTGGTCCCTCGCCGTTCAACTTGAACGGAATCTGCTTCAGGTTGAGAATGATGTCCGTCGCGTCCTCAACAACGCCGGTGATTGACTGGAACTCGTGCAGCACGCCCTCGATCTTTACAGCAGTTACCGCAGCGCCCTCGATCGAAGAAAGCAGCGTGCGCCGCAGCGCATTGCCGATGGTGGTTCCGAATCCGCGCTCAAAGGGCTGCGCGCTGAACTTCCCGTAGTTTTCGGTGAGCGTCTCTGGATCGACTGCAAGACGCTTGGGTTTTTGAAATCCTCTCCAAAGCATATCGATTCGCCTGTTCTGCGCAGCGAGCGCCGCGAAGCATTCTGCAACGGCTGCGCGTTTTCTCCTTCGATTGATTTTGACCGCTCTCGCGGTTTCAGTTGACGGTCTTCAGTCGCCAATCCCAAGTGCAGCACCAGAGACTGGCCACTGCGGACTCGGAACTGATTTGCTACTTCGAGTAAAGCTCTACGATCAGCTGTTCGTTGACCGGCAAGTTCACATCTTCGCGCTTCGGAAGCGCCAGAACCTTGCCCGAACGGTTCGCGTGATCGACGGAAAGCCAGTTCGGAGCCGGGTTGTGGCTTGCGAATTCGCTCGCCGATTCTACAATGCCGAGCTTCTGGCTGTTCGGACGAACCTTGATCTGGTCGTTCACGCTGACCTGGTACGAAGGGATATTGACTTTGCGGCCGTTCACTTCGACGTGTCCGTGGCGGACGAGCTGACGGGCCTGGCGGCGTGAGCTCGCGAAGCCGAGCCGGAACGCAACGTTATCCAGCCGCCGCTCGAGCTGCTGCAACAGCAGCTCGCCGGTCACGCCGGGCGTGCGTGATGCCTTCTCGTAGTACTCGCGAAACTGGCTCTCAAGCGTGAAGTAGATACGCTTCGCCTTCTGCTTCTCGCGAAGCTGCAGGCCGTAGCCGACGATTTTTGCTTTACGGTCGCGGCCGTGCTGGCCCGGGGCGAAATTGCGCTTTTCGATCGGGCACTTGTCGCTGAAACACTTCGCGCCCTTCAAGAAAAGCTTCATGCCCTCGCGGCGGCAAAGGCGGCAAACTGCTCCTGTATAACGTGCCAATTCATTCTCCCTGTCCGGACTCGAGCCGGACCCATTCTTTTGAGAGGCCGACCGGTTTACGCGCTGGCATGCGCTTCGTCCCGGTCCGCGCTAGCGTTTAGCTGCTAGCCTTGAGCCACTAGCTTTGATCGAGATGGAACAGTGAGGACTGCACCATCTCCTTTATTTTACAGTCTCTTGAGCCGCAACTCCAGCTAGAAGCTAAAAGCTAGCGGCTAAAAGCTGCCTTACACCCTTCTCCGTTTCGGCGGACGGCAGCCGTTGTGCGGAATCGGGGTGACATCGCGGATCGACCGCACCTCGATACCGGCCGCAGCCAGGGCGCGAACAGCCGATTCGCGGCCCGAACCCGGACCGCTTACCCGGACATCCACCGAACGCAGACCATGATCGCGCGCCTGGTTGGCGGCATTGATGGCCGCCTGCTGCGCAGCAAACGGAGTGCCCTTGCGCGACCCACGAAAGCCCAGCGAACCTGAGCTCTTCCACGAAATCGTGTTGCCCTGGCCGTCGGTGATGGTCACGATGGTGTTGTTGAACGACGCCTGAATGTAGACCAATCCGTAAGGGACATTCTTGCGCTCGCGCTTCTTGAACTTCTTGTTCTTGGCGGCCTTTCCGGCAGCGCCCTGTTGTGCTTTTGCCATTAGGTCTTCGCCGTCGCTTTCTTCT
Organism: Silvibacterium sp.; assembly: GCA_019232935.1. Lineage (GTDB taxonomy): Bacteria > Acidobacteriota > Terriglobia > Terriglobales > Acidobacteriaceae > Silvibacterium. The sequence continues at coordinate 2,811 of JAFAMZ010000341.1, forward strand.
TGTTCGCTACCGTGCCCTTACGCGGTCCCTTACGGGTGCGTGCGTTGGTGTGTGTACGCTGACCGCGCGTCGGCAGGCCGCGGCGGTGGCGCAGCCCACGGTAGGACTGAATATCGATGAGGCGCTTGATGTGCATGTTGACATCCTTGCGGAGGTCGCCTTCGACATCACCCTCGTTTTCGATGACTTGGCGGATGTGGTTCACCTCGTCCTCGCCAAGATCCTGAACCTTCTTGAATGGGTCGACATTCGCGGTCTTAAGGATGCGCAGCGAGCGCGGGTTGCCGATCCCGTAGATGTAAGTAAGCGCGATCCTGACCTGCTTTTGGCGGGGCAGATCGACGCCAGCTATACGTGCCATGCTGATGCCCTTCTTAAGTGCTCGCCGGAAGCTTCGCCGCCGGGAGCGGTTATGCCGGATTCGACTCCGGCGTGGTTGAGTCGGGGTTCATCGCAAGCCTTTGTGGCTAACTAGCCCCTGCCCGTTGGGCTGACTCGCTTGTCTGGCGTCAGTACCAGGGTCTCAGCCACAGTCTCAAGGTCCTTTTCTGAGCCCTGAGCCTGAACGCTGAGCCCTGCTTTATCCCTGCCGCTGCTTGTGTTTCGAGTTCTCGCAGATCACCCGTACTACCCCACGGCGATGGATGACCTTGCACTTGTCACAAATCTTCTTTACCGATGCACGAACCTTCATAACTGCAGCTCCTAGCTACTAGCCATTAGCTACTAGCTTTTTGTTTTTGGGCCACACGATCCCGCCCACGACCCTACGTTTCATTGCCACTGCCTTAGCTAGGAGCTAGAAGCTAGCGGCTAAAAGCTATTTGTACCGATAGACGATTCGCCCGCGCGTCAAGTCATACGGGCTCAGTTCTACGGCTACGCGATCGCCGGGAAGTATGCGGATGAAATTCTTCCGCATGCGACCGGAGACATGCGCCAGAACCTGGTGCTTGCTTTCGAGCTCCACCTTGAACATGGCGTTCGGCAAGGTCTCTACGACCGTTGCCATCACTTCAATCGCGTCTTCCTTCGACAAATCTCATCCTGTTTCCGCCGGCTCTCGCGCCCGGCTCTGCTCAACAACTACTGGGTCAAAACCACTGCGCCTTCGGCTGTCACTGCCACCGTATGCTCAAAGTGCGCGCTCAAACTTCCGTCCTGCGTCACCGCGGTCCAGCCGTCGCTTAATACCTGAACATCCGGCTTGCCTGCGTTAACCATTGGCTCGATGGCCAGCACCATGCCCTCGCGAAGCTTCTGCCCCTGGCCGCGCATGCCGTAGTTCGGAACCTGCGGATCCTCATGGAGCCGTGTTCCGATTCCGTGCCCAACAAACTCCCGCACCACGCTGAAGCCGTTCGCTTCGACAGTCTCCTGAACCGCCGCTCCAACATCACCAAGCGTCGCTCCGGGCTTGATTGCCTCGATCCCGCGCTGCAACGAGGCTTGCGTCACTTCCAATAACCGCTTCGTTTTCGGAGCCAGCTTTTCGCCCACCGCGACCGTGATCGCCGAATCGCCGTAGTAACCGTCGATGATCACGCCGGTATCGATCGAAACAATATCTCCATCCCGCAACACCCGGTTGGTTGAGGGAATGCCGTGCACCACTTCCTCGTTCACCGACGTGCACAGCACGCAAGGGTATCCCCGATACCCCTTGAACGCTGGCTTTGCGCCCAGTTCTCTGATCTTTTCGGCTGCCCCGTTCTCGAGATCCTGAGTTGTCGCGCCCGGCTTCACCAGCTTGCGGACGTGCTCCAGTACCTCACGAACTATTTGGCCGCTGCGCCGCATCTTCTCAATCTCCTGCGGCGTCTTGATCATGATCGGCATCAGACCGCTCAACTCCTCAAACGCAGCACGGCGCCTTTCACTTCGGCCGTCACTGCGTCCACCGGCTGTTCCCCGTTCACCTCTGCGAAGCGGCCCAAGACACGATAATGCTCCACAACCGGAGCCGTCAACGAGCTGTAAGCCCGCATCCGCTCCTCGAAAACTTCTTCCGTGTCGTCCGATCGCCGCGTCAGGGGCGTACCGTCAAGGTCGCAAATCTCATTGACCTTGGGTGGCTGCAAGTAGATGTTATAGCTCGTCTTGCAGAGTGAACAGATGCGCCGTCCGGTAATACGGCGCAGTAATTGATTATAGCTGACTTCGATACTTACAGCAACGACAGGAAACGAGCCCGGAATCGCCACGAGATAACCATCGAGCCAGTCCGCTTGGTTCAGCGTCCGCGGAAATCCATCGAGGATGTAGCCCCTCGCCGTGTCTGGCTCCGTGAGCCGATCGGCGACCATCTGGTTCACCAACTCGTCGGAAACCAGCTCGCCTCGATCCATGACTTCTTTTGCCTGCTTGCCGAGTGTGGTGCCCCGGCTGACATTTGATCGCAGCAGATCCCCGGTCGAAATCTGCGGGATACTCCAGGCGGTCACCAACTCCTGCGCCTGCGTGCCCTTGCCCACCCCCGGCGGCCCCAGCAAAAGAATAGGGCCCGGGGTAAACTTCAGGCCCTCATGGGTTCCAGTTGCGGAAGGTACAGCGGATACAGCCACTTACCAGGCCCGCCTTCCCCGAATGCGCCCACTGCGCGGCGAAAAACCTTCATAGTGGCGCATAATGAGCTGAGACTCGACCTGGTTCACCGTATCCATCGCCACGCCGACCACAATCAGCAGCGAGGTTCCTCCGAAGTAAAAGTTGAACCCCAGGCCGTTCGTCACCCATAAGGGCAGATGCTCGAAGAAGCCTCCGATCAGCGGCAGGTGGTTCAGGTGAATGCCGCTGATCAGCAACTGCGGAATGATCGAAATAACGATCAGGTACAGAGCCCCGACGAGCGTGATGCGGGTCAGGATGTCATTAATGAAATCCGACGTGCGCCGCCCTGGGCGAATACCGGGGATAAACCCGCCGTACTTGCGCATGTTATCGGCGATGTCATCCGGCCGGAACACAATCGAAATATAGAAGTAGGCGAAGAAAATGATTGCGCCCATGTAGATGAGCTCATACCATGGCTCACCCGGACGCAGCGCCTCGAAAATCCTGGTCAATCCCGCGCTGTTGCGCACAATTGCAGCCTGCGAAAAAAGCAGCGGTGCCGACAGCACCGAAGCTGCAAAGATGACCGGCATCACGCCGCCAGAATTTACCTTGAGCGGCAGGTGGGTCGACTGCCCGCCCATCAGGCGGCGTCCGACAATGCGCTTTGCATACTGCACAGGTATCCGGCGTTCGCTGCGCTCGACAAAGACGATAAACGCAACGACCGCGACCATACAGGCCACTAACAGAATCAGCGCTGGAACAGTAAAGGCGCCAAACTTTTCGGTTCGCGCTGTATCGACCAGCTCGGCAACAGCCCGCGGCAGACCGACGACAATACCCGCGAAGATCAGCAGGCTCATTCCGTTGCCGATACCACGATCCGTGATCTGCTCGCCCAGCCACATGATGAATGCGGTGCCCGAGGTGAGTGTCAACACCGTCATGAGAATGAATCCGGGACCGGGATTCAGCACCATCCCGCCTTGCGCATGCGACAGCGCAATGGCAATGGTTGCAGACTGAACTACGCCCAGAACAACGGTTAGATAGCGTGTCCACTGCGTGATCTTGCGTCGGCCCAGTTCGCCTTCCTTCTGAAGCCTCGCCAGCGGCTCGTAAACAACCGTCAGGAGCTGAAAAATGATCGACGCCGTGATGTAGGGCATGATACCCAGGGCGAAGATGGTCAGGCGGCGCAGGTTTCCTCCGCTGAACATGTCGACCAGGCCAAGGGAGGAGCCGCTCTGAGAATTGAAGAAAGCCTCGAGCGCAGCCGTGTTCACACCAGGCGTCGGAATATGCCCGCCCAGCCGGTAAACGGCCAGCATGGCCATGGTGAAGAGCACACGCTTGCGCAGGTCGGGGATGCGGAAGATATTCGCGAATTTCTCAAACATGGGAACTGCTTCCAATCATAATGCCTGACTCCGAACCGCAAACCAGGCATTCGCGAAGTAAACTAGCCGACTACGATTGCCTTGCCGCCGGCCTTCTCGATCTTCTCCAGCGCGGCTTTGGAAAACTTGTGCGCGTGCACTGTGATCGCCGTCGTAAGCTCGCCATTGCCCAGGATCTTGAGCAACTCGCCGCGGCGCTTCAGGTATCCCTTGGCCTGAAAGGCCTCAAGGGTCAGCTCCTTCTCGTTCAGCGCGACCAGGCGATCAAGATTCAGCACGGTGTATTCGGTGCGGAAGATGTTGGTGAATCCGCGCTTAGGCAGACGGCGATGCAGCGGCATCTGGCCGCCCTCAAAGCCGCGCATCAGGCTCGAACCGGAACGGGAGCCCTGTCCCTTGTGCCCGCGCGTTGAAGTCTTGCCGTGGCCGGAGGCCATACCGCGTCCAACGCGCTTGCGCTCGCGGTTGGCGTTTTTCGGCGCCCTGAGTTTCGATAAATCCATGATTTCCTCGCTTAACGCCGGATGAGTCTTCTCTCAGCCGACTCGCATTTTAGTCTTGCGCCGAAGGCGCGTCTGCCTGGACGGCCAGTCCTGACTGAACGGCCAGTCCCTAGTCCACAATCCGCACCAGGTGCGGAATCGTCTTCACCATACCCCGGATCGATGGCGTGTCCTCGCGCTCGACGATCTGATGCAACCGCGTAAAGCCCAGACCCTTGACGACCCGCTTGTGCTTCACCGGCGATTGAATCATCGACCTGAAGTACTGAATTTTGATCTTTTGCGTTTCCGCCATGACTATAGCTCCTGAGCCTGCTTACCGCGAATGGCGGCGACTTCTTCCTTGTCGCGCAGCTGTACCAGCGCATCGAAGGTCGCCTTGATCACGTTGTGCGGATTGGGCGAGCCGATGCTCTTGGTCAGCACGTTCTGCACGCCCGCCGAGGTCATCACCGCGCGCACCGCGCCACCGGCAATCACGCCCGTACCTTCCGGCGCCGGCTTCAGCATCACCTGTCCCGAGCCGTAACGGCCAAGCACCTGGTGAGGAATGCTCGTTTGAGTCAAATTCACACGCACGAGGTTCTTCTTCGCCGACTCAATTCCCTTCCGGATCGCCTGCGGAACTTCCTTCGCCTTGCCCGACCCGTATCCGACCACGCCTGCGCCGGGATCGCCAACGACGACCAGCGCGGCAAATGACATATTCTTGCCACCTTTTACCACCTTGGTGACCCGGTTGATCGCGACCACCTGATCCTTCAGGTTGTATTGCCCGGCATCCAGTTTCTTCTTCAGTGTTGCCATTCCCCGA
>JAFAMZ010000358.1 GCA_019232935.1 Silvibacterium sp.
TGGTCTCTACATTTACGGAGATCGCGTTCGCATGTCTGCAAAATGGTTCCACTGTCTTTCCATCGCCGCCCTCATAAGCTTTGCCGCTGTCGTCAGTGCCACGCCCAAATCGCAGGACACCCGCCTCGAAGGCGCCTATCGGTTTGAGCGCGGCGGCTGGACATACGTTCACCTGCAGGGCTCGCCTGAACAGATTGGATATCAGCATGGCTATCTCCTCTCCGCCGAGATCGAAGACACCTACCAGGTGCTGAAAACCGAAACCGAGCATGTGACCAAGCGCAATTGGGCGTTTTTCCGCAACGCCTCCCGCACCATGTTCTGGCCTCGCATCGATCCGGAATACCAGAAGGAACTGCAGGGAATTGCCGATGGTGTCGCAGCCAAAGGAGTGAACCTCGATGTCTGGGACATAGTCGCCATGAATGGCGAAGAGGAGCTCGACGGCTACTACGTACCCTGGCTCAACAAGCAGGAGCACTCCCAGGGGCTCCGCTCCGATGACGGCCCGGTGATCAAAGCCCCGGGCAACTGCAGCGCCTTCATCGCCACCGGAAGCTACACCAAAGACGGCAAGATCGTCATTGCGCACAATAACTGGTCGTCCTACGCCGAGGGCTCGCGCTGGGTCATGATGTTCGACATCCAACCGGAGCACGGCCACCGTATTCTTATGGACGGCCTTCCCGGCCTCATCACCAGCCAGGACGACTTCGGCATCAACGACGCCGGCATCATGATCACCGAGACGACCATTACGCAATTTATCGGCTGGGACCCGAAAGGCAAGCCGGAGTTCGTGCGCTCGCGCAAGGCCCTGCAGTACGCCGATTCGATCGACGATTACGTGGCCACAATGGTCAAGGACAACAATGGCGGATACGCCAACGACTGGCTCATCGGAGACCGCAAAACCGGCGAGATCGCCTACCTTGAACTCGGCCTGAAGAATACCCCTGTTTGGCGCAAAAAGGACGGCTACTTCGTCAGCTCCAACTGGGCCCGTGACCCCAAACTCATCGCCGATGAAACCGACGGCTTCGACTTCAAGGACCTGAGCTCGTCGCCCAATGCGCGGCGCGTCCGCTGGGAAGACCTGATGGCCGCCAACAAGGGCAAGATCGATGTGGCGATGGCCGAGCAGTTCCTCGGCGATCATGAAGACTCCTTCCTTAAACAGCACCGCGCCGACCAGCGCTCGCTTTGCGGCCACACGGATAACGCCAAGGAAGGCGTACCGGAGTGGGACCTGCCCGCCTATTCCCCCGAGGGAGCAGTGCAGGGGAAGGTTGCAGACAGCGACATGGCTGCAAAGATGAGCCTGGTCGCCCACGCCGGCCACCCCTGCGGCGAAGACTTTCTCGCCAAGCCGTTTCTCGCCGCGCACCCGGAATTTGCCTGGGAAGCGGGGATTCTCAAGGACATGAAAGCTGGTCCGTGGACGGTCTTTTCAGCGGGAGAGAAAGGCCCGCAGTAGCGTGACGGTCAAGACCGATTCTGCCGCGCTGGTGTCCCTGCTGGGACAAACCCGGACAGAATCGGGCAAGACGCTCCTCGATCTGGCCGACCTCCAGCCTGTCCTCCTCGTCTTCCTGCGCCATTTCGGATGCACGTTCTGCCGTCAGGCTCTGGACGACGTGTCGAAGATCCGTCCCGAACTCATGAAGCGTGGCATCCATGTTGTCTTCGTCCACCTCGGCTCGCCCGAGCGCGCGAAACCATATTTCGATTACTTCTCGCTCTCCGACGTGGAGCGCGTCAGCAATCCTGACGGGTCGCTGTATCAGGATCCCGTATTCGCTCTCGCTCGTGGAAGCCTGTGGCAGATCATCCGGCCCGCGGTCTGGATTGGCTGGCTGCGCGGCGCGATCTTCAAATACCAGATCGGCCTGCTCAAAGAAGACGCCTTGCAGATGCCCGGCGTCTTCTTCCTGAAAGATCGCGCAATCGCGAACTTCTATCGCCATCGCACAATAGCCGATAGGCCGGATTATCTGAAGATTGCAAGTTAGAAGATTGAGTTAGCTGCTTCTGTTACCGATGGTTAACATGGCGCTAACTTTCTCTCAAAAAGATAGCTTGCCATATCGATAACTTGAAGATATTCTGCCTGCCAGAGTCACCTATATCTGATTGTTATCTGCATGTAACCCTTATCCCCGGCTAAATCCAGACCACGTCACAAATGGTAACTATAGTATTGCCGAGGTGTCGCCCGCATGAACTCCCCCATCATTCCCATTCCTAAAAATCTGCCTCGAAAATTCACTGCCTGGGATCAGGCGGAGCAGGCGAGACAGCTGGCGCGGGTACATCCTGGATGCATTGATATATGGCAGCGTGGCCGCGCAGCCGGCCGAACAGATACCTTCATCGGCCTGGTTGAGCTGGATACCATGACCCTTTTCCTTGCGCCCTGCTTTGGAGTGCGCGAAAGTGCATTGCCGAGGACGCAAGACAAATTCGCGCACACGAAAATGCTGGCGCGATCCGAGTTTCCGGCGCACACGGTAGTTATTGCGAATTCGACGTCGGCCAAGGAAAACGTCACGACCGAACACACGAGAGCCGAGCTGGAGGATGTTTATGGTGAAGGAAATGTGTGCTTCGTCTGGCTCGATCCCGAACATGGCGGGAAATTCGATGGGCTTTCCCATAAAGCCCTGCATAAGTGGGTAACTGAAAAAGGGTGGCATGCAGGTCTCAAGGACATCAAAAACTGGTGGTATCGATCTTTAGGTTTTGCGATACAGAGAGACAAAGTCGGGTACTATATCCGCTTTGCCTCGACACTCAACGAATTCTGGGGACAAATCAATGGGGCAACAAGGACTTTTGAGCCCCGTCCCGTGAAGCTGGTGGGTGAGAAAGCGATTGTGACCATGTACGGGTTGAGAAAAGTTCCTGTCCTCAAGGATTACAGCGACCGCGAACCTCGTGACCTGCCCCGCCAATGGGCGGTATTCATCGAGCAGATACTTGCGAGGGACCTGAAACTCGCGCTGCATGAGGGTGATTTCGACCGCATGGTATCGCGAGACGAACATCAACTTACAAAATTCAGGCGGTTCGAGGCTGCCGCTACGGACGACAGGCTGGTTTGACCTATTTCGCCGCAGCCGTCTGATATTCGATGCTGCTCTTCAGCCACTCGGCGTTGTTCTTCACGTCTTCCCTCAGTTTTCCCGTCAACTCGTCCCGCCGCTCGTAGAGACGATATCCCGCCCTGGGCCGCAGATACCCCTGCGCACGCGGCTCCTCGCGGAAGAGCTGCTCCTCACCCACTTCTTCCAGACGCTTCTCGAAGCGCTTGCGGTTATCCAGCAGCGCCTTCACGATGAACGGAATCACCTGCGAGTAGTCGCCGAACATGCTCTCCGTCGTCTGCAGATACACATCCTTGTCGACCTTGCCCCATGTCACCGCCTCGGCCGGCGGACACGACGACAACGAGCCATCCATCACCGGAGCCGTCGTAATCTGCACGTCGAACTGATAGCCGCGGATATCCGGCAAACCCAGTACCTGTCCCAGCGCCGGCTCCGGCTGCAGGTTGTAGTTCTTCGGAACGCCGCCGCCCAGAATGAACGTCGCCAGGCCCTTTGCCTCGCTCTCAAACAGCCCCCAGCGGTGATAGGCGCATGCCTCGAAGACCTCCCCGTGCAGGTCGAGCTCGAACTTATAATCGTCCAGCAGACCGGTTTCGCGCATGGCCCAGAGCTTCATCGAATTGAGGAAGACACTGCCGTCAGCGGGCGCGCCCACAAGAATCGGGACGGCCAGGCGATGACACGTCGCCAGCAGCCCATGCGGAGCCCGCGCCCTGCGCTCCTGCGCGGCATAGAGCTCCCCGAGGCGATAGCGCATCTCCGTTCCTGTCATCTTTTTCTGGAATTCAGGCAGCCGCAGGCACGCCGACAGAAACTTGTCCTGATCCAGCAGCACCTCTTCCGGAAACCCAACGTCCGTCACGCGGATGATCTGGTCCTCGCGCAGCTTCGCGTCGTCACCGAAAATCGGCACCTCGTGAAACGGGTTATGCCCGTGCGCATCGAGGCTGCGATGCCCGTCGTGGTAGCACACCGCATCGGTCGTGCTCAGATATGCAATCCAGCCCGTCTCGAGCAGGGGAATCAGCCACGTGATGTGCTGCCCCGAAACCGTCACCGGCCCCGAGATCGACATCGTCAGCGGATACCCGCCACCAATGGCGCGATCGAGGATCGTGTAGACGCGCCGCAGGAATGCTCCGCCGAATGCCGGCAGGCAATCGCGAAATATCTCGTCGAGCGTCTCGCACTGGTCAACCCGCCGCGTGCGCAGCGGCCGCTGCGACTGCTGCTCGATCATGTGCTTTGGAATTCCGGTCATCTTCGTTCACTCCCTCCTAAAATCGGAGCACAAATACGTAAAGATGGCCAGCAACGCGCCGAAGATTCAACTGAGATTGCTGGTAACTCGCTCAGGCCTCACTTCCCGTTAGCATTGGCGGTCTTTGGCTTGCCCCACACGCTGTCCAGAAACACGTAACGCTCGCGCTGCGCATCCGGCTTCGCCTCGGGCGTTGCATCCAGGTGCATCACCATCCATTCCGACGCAGCATCGTACGCGGGCCATTTCGCCATATCGGAATTCGAACCGCCGCCATTCGGATCGCCCGTACGCGCGAAGTTCGTCCACCAGGTTTGCATCTGCTCAGATAGTTTTAGATCTTCAGGACGGGGCGTGAACTGCTGCCGCGAGGCCAGCGTGCCGAACACATAATCGATATCGTCCGAGTGATACGCTCCCATTCCCGCAGGGTGAAACTTATCGCCGGGCGTCTCCAGGTCGAAACGATACCGGTACACCGGAGCCTGGCCTGTTTTCACCTGCGCCTCCAGCCAGCGCCAGGTCGAAAACGCAATGAAGCGATCCCCTGCATAATCCCCGGCCGAGACGAGCGCTTCGTCATCGCTGCCTGCCGGATAAACCGCGAGGAACTTCTCCGCATTCTCGGCAAACTCGCCCTGCGCCTGCGATTTGAACTGTTCGGCGTTCACTTTTTTCGCGAGCACAACGCCGCGCATCTCGTCTTTGTTCCAGCCGGCGAGCAGCGGAACATGCGCCTGCTTCCCGGCTGCATAGATATTCGGCACGCTGTCCGGCAGGAACCATCCGTCCACATCCGGTACAAACCTCGGCGGAGGAGGCGTGGTCTTCGCTTCGACGGCCTTCAGAATCTCATCCACAGAGAGTTTGCGGAGTTCTGCGATCTTTGTGGTGTGCCACGCCGTTTCTGCAAAATTTCCGTCGCGCAGTTCGCGCGCCTCACGCGGCTCGAAGGAGAGACCGCTGCTGAAAAATGCCGCCCCGCTCTCTCCAATCGCTTTACTGATCAGGTCCCGCGAAAGCGGCGAAGCCATCTGCACGCTCACAGAAAACGATCCCGCCGACTCGCCGAAAAGAGTAATGTTGTTCGGATCGCCGCCGAACGCCTTGATGTTCCTCTTCACCCATCCGATTGCCGCCGCCTGATCCAGCAGTCCGTAATTTCCCGATGCATGATGCGGCGACTCCGCCGTCAGCTCCGGATGCACGAAGAACCCGAAGATCCCGAGCCGGTAATTCATCGACACGACCACAACATTCTTGTGCGCGAGGAATTGCCCATCCTGCCGCGCTTCCGAGGTGCTGCCGCTGGTAAAGCCTCCGCCGTAGATCCACACCATTACGGGCAGGGAACCGGGCTTCGCATCCGCCGGCGTCCACACATTCAGCGTCAGGCAATCCTCGCTCGGCCCCGGATCGCGAAAAATCATGTCCGGAAATGGGTTCGTCTGAACGCAGTGGTTGCCGAACTCCTTCGCCTGCCGCACCCCCTTCCACTTCGCTACTGGCTGCGGTTCTTGCCAGCGCAGCTTGCCCACTGGCGGCGCAGCATAAGGGATGCCTTTGAAGGCGCGAACCTTTCCATCGTCGGTAAGCGAGCCTTCGACTTTGCCTTTGTCGGTCTTGATCTGCAGATGGTTCGAAGCGTTGGCGATACCGCCTGCGCAGAGGGCGAGCGAGAGAAGAACTCCGATAGCGCGATTCATGTCAGCCAACACGATATCAGCAACCGGAAACCCTGGTTAAGTGGCCGTCTTGTAAGCCTCGTAAGTCAGCCGAATGCCTTCCTCATACGGTGTCTTTCCCACCGTGCCCAGCAGGCGATGCAGCGCAGTATCGTCCACCAGCACCGGCTCGGTAAGCAGGTAATGCATCTCGACCAGCTCTCGCATAAACGGATTGAAGATGCCGAGCACCCGCAGCATGGTTTTTCCGGCTACCCGAAGCCTTGGCCTGCGGCCCGCAAGCGCAAATACCTTTTCGGCAATCTCGCGCTGGGTGATGGAGCCGGCGCCGGCAAAGTTCCACCACTTGCCGTAAGCCTCAGATTTGGCAGCAAGGGCAAGAACCACCGGCCCGACATCGGGAACGAACACGAACTCGTGTGGACGATCGATGGGCCCGATCATATCTGCTTTGCCGCCATGCGCTGCCGCCTTGAAGAGCCGATCCAGAAAGCTCCGCTCTACGTTCGGTCCATAAAAATCCGGCAGCCGCAGAATCGTCGCTTTGACGCGTCCCTCGTTATGCGCCTTCAGCACGATGTCTTCCTGCTCCTTGCGCTTTTGTCCCTTGAAGGTATGCGGCTCGCGCGGGTGCTCCTCCGTCACCTTCGCCGTTCGCGGCCGCCCGTATGGATACACGGTGCCGATAAGAACGAAACGCGGCACGCCCTCGGCGATCGCGCCATCCAGCGTTTTCTGCATCAGCACAGGATGCAGCTCGAAATGGTTGTACGGTACGCCAATCAGATAGATCAGCGTGCCCACGCCTCGGCACGCGCCCCGCACCGATGCCGGATCATCCGGATTCCACGTGACGATCTCCGCGAACGGATCCGATCCGAACGATCTTTCGAGTTCTGCCCGGTTCCTTCCCACTACCCTGTATGGCTGGCCCTGGGCGCGAAGTTCAGCCGCAACGCTCTTGCCGATCGCTCCGGCTGCGCCAAAGAGGGCGATTTTCCCGAGTGGTATTTCGCTCATCACGCTCCCTCAGCGATGAGATTCCATTGCCAGCATATCCGCTGTGGTCTCCCGCCGACGGATCAGGGTTGCCCGCTTGCCGTGCAGCAGAATTTCCGCTGGTCGCGGACGCGAGTTGTAATTTGAAGCCAGAGACATCCCATAGGCTCCTGCGTCGAGAATAGCCAGCAGGTCTCCCGCTCGAACAGCCTGCAGCTCGCGGTCGCGCGCGAAGAAGTCTCCCGTCTCGCAGACCGGGCCGACAATATCGGCCATGATTTTCCGGGCGCCTTTGCGCGGCCTGACCGGAGCGATCTCGTGGTGCGCCTGGTAGAGCGCAGGACGGATCAGGTCGTTCATGCCTGCGTCTGTGATGACAAAGGTCTTCTCGCCGTTCTTCTTTACGTACAGCACGCGGGTCAGCAGCGCGCCGGCCTGTGCCACAAGAAACCGCCCCGGCTCGAGCAGCAACGTAATGCTGTCCAGCCCCGCTATGGCTTTCGCAAGGTGGTTTGCGTAGTCACG
>JAFAMZ010000047.1 GCA_019232935.1 Silvibacterium sp.
GAGGAAGTCAAAACCGAACCGGAAAATGGGACACTGCTGCAGTAATCTGGAGAATCTCAACGGTTAGGGGCGCTTTCAGGGCGCCCCTTTTCTTTTGGGCGAGTTGCCTTTTCCGCGTATAACTTGATATCAAGAATCGTTTTATCAAGACATGCATCTACTGTCCTGTATGGCAAAGCAAGTATCAGTAAGCGCAGCCAAACTCTGGACGGTGTTTGCCAAGGCGCATCGCGCGTTGAGCGCGCACGTCGAGGCCAGCATCGCCCGGCACGGACTCTGTCTCAGCGACTTCATGGCGCTGGAGGCGCTTCTGCACAAGGGGCCGCTGGCGGTCGGCGAAATCGGGGACCGCGTGCTGTTGACCAGCGGCTCGATGACGGCTGCTGTCGACCGGCTCGAAAGGCAAGGGCTGGTGCGGCGGGGGTTTGTCAAGGAAGACCGCCGGGCGCGGGTCATTCACCTCACTGCCAAGGGTGAGCGGCTTGTAAAGGGGGTCTTCGAGGAGCACTCGCGGGACCTGGAGATACTGATGGGCGCTCTGGACTCCGGCGAGCGAGCTCAGCTCTACGAGCTGGTGAAGAAGCTGGGGCTTTCGGCTAAAGAAACAGATGCTTTGTCGCATACAGGAAGGAAGAGGAGCAATGCTGGAGATCAGAAGAAGTGAAGAACGGGGACACGCAAACCATGGGTGGCTGGATTCACACCATACATTTTCGTTCGCAGGATACTACGACCCACGACACATGGGTTTTCGCAGCCTGCGCGTGATTAACGAGGACAGGGTCGCGCCGGGGCGGGGTTTCGGAGCGCATCCGCATCGGGACATGGAGATTCTGAGCTATGTGCTCGACGGCAAGCTGGCGCACAGGGACAGCATGGGCCACGAAGAGCTGCTGGGGCCAAACGAGATCCAGCGCATGTCCGCCGGAACCGGCGTGGTGCACAGCGAGTACAACGGGTCGAAGACCGAGCCGGTGCATTTCCTCCAGATATGGATCGAGCCGTCGAAGGATGGCCTGCCCGCAACATACGAGCAGCTGTCGTTCGACCCCGCAGAAAAGCAGGGACGGTGGAAGCAGCTTGCGGGCCCTGCGAAGGCCGACGGCGTTTCTGTGATTAACCAGGACGCGAAGGTTTATGTCGCGGAACTGGCACGGGGCGAAGAGATCGGCTACGGCTTTGCCCGGAACCGGTATGGCTGGCTGCACGTGATCCGGGGCAGTGTGACGGTGAACGGCAGGACACTCAAGACCGGCGATGCTGTTGCGATCAGCGATGAGCCGTCGATTCAGATCAAGGCAGTTGAAGCCGGCGAGGTCATGCTGTTCGATCTCGTGTAATCCTGCTCTCAAGCGGCTGGTTCCGGAATGCCGGAACCGGCCGTATCACGCCGCGATCTCGGCTTCGGTTTCCTGCGCTGTGCCCTCGGTAACATCCGCCCGACGGAGCGCGGCGATCGTCCAACGGATCGGGTTCCACACAAACGTCGCGATGATCTTCGGCATCTGCTTCAGATCGTCGAGCAGAGAGCGACTGTTCTCGCCGACCAGCATAGCTCCGTTCTGCATGACATGCCAATGGAACATCGCCGAGACGAGCGTGCCTATGAGAGCGCCGATGCCGAGGGCGCGCATGTTGCCCTGATCAAGCCAGATATGGAGAGCCGAGTCGGCCGCGAGTGATCCCAGCGGAATGAGCAGGACGACGATGCCCCATGACAGCTTACGGGGTTTTACATCGAGCGCCTGCTGCTGCCAGGCTGAAAAGATTCCGGATGTTAACAGGACGTAGGCCGCTTCGACAGCGCCGAAGTGCTCACGAGTGTGCAGGGGGCTGTGCCAAAGCGCGGCCATGCAGGCTCCTGCGCGAAAGACAGCCGTGATCAGCGCCGCCTTCCAGTTCCAGTGAGTGAGCGGGAACAGCCATGCGTTTCTCATCCTGCTGCTATGACGCCACGATGCTGGCACCCGTTCGATCAAATTGCGATGACAATTCTGCCAATTTCCTGCAAGTGACTCATTTGAGTGACGGTGTTCCGTTTCAAAGCAGTCGGGTAAGGTTGGTCTCCAAAATGCAGTCGCTATACTGACTGGGAGGAACCGGCAGGTGCACCTTCAACGGATTCTTGAGACAACTCGGGCCTCGGTGGCACGGCGCAAGCGGAAAGTTCGCGTTGAGACGCTTCTGGAGCGCGCTGCAAAACATTCGCCCAGAGGATTTGTTCAGGCGCTGCGTGCGCGGCAGGACGCGCCTGCCATCATTGCCGAACTCAAGAAAGCGTCGCCGTCCAAAGGGCTGATCCGCGAGAATTTCGATACAGCCGCTCTGGCGCAGAGCTTCGAATCCAGCGGAGCAGCAGCCCTGTCGGTACTGACGAACGCGCCGTATTTTCAAGGCAGTCTGCATAACCTGGAGACCGCGTCATCGGTGACTGCGCTGCCTTGTCTCCGCAAGGACTTCATCGTGTCCGATTACCAGATCGTAGAGGCGCGTGCGCATTGTGCGGATGCGATCCTGCTGATTGCTGCGGCGCTTTCTGACGCAGATCTCGAACGGTTTACCGGCGCAGCGCGGCGCTACGGACTCGACGTGCTCTGCGAGGTTCATTCTGCCCAGGAGCTCGAACGCGTGCGCGGTCTCGGCTGCGATGCTTACGGCGTGAACAACCGCAATTTGGACACATTTGAGGTGAACCTTGAGACGTCCTTGCGACTCGTCGATCGCATGCCCGCAAAAGCCTTGCGGGTGGCCGAAAGCGGGATCAACACAGCGGAGGACATCGAACACCTGCGCGCGGCGGGCTTCGATGCGTTTCTGGTGGGCGAGTCGCTCATGCGCCAAGCCGATCCGGGCGCGGCGCTGCAGGCTCTGCTTGCTCCTGCAGCGGAGCGGGTATAGCGCCATGTGGGTTAAGGTCTGCGGGAACACGAGCCTTGAAGACGCCCAGCTTGCGGTCGAGGCAGGGGCGGATGCGGTGGGGTTTGTCTTCGCTGAGAGCGTGCGGCGCGTGACGCCCGCGCAGGTGCGGGCCATCGCTCCGCAGTTGCCGGCGGAAGTGGAGAAATATGGCGTCTTTGTGGATGCCAGCTTCGAAGAGACCGTCGCAATTGTCGGAGAATGCGGCCTGACCGGAGTGCAAATCCATGCGACGAACGATGCGGCACTGTTGTCGAGGCTGTACGAGCATTTCTCGCGGCCACAGGGCGCGGGGGGAATCAGGATTCTCAGAGTCATTCATTATGGCAGTGACCTGGAGGCAGAGCTTCGGGCGGTAGGGTCCGACTCATCTGTCGACGGAGTCCTCGTCGATTCGCGTACAGCTACTCTCTTAGGCGGAACTGCGCAAAGGTTCGACTGGGAAGCGGCCAGCGGTAACTTCCGCGGGGTAGGATCACGTTTGCGGATGATAGTCGCCGGGGGGTTGAATCCCGAGAACGTCAGCGAGGCGATCCGGGTGCTGCGTCCGTGGGGCGTGGATGTTGCGAGCGGGGTAGAGGCTACGCCGGGAAGGAAGGATCCGGTGAAATTGAAGGCCTTTGTCGAGAATGCAAGAATCGCGGCATGCAAGGCTGGGCTCGAATTGACCGTCGAGGCCTGAAGCGTCGGCTCCCGGTCCCGGGAAAAGAATTTTGCCGTTTGTCCGATTCCCATGTATGTTGGAAGCAAGATGACGTACGCGCCTCGCCAGGTGTTCGGGTTTACGTACCGCTATTGGCGCTCAATAGCGGCTCTGGCGGAAGGTCCCGTGCGCATCTGAAGGCTTATAAAGCAGAATTCAGGACGAACTTCCACAAGAGCCGCGATCCCAAGGGTCGGGGCTTTTTCATTTTTGATAGGGCTTTTGTTCATTGCGCGAAAGGGCGCAGTTACGGAAGGAAACCTTGTGAGTACCATCATCGACTCAACGAAAACCGTTCCCGGTCGCTTCGGCCCCTACGGCGGGCGCTATGTGCCGGAGACGCTGGTGGCAGCCCTCGACGAACTGGACCACGCCTACGCTCAAGCAAAGAACGATCCGGTGTTTCAGGCGCGGCTCGATTCCCTTCTGCGCGACTACGCCGGCCGGCCGACGCCTCTGTATTTTGCCGCTCGCCTGACGGAGAAGCTCGGAGGCGCAAAGATCTACCTCAAGCGCGAAGACCTGCTGCATACCGGCGCGCACAAGATCAACAACTGCATCGGCCAGGGACTGCTCGCCGAGCGTATGGGGAAGCGGCGCATCATTGCGGAGACAGGCGCCGGACAGCACGGAGTGGCGACAGCAACAGTCTGCGCGCTGCTCGGCATGGAGTGTGTCGTCTACATGGGCGAAGAGGACATGCGGCGACAGGAGCTGAATGTCTACCGCATGCGCCTGCTGGGAGCAGAAGTGCGCGGGGTCAGTTCGGGATCGCGCACGCTCAAGGACGCCATCAATGAGGCCATGCGCGACTGGGTGACCAACGTCCGTACGACGCATTATCTGTTAGGCAGCGTGCTGGGGGCGCATCCGTATCCGACGATGGTGCGGGATTTTCATCGCGTGATTGGCAGAGAAGCGCGGGGACAGATTCTTGAGAAAGAAGGCAGACTGCCTACGGCGGTCATTGCCTGTGTGGGAGGCGGCTCGAATGCGATCGGCGCGTTCTACGAATTTATTCCTGATTCTCAAGTGCGGCTGATCGGCGTGGAGGCAGGCGGTCGCGGGGACAAACTCGGCGAGCACGCTGCACGCTTCAGTGGAGGATCGCCGGGCGTGCTGCAGGGGACATATTCGTATCTGTTGCAGGATGACAACGGACAGGTGGCACTCACTCATTCGGTCTCTGCCGGGTTGGACTATGCCTCGATCGGCCCGGAGCATGCGGCGCTGCACGATTCCGGACGTGCCGAGTACGTGAGCGCGAGCGATCAGGCAGCGCTTGACGCGACAGTAACACTCGCCCGCACGGAAGGCATTCTGCCGGCGCTTGAGAGCGCGCATGCAGTTGCCGAGTGCATCCGCATCGCTCCGGCCATGGCGGGCCATGACATACTTGTAGTCAATCTCTCAGGGCGCGGCGATAAAGACATGGGAATCCTTTCCCGCGAACTCAGCCTGAAGGGAGCATAGCTTCGATGCCGATTCGTTTTGCCGGTAAACCAGGTCTGGTCGCTTATCTCACCGTCGGTGATCCAGACCTCGCGACCACGCGCGAGATCGCGCTAGCTGCCATCGATGCCGGTGCGGACGTGATCGAGCTTGGGGTGCCGTTCAGCGATCCGCTGGCCGACGGGCCTGTGATCCAGCGGGCGAGCGAGCGGGCGCTGCGTCAAGGAACGACACTCGCGGATGTGCTGGTTGTTGCCGCTGATCTGCGCAATGCGCGCCTGCAGGCCGGGCTGGTGATCTTCTCCTATTACAATCCCATCCTTCGCTATGGTCTTGAACGCTTCTGCGCCGCCGCTGAGCAGGCTGGAGTGGACGGCGTACTAGTCACCGACATGATTGTCGAGGAGGCCGGCGAATACCTGGGGCATGTTGAGCGGCATCATCTTGCGCCGATCTTCCTCGCGGCTCCGACGAGTCCCGATGAGCGGCTGGAGCGAATCGCCAGGGCCTCGCGAGGATTTGTCTACGCGATCTCGCGGACCGGAATAACCGGCACGCAGAAATCGCTCGCCGCGGACGCGAGAGGGCTTGCGTCGCGGCTGCGCCGATACACGGACCTGCCCATCGCCGTCGGCTTCGGCATCTCGAACGCGGAACATTTTGCGTCTGTAGGCGAATTCGCCGATGCGGCGGTGATCGGTAGCGCGCTGGTCGAGACTGTCGAGAAATCTTCGGCGCAGGAAGCGCCCAGCTCGATTGCGCGATTTATCAAGGGCCTGGGAACACCGGTTCTGCAGGCCCGTTAAATTCCGGTTTTCCGTACTTAATTCAAACCGCGCAGACGCGTTGTTGAAAGCGCGCTCCAGCGC
>JAFAMZ010000200.1 GCA_019232935.1 Silvibacterium sp.
TCTGCGTGTGCACCATGCACAGGCGCTTCTCGAAAACGAACTCATCGGATGCATAGGTGAAGATAGGCAGGCCGTTTTCAAGACGAAAGCTCTTGAGGAAAGGACTCACTGTGTCGGTCTGCGTGGCGCGGCTCAGATTGTCCGCGGTCAACTGGTAGACGCGCTCGCCGATGTACAGGGTCTCCTCGATCTGATTCATCATCATCATGCGGCCGTGCGGAGCGGGCAGCGCAGCGATGAGCCATCCGTGAAAGCGACGGGTATTGAGGCCGGCGATAGTGCCGGAGGCGTATCCACCCAAGCCGTTGGTGACGATCCATTCGCGGTCCAGCTCCGACGAAGTCTGATCGACGGGTATCTCTCGAACGAGTCTCGGCGCGCGAAATATTTCCATCATCTCTCCTTAAAATGCAGAACCGGCAACAGGCGAAATCTATTCCGGTGCGCCTGATTTTGGCTTCTCGGGCTGAAACACCCCAGGCTGCGCCGGTATGAGTAGTTGTGTGCACTCCCCGACCAGACGCCAGGAGCCGAACCGGTCGGGCGCATAGGCACCGCAGCCTCCATATTCGGGCCATTCGCTCGCCCATCGAAGCTGCCACGTGTATCCCGCAGGGGGAGCAACCAGCGGCTCGGGAAGGTGCTCCAGTTCGAGTGTTACTCCCAAATTGACCACAATCAAACGGTCCTCGCCCACCGAAGTAACATACCGAAGTACAAAGCTTTGGTCGCCCAACACCGCTCCGTCAACGAAACTGCCGATCCGGCGATTAAGCACCGGATCCTCGCGGCGGAGAGCAAGGAGATCTCTGTGCAGGCGAACAATTTCCGGGTGTCTTTCCTGTTCGGATGGCTCGAGGCGCGACTTCATGAATGTTCGAGGGTCTTCCGGATTTTCCGAGCAGGCGCGCATCTCCGGCGTGTCCTGGTCGGCGAACTGCAGCATGAATTCGCGCCGTCCGCGAGTGACCGATCCCGCGAGATCTCCTGCATGGTCGGCGAAATAGAAGAAGGGCGCGTCCGAGCCATATTCCTGGCCCTGGAAAAACATCGGGGTACCCGGCCCGAGCAGCCACAGACCTGTCATCGCACGGTAGCGGGCCGGGTTGGATATGAGGCGCAGAGGCAACGACCTCCCGAGATTGGCTACCTGATCGTGGTTTTCAAGAAATGTGACAAATGCGGAGGAATCGACATGCAGGCTGGAGGTGCCGCGCGGCTTCTTCTGCCAGGAATAGTACTGGCCCTGATACAAATAGCCGTATTTCGCGCTGGAGATGAACTCCTGCGGCCGCCCAAAGTGATCGCTGAAGTAGGCTTCCCGGTGTCCGGTGAGAGCCACGACCGCGCTGTGATGGAAGTCGTCGTTCCACACCGCATCCAGTCCGTAGCCGTCCTCCTCTACCGGACAAATCAGACACGAGTCCTGCGGTTCATTTTCTGCGACGACCACCACGCTGCGTTTTCCGGCCGATTCGCGGGCGCGCTTCGCGATTTCCGTAATGATGTGGTTCCCGTGCGAGCCATTGTCGTGAATCGATTGTGTGGCGTCCAGGCGCAGTCCATCGAAATGGTATTCAGAGATCCAGTAGGCAACATTGGCCAGGAAGAATTCACGAACAGGCGCGCTGTCTTCTCCGTCGAAGTTGATCGAAGCTCCCCACTCCGTCTTGTCGTCTGAGAAATATCGATCCGAATACTTGGTGAGGTAATTGCCGTCGGGACCAAGATGGTTGTAGACCACGTCCAGGACAACACCAAGCCCTTGTTGATGGGCGGCGTCGATCATTCTCTTCAGCTCTTCCGGACGGCCATAATGATGAAACGGCGCAAACAGATCGACGCCATCGTAGCCCCAACCGACTTTCCCGGCAAATTCGCCCAACGGCATGCATTCAAGCACCGTGATCCCCAGCTCGCGTAACCGCGGGAACTGGGCGATTGCCGCAGCGTAGGTGCCTTCCGGGGTGAATGTCCCGATGTGCAATTCATAGAAAATCTGCCCGGCCAGAGAAATCCCGCGCCACTTCAGTTCGTCATCGCTCCATCCGTATGCCTGCGGATCGATGATCTCCGAGGGACCATGAGGCCCTTCCGGCTGGAATCGGGAAGCGGGATCAGGAATAGCTTCGCCTCCATCCAGGCTGAAACGATACAGGTCCCCAGCGTGTGCATCAGGAACCACTCCCGAGAAGTAGCCGCCTTCTTCAGGAGCCAGCCGACTCCGTGAGGAGTCCTTTGCTAGAACCACCTCTACCTTGCGAGTTACGGGAGCCCACACCCGGAAATGCGTACCTTTTTCTGTCGGGATCGCTCCCACTAAGGAAGCCGTTCCAGTGGCCAGCATGCAATCGCCGTTCTCTCCGCCCGGAATCTCCAAAGATCCGCCTCGGGCTCTATCCAAAAATCTTGGATGCGCAATCTGGCGTGCGCTCGTGGCGCTTTTTTGAGAAAAAGAACCGACGAACCCCTCAGTCATTCGCACAGGATCGTTGTGGGAGAATATTGTTCGTGTATCCATTCATGGAGAACCTCTGTTGAGACTCTCAGGCCTTTCCTTTGTTGCAGGTAAGAGGATTTCACGCGGCAGCACGCCCTTTCGCGCACCAGATGCCGCGACCAGCTCATTACTGGAACCCGCCTACATCGGCTCCAGCCTGGAAGATGTGAATGAGGCCGCGAACGCCGCGACCAGCGCATTTCTAATTTTCGGTAACACTCCTGCGTCGGACCGCGCCGCTCTGTTGCGCAGGATCGCCGCCGCGCTAGATGCTCGTTCCGCAGAAATTGTCGCGCGCGCCATGGCAGAGACAGCCCTCCCCCAGGCACGCCTCGAAGGTGAAGTCGCTCGCACTTCAGGACAGCTTCGCCTCTTTGCCGCCGTTATCGAAGAGGGCTCCTGGCTAGACGCGCGAATCGACCGAGCCATACCCGATCGCAAGCCCCTTCCCCGTCCCGATATTCGCTCCATGCTGGTTCCCATCGGGCCGGTCGCGGTCTTCGGGGCCAGCAACTTCCCCCTGGCCTTCTCGGTTGCCGGAGGCGATACAGCGTCGGCGCTCGCCGCAGGCAATCCTGTAATCGTGAAGGCGCATCTCGCGCACCCCGGCACCAGCGAGATCGTCGCCGCCGTGATCACGGATGCCGTCACCCAAGCCGGACTTCCCGCAGGCGTTTTTTCCATGCTCTACGACGATGGTTTCGTCATCGGGCAGGAGTTGGTAAGGCATCCTGCCATTCACGCCGTTGCATTCACCGGATCGCATCGCGGCGGAAAAGCTCTCATGGCAATCGCGGCAAATCGCGAGCGACCAATTCCCTGCTTCTGCGAGATGGGCAGCCTCAATCCCGTTTTTGTGCTTCCCGGCGCACTTGCCAGCGATCCGGTTTCCAGAGCCAAAGGCATCTATGGCTCGTTCACGCTCGGCGCAGGACAGTTCTGCACCAAGCCCGGTATGGTCTTTGTTCCGGATGCAGTGTGCGCCGATTTATTCCGGCAGGAACTCCGAAATCTGACCGCTGCAGGCAGCGGCTTCACCATGCTCACTCCCGGAATCGCGGACGCGTATCGCGTTGGTCTCGAGAAACGCGCCTCTCTGGGCATCTCTGGTACTCTCGCCGAATCCTCCTCGCCCCAGACATGCGCCGCGCTCTTCGAAGCCAGCCTGGAAAATCTGGAGACGCATGCGCTTCTTCGCGAAGAAATCTTCGGCCCTTCGACTCTTCTCATAAGTTGGTCGAACCGCGAAGCGTTGCTCAGGGCAGCCCAGGCGCTCGATGGCCACCTCACCGCAACTCTCCTCGGCACTGAGGCTGATGTGGCCGAAAACCAGGACCTCATCGCCGTCCTGGAACAGAAAGTCGGACGCCTCATCTTCAACGGGTATCCCACCGGAGTTGAAGTCTCGCATGCGATGGTCCACGGCGGCCCTTATCCGGCGACCTCCGACAGCCGCTACACCAGCGTCGGCTCGCGGGCAATTTTGCGGTTCGTCAGGCCTCGCTGCTACCAGAACTTCCCACAAATTGCGCTGCCGGAAGCGCTTCGAGATGAAAATCCCTTAGGGATCTTTCGCCTTGTCGACGGCGTCCTCACTCGCGACGCGTTGACCCCGTGATAATCCGGGAATCGTCGCGTCGCAAGCCCCGCCTGATCTGCCATGAAATCTGCACTGAGTTCAATCCGCGTCGTTGAGTTGGCTGAGGCGCTGGCCGGTCCTTACTGCTCGATGCTGTTAGGTGACCTTGGCGCGGACGTGATCAAGGTCGAGCGCAGGCTCTCCGGGGATCAAACCAGAGGATGGGGCCCTCCCTGGTGCGGCAGCGAGTCCGCCTACTTTCTTGCGGCCAATCGCAACAAGCGCTCTCTGACGCTCGATTACGATCATCCCCTCGGCCGCGAAATCCTGGAGCGGCTGCTTGCTACGGCAGACGTATTCCTCATCAACCAGCCGAATCCGGAATCGCTCGAGCGCAGGTCTCTCGATCCGGAATCGCTGCTGGCCCGCATTCCGCGCCTCATCTACTGTTCAATCACCGGTTATGGGCTCTCCGGACCGAACCGCGGGCAGGCTGGATACGACATCATCGCGCAGGCTGAAACCGGCGTGATGAGCTTTACCGGCGAACCCGGCGATCCTCCGTTGCGCTATCCCGTCGCGCTCGCCGACATCATCTGTGGAATCTATTCGTCTGCGGGCATTCTTGCTGCCCTCTACGCGCGAGAGAAATCCGGTGTGGGTCAGTTCCTGGACATGGCGCTCTTCGACTCGCAACTCACGTTGCTGGCAAACATAGGAAGCAACTACCTCAACGCCGGAGTCATGCCCGCCAAATGGGGAAACGCTCACCCCAGCATTGTGCCCTATCAGCTCTTTCAGGGCCGCGACCAGCGTTACTTCGTCATCGGGGTCGCTACTCAGGCGCTGTGGGAAAAGTTCACCGCCTTCCTCGGCATCGATCACACAATAGGACAAGACCCAAGGTTTCAGACCAATGCCCTCCGCATCCAGAACCGTCAGCCCCTGGTCCACCTGCTTCAGGAGTTGTTTTTGGGGAGAGACGCAATCGACTGGGTCGCCGGGCTCAAAAGCGTGAATATTCCCGCAGCACTGATTGCCGATGTCGATGAAGCTTTGTCCACTCCGCAGACAATCGAGCGCGGACTCATCGTCGAACTGGAACATCCTCTCCTGACCAACGTGAAGAGCCTGGCCAACCCCATCCGAATGTCCGGAACAGCCCCCATTTATCGACTGCCGCCGCCCCTTTTGGGAGAGCATACAAAGCAAATCCTGGCCGAACTGAACTTCTCCCCTGAGCAGATCGCCGCGGCTCCCCGGTCAGGTGCGGTGTAATCAGCATGGTTTCAGCCATTAGGTACTCGCCTTTACTGGCGCTTGATGAGTAAAATCGTCGTCGTGTTCCCGCACGCCCTAATTCCATAACATCTGGAGATCGCTTGCGCCCTTCTCGAAGGCCCTATGTTCTCTGTTTGCTCCTGCTGCTGGTTGTGCAGATTGGCCGCGCACAGAATCAACCGGCAACGAGCCCCGCAGTCCCGCCTCCTCCGCATGCGAAGCAGATCCATCTGAAGCATGTGCTGGTCATTGGCCAAACCAAGGGCTACGAGCACGATTCGGTTCCCGATGCCATGGCGGCCATCTACAACATGGGTCAGGAAAGCGGCCTGTGGGACACCACCATGCGCACGGACACCGAGCTCATCACCAAGAAGGACCTCAAGAGAAACACGAAAAATCTGGATTACTTCGACCTTCTCGTCTTCACCAGCACCACCGGGGAGCTTGATCTTGATGCCAGCCAGAAGGCTGACATGATGTCCTTTATCAAGGATGATGGCAAGGGATTCGTCGGCATTCACGCCGCGCTCGACACCAATTACACGTGGCCGGAATATGGCGAGATGATCGGCGGATGGTTCGATCAGCATCCCTGGATGACCTTCAATGCCCCAATCATCACCGAAGACCCCGATTTCCCCGCAGTGCGGCACTTTCCTAAGGCGTTCGTAAAATACGATGAGATCTATCAGCCGAAGGAGTGGTCCCGCGACAAGGTGAACGTCCTGCTCAGCCTCGATCCGGCGAAGCTCGACTACGCAAACAACCCGCGCATCCATCGGGCTGATCACGATTTCGCCGTGGCCTGGAGCAAGATGTACGGCAAGGGCCGCGTCTTCTACTCGACGCTCGGCCACACCGAAGAAGCGTGGCAGGATCCCGACATCCGCAAGATGTATTTTGAGGCGATCAAGTGGGCGCTCGGAATGACCGATGGAAGCACGGCGTCTCATCCGCATCCGGCGGCGAGCAGGTGAGGGTGCGGGCACAATGAAAAGACTGGGCATGGGCCTCATCGGGCCGGGTTTTGTTGCCGCGCACCATATTGACGCCGTCCGGCGGCTCGGAGACGTAGATGTCATCGCTGTCGCCGGGTCATCGCAGCAATCGGCCGACAAGAAGGCGCGCGAATATAAGGTAGACCGTGCTTATGCCGACTATCATGCGGTGATCGCCGATCCGGACGTCGACGTCATCCACAACACCACGCCGAATTATCTGCACTTCCCTGTCGTGATGGCAGCCCTCAACGCCGGCAAGCACGTTATCTCCGACAAGCCGCTGGCGCTGAATCCGGACGAAGCACGCCAAATGCGCGACGCGGCGGTCGCAGCGAAGGTGGCTCACGCCGTCACCTTCAACTATCGCGGAAACCCCCTCGTCCAGCAGGCCCGCGGCATGGTGGCGAACGGGGAACTCGGCGACCTAAGTTTCATCCATGGCTACTATCTTCAGGATTGGATGACCGACCCCAACGTATATTCGTGGCGCTCCGATCCGACAAAGGGCGGCGCGACCTCCGCGCTTGGGGACATAGGGTCGCACTGGTGCGATCTCGCCGAGCATGTGTCGGGGCTGAAGATTGAATCTGTGCTGGCAGAGCTCACGACTGTCATTGATGTGCGCTACTCCTCCGGAGTTTCAGCCGAGGCATTCTCAAAAGGCGGTTCGTCGGAACGCATCGCAGTCGAAACGCGATCCGAAGACCTGGGCAGTGTGCTCCTGCGCTTTGAAAGTGGCGCCAAGGGATGCTTCTCCGTAGGACAAGTCCTTCCCGGGCACAAGAATGATCTTCAACTCGAAATCAATGGGAGCGCCTGTTCCTTGAAGTGGCGGCAGGAGGAGCAGAATGAGCTCTGGATCGGTTATCACGACCGGCCCAACTCTATCATGGCAAAGGATCCTTCGCTGGTCTCTCCCGAAGCACGCCGCTATACCCATCTACCGGGCGGCCACCAGGAGGGATGGGCAGACGCATTCTTCAATGTGATCAGTGATGCGTACAAGTGGATTCGCGAGGGAGCTGCGCCGGAGCTAAAGCCCGCCATGCTCCCCACCTTCGAAGATGGCTATCGCTCGAATTGTCTTGTAGACGCGATGCTGAAAAGTCATGCCGCCGGCGGCGTATGGCATAAGGTCGAGTATTTTCCGGGATAATAAATTGGAAAAGTTCGCATGAAAGTTGGAGTATTCACGCCGCTGCTATCGACTCTACCCCTGGAAGCGGTCCTGAAAAAATTGAAGACGCTGGATATCCAGACCATCGAGCTGGCGACCGGCAATTATCCCGGAGATGCGCACTGCAAGCTCTCTATGCTCGATGAGGCTTCGGCGCTGCACGAATTCAAGCGCACGCTCGAGGACCACGGCGCGAGCATCAGCGCCCTGAGCTGCCATGGAAACCCGCTGCATCCCAATCCGGACCGCGCACGGGAAGCGCAGGAGGTAAATCGCAAAACGATCCTGCTGGCCGAAAAGCTTGGAGTGCCCGTCGTCGTCGATTTTTCAGGTTGCCCCGGCGACTCTCCGAACGCGACACAGCCGAACTGGGTGACCTGCCCCTGGCCGCCGGATTATCTCGACGTGCTGAAGTGGCAGTGGGACGCAGTCGTCGCTTCTTACTGGATTGAGCGCGCGAAGTTCGCTGCCGATCACGGCGTGCGCATTGCCATCGAGATGCACCCGGGATTCGTAGTCTACAGTCCGGAGACGCTGCTTCGGCTGCGTGACATCGCAGGGCCTTCGATCGGCTGCAATTACGACCCGAGCCACATGTTCTGGCAGGGCATCGATCCCATCGCAGCGATCCGGGTGCTTGGCGACGCAATCTTTCACGTCCACGCCAAGGACACGCAAATCTACGCGGCAAATCTTCCGCGAACGGGCGTGTTGGACACAAAACCCTACACCGACGAGACCCACCGCGGCTGGATCTTCCGCACCTGCGGCTACGGCCACGGCGCGGAGTGGTGGAAGGAATTCGTTTCCACACTGAGGATGTTCGGCTACGACAACGTGCTCTCGATCGAGCACGAAGACAGTCTCCTCTCTCCCGAAGAGGGCCTCACCAAGGCAGCCCGTTTTCTCAACGAGATCGTCATCAAAGAACAGCCAGGAGCGGCATGGTGGGTCTAGCTTCCCGTCGCATCAATCGAAGGAACTTTATCGCCGGAGCAGGGGCCTTGTTGTCGAGCAAAGCACTCTCGGCGCTCGCGCCCGCGGCTGCCGCCGACAAAGCCGACCACACTCTTCGCATCGAGCCCTGCACGCTCGACATCGGCCCGGGCGTGACCATCAAAACTGTCGCCTATAACGGTCAGGTCCCAGGCCCGCTGCTTCGCCTCCGCGAAGGCATGCCTGTAACCATCGATGTTACAAATGCCAGCCAGACGGCCGATCTGACGCATTGGCACGGCCTCGCCGTCGATTCACTGAATGACGGCGCTATGGAAGAGGGCTCGCCAATGATCGCCGCTGCCCAGACCCATCGCTACAGCTTTACGCCGAAGCCCTCCGGGACGCGCTGGTATCACACGCACGCCTCAGCCTTTGACAATCTTTCTGCCGGAACCTACAGCGGCCAGTTCGGCTTCCTGCTCATTGAGACCAAGGACCACACCGCGCCTTACGACCAGGAGATTAATCTCGCCATTCATCACTGGGAACCCTCCTTCGTCCCTATGGTGGACACGATGCGTATGCAATCAGCCAACGTCCCGCTGACCAGCGGCTCCGACGTCGGATACAAGTACGCCACCATAAACGCGCACATGCTCGGCGCAGGCGAACCGCTACGTGTCAAGCAGGGTCAGCGCGTACTGATGCGGCTGCTCAACGCCAGCGCAACCGAAAACATCGTTCTCGCGCTGCCCGGACACAGCTTCCGAATCATCGCGATGGATGGAAATCCCGTGCCCACTCCGAAGACAGTCGAAGTGCTCTCATTGGCAGTCGCCGAGCGCGTAGATGCCATCGTCGAAATGAATTTCCCCGGAGTCTGGGTTCTCGGCTCGACTCTCGACAAGGCGCGTCAGATGGGCCTGGGCATTGTCGTCGAATACGCGGGAAAGACCGGCGCTCCCGTCTGGAAAGATCCCGCGCCCTCCGAATGGGACTACACGCAATTCGCCAATCCCTCCGAAGCGCCGAAGCCTGACGAGACGTTTACTCTGACATTCCGCGACATCGGCCCCCAAAAAGGCTCTCAGTTCGATTTCTGGACGATAAACAACAAATACTGGCCCGATGTTGAGCCTCTCAAGGTGCAACAGGGCAAGCGTTATCGTCTTGTGCTGCGCAATGGCAGCGGCGACCAACACCCCATACACCTCCACCGGCATACCTTTGAAGTCAGCCGGATCGGCACCAGGCAGACAAGCGGCCTCAGGAAAGACGTCATCAACATCATGCCGCTCGATACCGTCGCCGTAGACTTTATTGCCGACAATCCAGGAGACACGCTCATGCACTGTCATCAGCAGCTCCACATGGATTACGGCTTCATGCAGCTGATCAAGTACTCGGGGTGAGCCTGCAAGGGGCGGCGGACAGCGGAGTTGCCGTCGATAAAATAAGCCTGGATTGACATGATGAAGAAATTCTTGGTGGCAGTGCTTTTTGTAACAGCAGGTTTTATTGCCTCTCAATACCGGCCAACGCCGGCGCACGCGGCCTCCGCCGTTTCCGGCGTTGAGGCCTACGCCAATCACTGTGCCATCTGTCACGGAGATAACCGCGAAGGCATCCTGCCCGCTTTCCCCCCGCTGCAGGGAATCACCCGCCAGATGACTGACCAGCAAATCACCGAAATCATCCATAGCGGGCGCGGCCGGATGCCGGGGTTCCCGAAACTGGGCCAGGACGAACTGACCGCGCTGCTGCAATATCTCTCCACCGATGATCAGCCATCGGCCGAGGCCGCAAAGGGTTCTTCGAGTCTCGCGACAGCAGGCGGTCTTCTCTTTCAACAGAACTGCGCATTCTGTCATGGTCGCGATGCAGAAGGCGGAGAGTCCGGGCCCGATCTAACGCAATCCAGGCTGGTCCGGCGCGACAGGGGAGGCGATCGGATCTCCGAAGTGATCCGTAATGGAAGGCCAGAGAAGAAGATGCCGGCCTTCCACTTCTCCGAGCAGGAGATGCACAGCCTGGTCGCCTTCATTCATGAAGCCGAAGCTAAAGCAGTTTCAAAGCCAGGCGGACGCCGCGGTGTGGAAGTCGCCGATCTTCAGACAGGCAACGTGAGTGCCGGTCGCGATTACTTCAACGGCGAGGGGCGCTGCTCCTCCTGCCATTCTCCTTCCGGAGATCTGGCTGGCATTGCCTCCCGATACGAAGGTTTGCAGCTCGAGGAACAGATGCTCTATCCCAGGGAGGCGAAGAACCATGCGACCGTGACCTTGCCATCCGGCGAAAAAGTCACTGGAACTGTGGCATATCTGGACGAGTTCACGATAGCGCTGCGCGATTCCGCCGGGCAGTACCGCTCGTGGTCCGTCAACAAAGTAAAGTACAAGCTCGAGGCGCGGGTGAACGCTCACGCGGAACTGCTGGGCCAGTACAGCGACGACGACATACACAATTTGATGGCATACCTGCAGACTCTGCGTTGATCGCTGAAAGGTTGTAAAAGCTATGAAACATAAAATCTTTGGTGCGGCCGTGCTGCTTGGCCTGACCGTGCTGCCTCAATCACTCTTGTCGCAGAGACTGAATCCGGCCGATATCCTTCATCCCGCGGCGGACAGTTGGCCGAGTTATCACGGTGATTACTCCGGAAGACGTCATAGCCCGCTGACGCAGGTCACTCCGCAAAATGTCTCCAATCTCAGCCTGGCCTGGGCATTTCAGACCAATCAGACCGCCCAGATCAAGTCCTCGCCATTACTCGTCGACGGAGTGCTGTACTTTACAGTTCCCGAAAATGTTTGGGCGGTTGATGCCCGATCGGGCCACCAGATCTGGCACTACACAAGCCCACCCACCCCGGGCGATCACATCGGCAACCGCGGCGTCGGGATGTACAGGGAATGGCTGTATTTCATGCTGCCCGACGGCCAGCTGGTTTGTCTCAACGCCAGGAACGGGTCGGTCCGCTGGAAGGTGCAGATCGCCGATGCAAGCAAAGGCTATTGGACCACGATGGCGCCCATCGTGATCAGGAATCATGTTATCGTCGGCGTCTCCGGCGACCTCGATAATCTGACTGGATATCTGCGATCCGTCGATCCTGAAACCGGCCAGACGCAATGGCAATGGAACGCCACGCCTCCATCCGGCACGCCAAACAGCACTACCGGCGGCATGACCTGGATGCCCGGCACCTACGATCCGGATTTGAACCTGCTCTACTGGGGCACCGGAAATCCCACGCCCGTACTGAACGGCGCGGTGCGTCCCGGCGACGACCTCTATACCTGCAGCATCGTCGCGCTCAATCCGGATACTGGAAAGCTCGCGTGGGCGTTCTCCGTTTCACCCCACGACACCCATGACTGGGACGCCGTCGAGACTCCCGTTCTGGTCGACGGTATCTTCCATGGCGAGCCGCGCAAAATGCTGATGCAGACTTCCCGCAATGGCTACTTTTTCGTCCTCGATCGAACCAACGGCAAGAGCCTCCTGACAGTTCCCTACGGCCCCGTAAACTGGACCCTCGGCGTCGACAAGGACGGCCATCCCGTTCCCAACCCGGACAAGGAACCTGCTCCCGACGGACGCCTCATCGCGCCCGATGAGGGCGGCCTCACGAATTATCGTTCTCCGAGCTTCGATCCGAAGACCGGACTCTTCATTGTCGACGCCCATCCGAGCTACGGCATCTATTTTGCGAAACCTGCGGACGGCGCGTACGGCTGGGCCGGCGCCGACTACGGCCTCTGGGGCAAAGGCACAATCGAGGCAATCGACTACCGCACAGGAAAAATCCGCTGGAAGCATGAAGTGGGTGAAGGCGGCTCCGGCGCTGGCGTTCTCACGACGGATTCAGGGCTGGTCTTCACCGGTGATGCTTACGGAAATCTTATGGTGCTGGATTCGAGCGACGGGCGAACTCTGTGGCACGCCGGAACCGGCGCTCCCATGCAGAGTTCTCCGATCACCTACGAACTCGACGGCCGCCAGTATGTGCTGACCAGCAGCGGAGGCGTCATGTTCGCCTGGGCACTCCCGCAGAGCGCGAATGAAAGGAAGTTGGCTGCTACCACCGCCCATCCTCAGAGCAGGTAACATCCGCCTGATAATCTTCATTGCAGACGAATCGGCAACGCTTTACGACATGAGGGAGGCGGAATGCGTTCACTGGAAGGCAAGGTCGCGTTAGTCACCGGATCCAGTTCCGGCATCGGCCAGGGGATAGCAGAGAAATTCGCCCAGGAAGGCGCCCGCGTCGTGATCAATTACAGTCGGAGCGCTGAAGGAGGCGACGCCACACTGGCGATGGTCAGGCAAGCCGGCTCCGATGGGGTTATTGTGCAGGCCGACGTCACCAAAATGGACGACATCCGCAGGCTGATCGACGCCGCATATGACAGCTTCGGAACACTCGACATCCTGGTGAACAACGCCGGAATGGAAAAGAAGGCATCGTTTACCGAAGTGCTGGAAGCGGACTACGACCAAGTGATGGCGGTAAACATGAAAGGGCCGTTTTTCCTCACCCAGTATTTCGTTCAGAATCTGCAAAACGCGAAGAAGCCGGGACGCATCATCAATATCAGTTCCGTGCACGAAGACATGGCTTTTCCCGGCTTCACCAGTTACTGCATGAGTAAGGGCGGAATGCGGATGTTCACGCGCAATCTGGCCGTAGAGCTCGGCCCCATGAACATCACCATCAACAATATCGCGCCGGGAGCGATTCGCACTCCGATCAACACGAAGCTGCTGGAAGACAAAGATAAGCTGGATGCGCTGCTCAAGAATATCCCGCTGAACCGCCTCGGAACTACAGACGACGTAGCAGAGCTCGCTGCATTTCTGGCATCGGACAGGGCCGCCTACGTTACGGGATCAACCTATGTCGTCGATGGCGGACTGATGCGAAATTATCATGAGCAGTAACCGCAAGGCCGAGGCCCATCTGCCGATTGAAGACTACGCACTGATCGGCAACTGCGAAACAGCGGCCCTCGTCGGCCGGAACGGCTCGATCGACTGGTTGTGCTGGCCGACCTTCGCCTCCAACGCCTGCTTCGCAAAACTGCTTGGAACCGAAGAGAACGGCTTCTGGCGCATTGCGCCCAAAGAAAAAATACTCCGCAGCAGCCGACGCTACGAGCCTCACACCCTGATCCTCGAGACGACGCACGAAACGAGAAACGGCGCTGTGCAGGTAAAAGACTTCATGCCGTTGCGCGACAGGCATGCTCATCTCGTTCGCATTGTAGAAGGGCTGCGCGGCCCGGTTGCAATGCGCGGCGAAATCGCGTTGCGATTTGATTATGGCCGGGCGATTCCCTGGGTTACTCGCACCGATGACGGTATCAAAGCGCTTGCGGGGCCAGACTCCGTTTGGCTCGAAACAAGCGCTCCGCTCAAAGGCGAAGACCTCCGCACCGTCAGCGAATTCACAATCCGCCAGGGCGAGAAGGTGTCATTCGTGCTCACCTACGGCGAGTACGGCGATTACCGCGAGCGATCGCCCCGCGCGCCGGTCGACGTCCGAAACGCCTATGAAGAAACCCGGAAATTCTGGACTGAGTGGATCGCCAAGAACATTTATCAGGGTCCATACCGTGAAATTGTGGAGCGCTCCCTCATCACGCTGAAGGCTCTCATCTATGCTCCTTCCGGCGGAATCGTCGCCGCACCAACCACCTCCCTTCCCGAGCACATTGGAGGAGTGCGCAACTGGGATTACCGCTATTGCTGGCTTCGCGATGCGACCTTTACACTCCTCGCCCTGATGGACGGTGGCTATTACGATGAGGCGCGGGATTGGATGAATTGGCTGCGTCGCACCGTAGCCGGGCGGCCCGACCAGGTGCAGATCATGTATGGCATTACCGGCGAGCGGAACCTGATCGAGTGGGTGGTTGAGGCGCTTCCCGGATACGAAAACTCCCGCCCGGTTCGCATTGGCAATGCCGCCTCAGGTCAATTGCAGCTCGATACCTATGGAGAATTGCTGGATTCGTTTTTCTGGGCCTATCATGCCCTCCAAAAAGAAACCCGCTCCGCCGAGTTCGATCTTCTGCGGATCATGATCGAACACCTCGAAACCATCTGGCAGTTGCCCGATGAAGGCATTTGGGAAGTGCGAGGTGGACCACAGCAGTTCACCTATTCCAAGGTCATGGCGTGGGTGGCCTTCGACCGAGCCATCAAAATAGCGGAGAGGTCCGGATTCGAAGCTCCATTGAAGCGTTGGAAGAAAACACGAGACGCCATTCACAGGCAGGTTTGCGAAAAGGGATTCGGCGGGCGCCTGAACAGCTTCGTGCAGCACTACGGGTCGAAGGAACTGGATGCTTCGGCGCTGTTGCTGGCCATGGTTGGTTTCCTGCCCCCGGATGATCCGCGGATACTCGGCACAGTCGCGGCGATTGAAAAACATCTGATGCAGGAGGGCCTGGTCATGCGCTACGACACGTCAAGGACCCGTGACGGATTGCCGGGCAGCGAAGGAAAATTCCTCGCCTGCAGTTTCTGGTTGGTCAGCAACCTGGAACTGATCGGCCGTCATGCCGATGCCAAGCGGCTATTCGAGCAGCTTCTTCTGCTGGTCAACGATGTCGGTCTGCTGTCGGAGGAATACGACACAAAACGCAAACGTCAGGTTGGGAACTTCCCTCAGGCATTCTCGCATATCTCCCTTCTCGGAGCGGCCTTCAGCCTCAGCCACATTGGAAGTAGACGCCACACCGCCGGCGTTTCAGACCACGACCACTGACCGCTCCGCGATATTTCACGATTCCGGCGAGAGCCGTCGAGCATCAAATCCACGTGACTAATCCGCCTCAACACCTCTTCGCCCCACTGAAACTGCGCAGCGTGACCCTGGCACATCGCATCGTTGTCTCCCCCATGTGCGAATACTCCTGCAGCGACGGATTCGCAAATGAGTGGCATCTCGTCCCCCTCGGCAGCCGTGCCATCGGAGGCGCGGCCCTCGTCATCACCGAATCTAATGCCGTTAGCCCCGAGGGCCGCATCACTCCGCAGGATCTCGGTATCTATTGCGACGATCACATCCCCGCGCTCAAACGCATTACGGATTTCCTGCACCAGCATGGCTCTTATGCCGGCACCCAGCTGGCGCACGCTGGACGTAAGGCCAGCATGGCTGTCCCCTGGGAGAAAGCCCGCCTCATTCCTGAATCCGAAGGAGGCTGGCAGCCGCTCGCGCCGTCGGCCATCTCCTTCGATGAAGCCTACGGCGTTCCCGCGGAACTCGACCGTGCCGGCATGGATAAGGTTGTCTCGGATTTTGTTGCAGCAGCGCACCGCGCGCTCGAAGCAGGATTTGACCTCCTGGAAATCCACGCTGCTCACGGCTATCTTCTCCATGAATTTCTCTCGTCTCTCTCCAATCGCCGCACGGACGAGTATGGCGGAAGCTTCGAAAACCGTATCCGCTTCCCTCTCGAAGTAGTTCGGGCGGTTCGCGCTGCATGGCCGCAGCACCTTCCTCTGTTCGTCAGAATTTCTGCCACCGACTGGGCTCCCCAATCGCTCGGCCCGGCGTGGGACCTCCCGGAAGCCGTCGAGCTCGCAAAGCACCTCAAGCGCGAAGACGTCGACCTGATCGATGTCTCGACCGGGGGCAACCATCCTGCCCAGCAGATTCCCGTTGGTCCCGGTTACCAGGTTTCCCATGCCGATACGATCCGCGCTCAGGCAGAGATTCCCACCGGCGCTGTCGGCCTGATTACCGAGCCCTCGCAGGCCGATCAGATCATTCGCAATGGCCAGGCCGATCTGGTCCTGCTCGCCCGCGAATTTCTCCGCAATCCATATTGGCCCCTTCACGCCGCAGAAGCGCTTGGACAAAAAATCTCCTGGCCGGTTCAGTATGCTCGTGCAGCCAAAGGACGCACCGAAGCGCGGCAGCCCATTTCTGCTTGATCAGATTGAGTCCCGCAAAGGATTGCTCGTC
The DNA here is from genome assembly GCA_019232935.1 of Silvibacterium sp. Taxonomy (GTDB): domain Bacteria; phylum Acidobacteriota; class Terriglobia; order Terriglobales; family Acidobacteriaceae; genus Silvibacterium. The sequence goes on from JAFAMZ010000200.1 coordinate 16,462, forward strand.
ACTTCGTGTGCCGGATTTCGCTATTGACCCGCGCCTGTAAGCGGCGATTAAATTTCCTCTACGCTGCGAACCGCAAGAGGATCCGAATGAAGCTTGTCTCTGCTCTCCCCCTTCTGCTTTTCGCCGTCGCACCTGCTCTGCCGGCCAAAGCACAGGAGCATCAGCCCCAGTCCTCGCCGCCCGATTCATCGATCCTCGAGCAGTACGATATGGCAATCGATAAGGTTGCCGAGCGCGCCATGCAATCGGTAGTGCGCATCGAGGTCACCGGGTTCGCCGTACCCGAACACGACTCCGATAAAGACCAGAGCACCGATCAGCAGACCCTCGAGCGGCAGCGCTCCATCGGCTCAGGTGTCATCGTCGATCCCGACGGATACATTGTCACGAACAATCACGTCGTGCAGGGTGCGTTGCGCATTCGCGTCATCCTCGCTCCGGCCACCGTGGAGCTCATGATCGGCAACACACGCCTCGCCAGCCCTCAGCATGCATATGAGGCCAAGCTCATCGGCTCCAATCGCTACTCCGATCTCGCCGTCATCAAAATCAACGCCACCGGACTCCCCTATATACCCTTGCCTGAGTCTTACCATGTGCATCTCGGGCAGACAGTCATTGCCATCGGAGCCCCCGAAGGGCTGGACCACACCGTCACCAAGGGAATCGTCAGCGCCGCCGGACGTCAGCCGGAGCTCGATCGCCCCATGGTCTACGTGCAAACCGACGCGCCGATCAATCCTGGAAACAGCGGCGGCCCCTTGGTCGATCGCGATGGCAATCTGATCGGCATCAGTACCTTCATCTATACCTCAGGCGGAGGCAGCGAGGGATTGGGCTTCGCCATTCCCGAGCCGGTCGTCCGGTTCGTCTACAACGAACTCAGGCAGCACGGCATTGTCCGCGCCGTCACCATCGGAGCCCGCGCTCAAACCATCACTGCACCGCTCGCCGCCGGATTGAAGCTGCCACAGGACTGGGGTGTCATCATCACTGATGTCGACGAGGGCCGGCCGGCCGCAAAGGCCGGAGTGCAGGCCGGAGACATCGTGAAAACCATCGACGGCCTGCCGGTGGATTCGCTGCCCAAGTACACCGCCTTCCTTTATATGCACAAGCGCGGCACTCCCCTTCGCATAGTCGTCCTCCGGAAGGGGAATCCAGTCACGCTCTCAATCGATGCCGTGGATGCCCCGGCCGCCGTCGACAGCTTGTCAGACCTCATCGACCCCAAAAAAGACCTCGTGCCTTCTCTGGGAATCTTTGTGATCGACCTCAACGACTCGCTCGCCGAAGCCTTGCCTTCGCTTCGCTCCAGGCACGGCGTGATCGTTGCCGGATTGCTCGGCGAGGAACCAGCCACTTTCGCTGATCTTCAGGCGGGTGACGTGGTGCGGGCCGTGAATGGAAAGAAGGTCGCCACTGCAGACGAATTCCGTAAGAGCCTAACAGCTTTCAATCCCGGCGACGCAGTTGTTCTTGAGGTAGAGCGCCAATCGACGCTGATGTATGTCGCCTTTGAAATGGAGTAAGGCTCACCCTTCCCCGGCTGTGCACTTCACGTTCATTTCCTTGCACACTTTCAAAACGCCCTGCAGCACCAGTGAAGTGGCGTCCGGTTGAGCGTCGTTCAGAGTCGAAGCGATGATCAACTGACTCAGCTTGTCGGCGAACGGCATAGCCTGAAGACTGGCATACTGAGTACCGTTTGTAAATTCGATGAGGCGCTTTTTGGCATCACTCTTCGTAACCTTGATTCCCTCGTGCGCCTTCAGAGACGCAAGAGCAGTCGAGTAAACCTTGTCCGCGTTTGCCTCCAGCATGACCGTCGCCACGTCATAGCCGCCACTGCCGTTCTGGCCCTTGTGGCTCATCTGTTGGATTTGCCCGGATACAGCGCGCGCAACCATCACCCATTGCGCATTCGCGGTTTTTGCGCTCAGAATCAACACCACCGCCGCAACAACCAGAACTGCCTGTCTGATTCTATGCATCCTCTACTCCTTCATTGTTGTGCGTGAGCAGTCTAGATGGCTCGCTGTCCTTGATCAACATCGGTTCCCCCCAGGCAGGCCCACGACTGGCATCCGATGGAAAATCAACCGGCATCCGATGGATTAGGCGCGCTCTGGGCGCGCTGAATTCGAGGTGACCGGGGCATGGCTCTTGACGCGAAAAAGCTGCGAAAGCCCTTCCGCAATTTACGCAAGTCTCTCAAGAGGTTTCCCGAACGCCCCACTCCCGAACAGGTGCATGATCTGCGTACGAACAGCCGTAAGCTCGAAGCCGTCATTCAGGCCTTGGCCTTCGACGGCCAGCCACGCGGCCGGCGGCTGCTGAAAACCGTCGCCCCTGTCCGCAAAAATGCAGGTAAAGTCCGCGACATGGATGTGTTGACCGCGTTGACTTCGACGCTTGCCCTGAAGGGCGAAGAGGAGTGCCTGGTTCAATTGCTGGAACATCTCACCGCGAAGCGCGCTCGATCGGTGAAGAAGCTCCTAAGGATAATCGAAAAACAGCGGTCACAGGCTCGGACCCTGCTGCAATACTACTCATCCGCCATCGAGAAGTGCTTTGGGGCGCCCCAGCATGATGCCCCCCAGGTACGTCAATGGCCTGCTCTTGCCACAGCCACAGCCCTTCAGCTTTCCCGCGAGTTGGCAAACTGGCCATACTTGCGCCGGGACAATCTTCACCCGTATCGCCTCAGGATCAAGCAGCTCCGCTACGTGCTGCAGTTGCGCGATGATCCCGATGACGAATTCGTCGGCGCATTGGGCGATGCCAAAGACGCCATCGGCGAATGGCATGACTGGAGTGAACTGGAGAGCATCGCCGCCGGTCTTCTCAAGCACCGCAGCCAGTGCAAACTGCTTCCCTGTATTCGCTCCACTGTACGCCAAAAGCTGCAGCGCGCCATCTCATTGAGCTCGCAGCTTAAGCAGATACGGCTCGATACGAAAGAAAGCGGGCACCCGGGATCGCGGCAAAAGGCACCCAGGCTTAGTGAGCCCGTTATTCTGGCATCTGCTCGGCTTGCAGCCTGATTCCCATCGCGGCGCCACACTTCTTGTGTCGCTATTGCTGTCCCGCCACCACCAGAAGCACCAGTGCGCTCGGATGCTGCGCGTCATGCAGCACCGTGGTGGTTGCCTTGACGAAGTCGGCGCTCATCGCCGCATCCTTGCCCGTGTTCAGGTTGCGATCGAATCGCGGAAAGTTGCTGCTCGATACCTCCAGCCGAATACGGTGGCCCTTTTTGAACACATTGCTCGTCGACCACAGATCGATCCTGTATTCATACACCTTCCCCGGCTCGATCGGCGTCGGCTCGTCCGTCGTGGACGCACGATACCGCGCCCGCAGAATTCCCTCCGTCATATTCTGCATAAGACCATCCGGCCACACATCCACCAGCTTGCCGGTGAAATCCGTGTCGGCCGCAGTGGTCCTTGCATACAGGTCCAGCATCACCGGCCCGGTCACCTCTACATCCTGGTCGAGCGGCGGAGTTGTGTAGACGAGCACGTCACCGCGCTGCTCCACCTGCGCTTGATCGCGCGGCCCTGGCGCCTCATGAGCGCTATCACAACAAAGTGGGCCGCCGACCGTCGGTACCGGATCTGCCGGATCGTAGATAAAAGTGTCTGCACCCCTGCCCGGCTTTCCCGTCGACAGCACGCCGTCACCACCTGCGCCGTTCGCCTTTCCCTCCGACTGCAGAAAATACTTCGTAGCCTTTGCCCGCGCGAGTGGCCAGTCGTCCTCATCGCGCCATTCGTTCGCGCCCATCACAAACAGCCGCACTCGCTTCTTGTCAGCCCAGCGATTCTGCTTGCCCTGCAACAGATAGTCATACCATTCGAGCGCGGCGTCGTTTTCCTCGAATTCTTCTGCCGCGGGTCCGAAATCGACTGTGCCGATCTTCCGCCCGCCGCCCGCGTGCCCCCCGATGATCACCAGCAGCCGTTGCCCGTTCCGGGCGGCGTCGTTTCCGGCATGTTCCTTCATGCCGAGATAGTTCCTGAGTGACCCGTCCTGAAAGATGTCGTACCACGCGGCAACCGTCAGCGCCGGAACCTGGATATCTGCAAAATGTTCCTCGATCGACCATTGCTTCCAGTAGGCGTCATACGTCGGATGCGCCAGCCAATCGAGATAGTACGGCGCCAGTTCTGCCGTGGCCGCCGGCGAGCCCATATCGAGCTGCTTGTTGAACACAGGAAACTGCGTCAGCGGAAGCGTCTTCGCAGCCACCAACGCATTCGACGCGCCGTATGCCGTCCGCTCCATCGTGTTCTGCGTCAGGCCCGCCGTCCACGACTGATCGAACCACTGTTCGAATGCGCCGCCCTGGTACGTCCAGTTCTCGTGATAATTCGAGGCCGTCACTACCGGACATATGCCCGCCAGATGCGGTGGATGCGCGATGGCCGCCAGCATCTGCGTCGCGCCTACATACGATCCTCCGAACATGCCCACTTTGCCATTCGATTTGGGCAGAGCTGCGGCCCACTCTATTGCGTCATAGCCATCCTCACTCTCGTGCTTGAACGGATACCACTCCCCCATGGACGTATAGCGTCCTCGCACGTCCTGGACTACGACCATGTAGCCCCGCGCTACTGCCTTTTGCGCCATTGGAAACGCATTCTGCTTGTCATACGGCGTGCGCTGCAGCAGAACCGGAAACGGCCCATCCCCCGGCGGCCGATAGATATCGGCGCGCAGCGTAACTCCGTCGCGCGTCTTCATCGCGACATTGCGCTCCAGCGTAAAGACGCTCGCGACTTGAGTTGTCTGGGCAGCAGACAAAGCAGGAACCATCGCGGAAACAGAACAGCAAAGCACGATCGATATGCGCTTGAGCAGAATGCCTCCCGGGCAGAGGAGCTTACAACACTGCGTAAGAGTCTAACGGCTCGGCAAAGCAATCTTCCAGGGCCCCGAATATATTCTGGTAAGAAACAAATTGCGAGGAGGCCCTCTGTGCCCGCAACACCGCCCCATCCATTGACCCTCGATGGCTCAAGCGTGCTCCACCAGATGTTCCGCTTTGACTGGCCGGCTTGGCGCCGCGTCGAATCGCCCGCGCGCGACCGCGCCCTCAGCGAAATCACAACCCTCCTCGAGCCACTCGAGCAGCCATCGCAGCAGGGACATCCGAACCAGAGCGCACTGTTCGCACTGTTGGGACACAAGGGCGACCTGATGTTCATTCACTACCGCGACACCCTCGAAGATCTCTCTAAAACCGAGCGCGATATCGCCCGCACGGAATTTTCAAGCTACCTGCAGCCGCAGCATTCCTATCTTTCCATTGTCGAGCTGGGCCTCTACGAGTCTTCGACGAAGCTCTACGCACAGCTCGCATCCGAGGGCATAGAGCCATATTCCGACCCGTGGGAGCACCGTGTCTTCGAAACCATCGAACGCCAATCCACAGCCATGTCCGCGCGACTCTATCCATCCATCCCAGAAACCAAGTATGTCTGCTTTTACCCGATGGATAAAAAGCGGGGTGAACACGTCAACTGGTACATGGCCCCGATGACGGACCGCGCCCGGATGATGCAGGATCACGGCCTCATCGGACGCCGCTTCGCCGGACGAGTGAAACAGATCATCTCCGGTTCGATCGGTCTCGATGACTGGGAGTGGGGCGTGGACCTCTACGCCGACGATTCCGGCGTCTTCAAGCAGCTCATTTATGAAATGCGCTTCGACGAAGCCTCGGCTCTCTACGGCCTCTTCGGAGCATTTTTCGTGGGCGTGCGCCTGCACACCGCTAACCTTGGAAACTGGCTGGCGCTCCCTTGACCCTTCACTGCGCTGTCTGGAAGAGCCGAGGCGCGAAGTCTTTCAGGTCGCGGCGCCACGTCTGCCACTCGTGCGCTGTTCCCGGAGACTCATAGAACACGTGCTGCACATTCGCCTCTGTCAGAGATGTGTTCAGGCGCTCCAGTCCATCCTTCATTCGCTGCGGTTCCTCGGTGCCCACGCCGATCCAGAGCAGGTGCACCCGCTTCGCGAATGCGGCCGGATCGGCCAGCACTCCATGAAAATCCGTCTTCGGATCGAGCTTACGGTCCCCAAGAATCAGCGCCCCCGCCGCTCCGCTGAAGCCTCCGATATACGAAAACAGATCGAGGTGATCGAAGGTCACCTGAAAGGTCTGCATCCCTCCCATCGATAGCCCCGCCATCGCACGATGGTCCCGATCCGGCAGCGTTCTGAAATTCGAATCGATGAATGGAATCAGCACCTGCGTCAGATCGTCCTCAAACGCCGCTGCATTCTCCTGCATCGCCCGCATCATCTCAGGAGAGCCGAACGGCTTTCCCGTCAGATCCGGAACTGGCTGCCCGGCTCGCCTTGCATAACCGTAAGCCATCACGATGATCATCGGCTTGGTGTTTCCGCTGGCAATGAGGTTATCGAGAATAAAATTCGCGTGCCCCTGCTTCGTCCATCCGGTCTCGTCCTCGCCCGCGCCGTGCTGCAGGTAAAGCACCGGATATCGCACCTTGGCCTTCGTATCGTAATCCGGCGGGGTATACACAAATGCGCGACGCCACGTTCCCGTCACCCGCGAGTGGTACCACACCTCGCGCACCTGGCCGTGCGGAACATCCTGCGGCAGGTAATAAGTCGCGCCCGCCTCGGGAACCTCGACTGCGCTTGAGTCCTTGCCACCGCCAAAGTAGGAACGGCTGCCGGGATCGCTCACTTCGGCGCCGTCGATGTTCAGAGTGTAGTAATGCAGCCCCGGAGCCTGAGGCGGCGTCGTCACCGTCCAATAACCGTCCGACTGCTTGACCATGTCGAGCTTGGGACCGCTCCAGAAATTCACCTTCACCTTGTTCGCATCGGGCGCCTTCACCCGCACTTCCACACGCGATTGGCTATCGACCCGTGGGTACTGCGCGTCCGGCACATTGGTCATCGCAGGCTGGAAGTCGCCCTGCTCCTGCCCGAAACAAAGACTCGCCGCCATCAACATCGCAATTCCAACCAGTTTCATCTCGTTTCGCTTCCCGCGCCTGAGATCAGATTGTGCTTTTCATCAGGCGCATCGTGAGGGTAAAGTTGCATTTCGCCGCGAGTATATCGATTTATTAGATTGTTGTGGAATACCACCATGAAGAATTTCTTCAGGTTGTTCGCTCTCTGTCTGGCTCTGTCCGGGCTGCTGACATTTCCGGTCTTCGGCGCTCTTGCTCAGCCCGCTCCGGAAAATCCCACCAAGCCTCTGCCGTTCGTCAGCCCGATGTTCGGCGACAACATGGTCCTGCAGCGAGGCAAGGCGAATACCATCTGGGGCTGGTCCGATCCCGGCGACACCGTTCGTGTCCAAATCGGCGACAGCACCGCATCCGCAGTCGCCGGAACCGATCATCGCTGGCAGGTGAAAATCCAGCCGCCTGCGCCCGGCGGACCTTATACCCTCCGCATCACTGGCCATCAGACGGCAGAGCTGCACAACCTCCTAGTCGGAGACGTCTGGCTCTGCGGTGGCCAGTCCAACATGGGTCTGCCGCTGCGCTTCGCCCGCAACGGTGAGCAAGAAGTGAAGACCGCTAACTACCCGCAGATTCGCTTCTTCATCGTCGCCGCCCATCCCGCCTACCATCACACCGATCTGGTCGAAGGAAACTGGGAGGTCGTTTCACCGGACACCGCAAACGGCATTTCGGCAGTCGCTTATTATTTCGCGCGCCGACTCCAGCAGGACATCCACGTCCCCATCGGCCTCGTAGTCGATGCCCTGGGCGGCACACCCGCCGAATCATGGACCAGCGCCAGCGCGCTGCGCCCGCTGAGCGACTTCGACGTTCCGCTCGCAGAACTCGATCGTCTCACCGCTGAAGGGGCGCCCGAATATGGCAACTACGTCATGCATTGGTACGACCAGTACGACACAGGCCTCAAAGAGAAGTGGTTTGAGCCCGACCTTGACGACTCTGCATGGAAATCCGTGAACATCCCCGGCGGATTCGCCGAACTCGGCGTTCCCGACACGCCTGCAGTGGCCTGGTTCCGCAAGGTGATCACCCTGCCCGATCCGCTCCCGCCCCGGCGCGCGCTGATCTTCCTCGGCTCCATCGAGCGAATGGACACCGTCTACATCAACGGCACCTCAGTTGGCGCAAGCGCATGGGTCGAAAATCCCCGCGTCTATTTCGTTCCGGACGGGGTTCTCAAGCCGGGGCGCAACCTCATCGCCATCCGCGTCTTCAAGACAAAACCGGACGGCGGATTCCTCGCCAAGCCCGAAGATCTGCACGTCACACTCGGCGATCACACCACCATTCCGCTTGCCGGGCAGTGGAAAGCCAAACTGAGTGTCGATGCGCGTCCGCCGCACCCGCTGCCTCTCGCCTACGAAAACTGGCCCGTCATGCCATCCGTTCTATACCAAGGCATGCTGGCGCCCATCGCCCCTCTCGCCTTCACCGGAGCCATCTGGTATCAGGGCGAGCAGAACTCCGAGCGCGGATACCAGTACCGCAGAATCCTTCCCGTTATGATCGCTGACTGGCGCCGCCTCTTCGGACAGGGAGACTTTCCCTTCTACATCGTCAGCCTGCCGGCCTTCAAACATCGCAGTCCCAGTCCCATCGACGATGCCTGGGCAGAGATCCGCGAATCTCAGGCGCTCTCAGCCGCCAGCGTTCCCAACTCCTGTCTCGCCGTTACTATCGATACCGGGGATCCCGACAACATTCATCCCAAGGACAAACAACAGGTCGGCGACCGCCTGGCCTTTTGCGCGCTCGCCAAATACTACGGCGAGAAGATCGCGTATGCCGGTCCGACCTTGCAGTCAGTCGAACGGCTTCCCGGCTCCATCCGGTTGCACTTTGCGCACATAGACGGTGGCCTCGTCGTCAAGGGAGACAAACTCGAAGAGTTCTCCATCGCAGGCGACGACCGCAAGTGGTACTGGGCCGACGCCCGCATCGAAGGCGACAGCATCATCGTTTCGTCGCCCTCCGTGCCGAATCCCAAAGAAGTTCGTTACGCCTGGCAGTCGAATCCTGCAGCAACGCTGTTCAACGGAGCCGGTCTCCCCGCCGCTCCTTTCCGCACCGATAACTGGCCGGGATTAACCGACAACCACCGGCCTTACTGATTTCAATCATCCTGGAGGAAGAAGCCGTGCCTGCAGTGCGCTCTGTCCGAAGTATTGCAATGTCATTGCTGACGGTTCTGACCGTTGTTCAGGTTTCGTACGGCCAGACTCCTCAAAAACGCGTGGTTCGTGCCGACGCATCTCGCGTAACAGGCCCACACTCCCAGGTGCCGTTGCTGGTTGTCGGCGCAGGCCGGGCCGAGGAAGGCCTGCGAGCAGACTGGCAGGAACAATTGGCCACCGTGCAGAGCGAAATCGGCTTCCATTATCTGCGCATGCATGGGCTCCTGAACGATGAAATGGGCGTCTACACCGAAGACAAACAGGGCAACCCGGAGTTCAACTTCCAGTACATCGACTCCCTTTACGACGCGCTGCTAAAGCTGCATATCCGTCCTTTCGTAGAACTCACATTCATGCCCAGCAAGCTCGCTGCCGGCACGACTACCGTCTTCTGGTGGAAGGGAAACACCTCCCTGCCCAAAGATTATGAAAAGTGGTCAGCGCTCAATCGGGCGCTGATTGCGCATTGGAAGGAACGCTACGGCGAAGAGGAAATCACGAAGTGGTACTACGAGGTATGGAACGAGCCGGACATTCGCGGCTTCTGGCCTCACCCGCTGGAGGACTACTTCAAGCTCTATAAGTCGACTGCCGAAGCCATACGCGCTGAATGTCAGAAGTGCCGCGTCGGTGGGCCCGCTTCCGCGGTGCCCTATGCGGCCGAGGAGGCCTTCGAGAAGTGGATCATCGCCAACCCTGCGCCCATCGACTTTATTTCCGTGCACGCCTATGGCGTGAAACAGGGCTTCCTGGACGAGGACGGCTCGGCCGGAACGATTCTCGATCCCGATCCCAATTCAATCAGCGGACGAATGCAGCACTCGCGTGAACTCATGAACGCAACGCCCCTGCGGAATCTTCAGCTCCACTTCACTGAGTGGAGCTCCGCCTACACGCCCACCGACTACATGCACGACCAATACCATCAGGCCAGTTTCATTCTCGACAAAGTCAAGCGGGCAACTCCCTATGTGGATTCGATGTCGTACTGGACATTTACCGACATCTTCGAGGAAAACGGCCCCCGATTCACACCTTTCCATGGCGGGTTCGGCATGATCAATCTCGAAGGCATCAAAAAACCCTCGTTTCACGCATTCAAATTCCTCAGCATGCTCGGAACCAACGATTTAGCGACCGACGATAACCAGTCCTGGGTCACGAAGTCGAACGACGGTTCTGTACAGGCCCTCGTCTGGGACTATTCTCCGGTTGTGCCTCCCGCTGGCAAAACAGACCAGGTCTTCTACAAACAGGAGCTGCCCCCGGTTGAAAAGGGAGAGCTGACAATCGAGATTGCTAACATTCCGAACGGGAAGTATGAGGCAACCCTCTATCAGATCGGATACAAGCACAACGATCCGTTCACTGCATACGTAGCTATGGGGTCGCCGCGCCAGCTAACTCCCCCCCAGGTGGACTCATTGAAGAAAATCAGCAGCGGCGAGCCCGTCAGCGAAAGCGAAATCGCCGTTACTAATAGGCAGTTTTCGAGAACAATGCCGCTCCGGACGAACGATTGCTTTCTTCTGCTGTTGAAGCCAATCTCGACGCGGAAATCGGCGCCCAGATAGCCCTGTGCTACGTTCCTGACCCCTTTATCAGCCTTACTGGTCCGAGCAGGCCTGACGGCAGCAACGGAGAGTTCGCCTTGTACGAGTTAAAGGTTTCGAACGTGTACTTCGTCGTGGCATCCGGCTGCTGATCACCGATGATCCGATTCACCCACGCATTGATCACCTTTACCTGCACCTCATTCGCGCCGGGCTTCAGCGCGGTTGTCACATCCACCCGATAGGGTGCGTGCCACACCATGCCCAGTTCCTTACCGTTCACGGAGACAACAGCGATGTTCTTCACGTCGCCGAGATCGAGCCAGAGCGTGTCGCCCTTCGTGAACCAGCTCGCCTGCGCATCGATCGTCTTGCTGTACGTTCCCGTTCCCGAAAAATATTTCACGCCCTTATCGCTGCTGTCTGACCATGAGATAAGCTTGTCGAACGTAATCGAAGGCGGCGCGCCGCGGCCATCCTGAAACGCTACTGTCCACGGCCCATCCACGCTTGCCAATTGCATTTCCGTCGCCTCCGGCAAAGTACGCTCTGTCTTCGCAGGCTCGCGGAATACAACGAACACCGTTCCCCACGGTTCGAAGTGCAGCGGCACCGTCGTGCGGCCTTCTGCGCTCTTGAACGACACCGGAACAATCCTGCCCGTCTCTGAATACCACAACTCAGGAGCCTTCCCCATCACGCGGAAGCTCGCTTGTACTAAGGAATCCTTGTCGCCGCGATTATCCAGAAAATAGAGGTCCCCGTCAGCCAGCTTCCTGTGGAGAAAAGCGATCTGCTGATCGTTTGCGGGCTTCGTGTAATCGAAATCCGGAGTAACATTCAGCGCCTTCAGTGCCGCTTCGGCATTCTGGCCGGCATACACTTTGCCTTTGCCTACGGACTGCACGCCGCTGCCCGAGCCGAACAACTCATCGTTCAGCTTGCGGAACTCTGCCTGATCGTCAGCCAGACTGGGCGTATCTGACGGCTTTGCTCCGGCGACTACGGCCCCCTGCGCGACCAGCGCGTGTATGGCCCGCAGCACCGGCAGCGACATGTGTTTGCTGTACTTGTCCAGCGCGAGCACGCGATAACTCATCCCGCTCTTCGTCGTAATTCTTCCATCCTTTACCTGCAGTTCGTGAATCAGCCCGTCGGCATTGATGTAGTCGAAGTTGTATCCCGCGGGCACATCCGGCTCCGAAGCGTGGAAAATCGCCGTAATGTTCGAGTCCTCGCCGTAGAAATACAGCACGTCGGCCGCAAACTTTCCCTGCTGCAGCAGAAAGGAATTCCGCGCAAGGTACGCCGTCCAGACCTTCGCCTGCTCGGCCCAGGTATCGTTGCGGTTGAACCACTGGCCGCACGGCCCCAGCGTGATGCCGGGCACCTTGTCCAGAAGCGCCTGATGCGCCGACTCATGGATAACGAAACGATTGATGCCGTTCAAAAATTCCTGGTCGGCAGTCGGCTTGAGCGTCGCCGGCGACCACGCCCACGCGGTCATTGCATCGCAGGTTGTCATGGACTCGGCCGCCGCCAGGTTCTGGCCGTAGATGTGCGCCACCGATGCCGACTCACGATCGTCGGCGTTGTAGTTGTACGTTTCCTTGTTCACGCCGGGTTTCTGCACCCACATCGCACTCATCGGGATATCATCGAGCTTCTTCACCTCCATGCCATCGGCGATGAACGCGCGACCGTCCTCATGCGACTCGCCGTAATGACCCATCCCGCGCTCCTTTAACGAAGCTTGCACCTGCCCGTAGTGCTCGTCAGCAGTCAGATCGGCAATCGTCTTGCGTAGGTCCCACAGAAACTGGTCGCTTGCCTGCGAGCTCACGACGATCCGGCCTGCCAGCACCGGCATCCAGGGCCGCGGATCGTAACCCCGCCGTTTGGTGAACTCCGCGATCATGTCGTCCGTCCAGTTCTGTGCGCCCGCCTCCCAACTGTCCGTGATCACGTACCGGATTCCGCGCTTGCCCATTTCCGCAGCCCCGACCGTTTCCTTGTAGCTGTCGAGGTAGCCGTTCATATAGTTCTTCACGTACCCCGCATTGAGCTTGTCGACCTCAAGCCCGGTAGCTTCCTTAGTGGCGGGGTGGTTGGTAATGCCGAGCAGCGAATAACCCAAGCGCATCACCACCCATTTGCCCGGAGGCGGTGTCCAGTCCAAAGAGCCGTCCGCACGCATCTTGCTCGTCAAATCGACGACCTCGTCCTTGCGGATCGCATCCTGCGGAGTGAACTCGACCGTCGCAAACCCATACAGGTCCGGCATCGGGTTGAACGCCGCCTTCTCTTCAAAGCGATTCACGCGCGCGCCCGGATGTAGCACCAGCTCGGCGATCTCATGCGTCTTCGCCGGGGTCGTAGCAGTGGCAAGCCCCAGGTCCGCAAAGGGATTCGGAGGCACCGGCATGGTCTTGAATGTCACACGGAAATACCTGGCCGTCACCGGAGCAAAGGAAAGCGTATGCTCGGTCGAACCGCCCCTGGGAATTTCCACCACAATATGAAAGTTCTGCCCGTCATCGCTGGTCTCCAGAGTCTTGCCGCTTTCACCTCCCGGGGGAAGGAACTGGTCACCCGGCGTTTTGTTGCCTGCCACGATCGTGATCGCGCGAATCGTATGCGGCTGATCGAACTCGTATTGGATCCAGGCCTTGTCTCCGATATTCGGCCCCGCAGGCAGCGAAACCGTCTTTACCAGATCGCCATCGGAAAGCAGCGGCGGATCGATGCTGCCGCTGCTCGTCGTTATCTTCGGATGAAATGTCTCCAGGGGCACATCCGTCTCCGCCGCCTTGAATGCCACCACGGCCGAATCGGCGTAGTACTCAGGCGCCTTGAAGGATCCCCCCAGCATGTCGCCAACATCTTCAATGCGCAGGTTCTGAAAGGCACCGGTATTCGACGGTGGATGCGGCAGAGTTCCCGTGAACGGCTTGCCACCCTCCACCTCGACCTCGCTCCACGCATATTTCTTCATCGCCTCTTTGGCTGCAACCCACGGGCCGCCCGTCTCGCTCCACCCCGGCGATCC
>JAFAMZ010000398.1 GCA_019232935.1 Silvibacterium sp.
CATCTGCTGTTCGATCGGCGTTGCAACGGACTCCGCAATCGTCTGGGCGTCCGCGCCGGGGTAAGTGGCTTGCACCTGGATCATCGGATCGGCAATATTGGGGAACTGTGCCGTAGGCAGCTCGAGCACCGCGACCCCGCCGGCCAGTACCATCAGAATTGCGATGACTATCGCGACGATGGGGCGGTTGATAAAGAATTTCGACATGATCAGTTGCCCCCGAGCTCTGCAGGGGCAGGTGTGTAGGGCTTGACGACGACCGGAATGCCTGCTTTCACCATCTCCGGCGGCGCCGCGGCCGCAAACATCTGTACTCTCTGGATTCCTTCGACCACGACCTTCTCGCCGGGCTTTAGTCCCTCGGTGATAGTCCAGTTCGGCCCGACACGCTCTCCCACCTTAACCGGTCGAATCACCGCCTTGTTTTCAGCGTTGAGCACAATGACCTGGTATTGCGACTGCACTTCGATCACGGCGGGCTGTGGAATCAGCAGCGCGTTCTGGTTGTCGCCGGTCTGAAACCGCACGCGGCCGAAGCCGCCCGGACGAAGAATGGCTTCTTTATTAGGAAATTCTGCCGCTATTTGGATCGTGCCAGTGGAAGTCCCGACCTGTCGATTGACATAGATGAAGCGCCCTTTTTGCGGATAGAGTACGTCGTTTGCCTGAATGAATTCGACGGGCGTACGGCCGAAAGCTGAGGCCTTGCCGCTAATAATTCCCGTAACCCTGGGCGCAACACCGAGGAACTGGCTTTCACTGACGTTGAAATACGCCCAAATCGGATTGACCTGTGACACCGTCGCCATTTTCGTAGTCGTGCCGACCAGGTCGCCAACCTGAGAGTTCGAGACCCCGGCAATTCCGTCAATGGGCGAGTAGACCTTCGTCCAGGACAGATTCAACTCCGCATTCGCTAGACTCGCCTGCTGGGCCTTGACGGCGGCAGCTGAAGCGTCCCGGCTGGCGATGTCGTTATCCAGGGTTTTCTGCGGGATGGCGTTTTGCGCCGCAAGTGGTGTGTCGCGGGTGACATCATTCTGGTACCTTGCAAACTCCGCTTCTGCGACTGCGACTGCAGCTTTGGCTTCATCGACTTGCGCCTGGTACTGACGGGGGTCCAGCTCGAACAGCAGTTGGCCCTTCTTGACGAAGAAGCCATTCTGGTAATCCTGCCTCAGCAGGTAGCCCTGCACTTTGGGCGTGATATCGGCGTTTACCGGGCCGTTCAGTTGCGCAACCCACTCGTTGAAGATGGGCACGTTCTCCTGCATCACCTGCGTCACTCTTACTTCGGGCGGAGCAGGAGGCGGCGGGGCTTCCTTCTGTTGACATCCACCGAGGACAAGAAGAGCGCATGCTCCGCCGATCACGCCCTTCCAGCGCTCCGTGGGTGGCCGTAACCGCTTCAGATTCTGCTGTGCATCATCCCAACTGCATGCCAGATGCAGGCGAAACTCACGTGCTATTCCCATTTACAGGCTCCCTCGCCGGCGCGCAGCTGATCTGTCCTGAAGGACCCTCGAATCAGTCGACGACACCCAGTGGGGATAACTTACTCCGCCACTCCTGTCCTGTAGAACTGGCAGAACTGACAGTACCGCCCGTCGCTGTTATTTGAATAGGGAATTCTTTGTGAGGTGAGCTGGTTCTGCCGTTGCGCGGAGAGTCTGGATAGTGAAGGCGGTTATGCGGATTCAGAAGCGTTCTTTTCGATAGGCGTCCACAGAACTACAACGGAACGAGGGCCGGCCTGATATGCGTCTTCGGCGATCTCGGGTGACTCCTTCCATGGCACGATATCGCCGGGCGCCGGCAGAGACGTATCTATCCACCGCTGCCATCGATTTCCATTCTGTGGTCCAGGCAGTTCAAAACTCAGAGGCTCCCAGTACGCATTGAAGATGAAGTAGACAAGCATCCCTTCATTCCTGATATCCGCGCTGAAAGCGATGCTATGCGAGTGGTCGCTCCAGTCCGGTTGATTCAGCTTGATGCCGTGCCAGCCCCCGACAGCCTGGGCGAGCAGCTTGTTCAGACTCATTCCCCCCCACTCGCCTTCCGCATCGCGTAGAAAACGCCGGGCAATCAGCAGCCTTACGAAGCGATGGATGTCGGCGTGTTCTTCGAGCAGCGACCAGTCGAACCAGCTCAGTTCCGAATCCTGGCAGTAGGCATTGTTGTTTCCCAGCTGGGTCCTGCGCACCTCATCGCCCATCAGGAACATCGGCATACCCAGTGACATCAGCGTTATTGTCAGGAAATTCTTGACCTGCCGGTTCCGCAACGCCTCAATACCCGCGTCGCCGGTCGGACCCTCAGCGCCGCAGTTCCAGCTGCGGTTGTCGTCCGCACCGTCGCGATTGTTCTCGCCGTTCGCCTCGTTGTGTTTGTTGTTATAGGAAACCAGATCGTTCAGCGTGAATCCGTCATGGCAGGTCACGAAGTTCACACTCTGCTCCGCCTCACGCTCCTTGTGCCGGTATATCTCCCAACTGCCCAGCAGCCGGTCGGCGAAATTTCGCACTGTCCGCTCGTCCCCGCGCATGAAGCTCCGTACATCGTCGCGGAAGCGCCCGTTCCATTCCCGCCAGCTGTCGCCAATAAAGCTGCCCACTTGGTAGAGACCGGCCGCATCCCATGCCTCGGCAATCATCTTCGTCCCAGCCAGGCATGGGTCCGATTCGATATCCCAAAGCACCGGAGGACTTGCCATCACGCACCCGTTCGAGTCCCGCGCCAGTATCGATGCAAGATCGAAGCGGAAGCCATCCACGTGCATCTCTTCCACCCAATAGCGAAGGCTGTCGACGATCATCCGCCGCACAATTGGGTGGTTGGCGTTCAGCGTATTCCCGGTGCCGCTGTAGTTCGAATAGAGAGCCCGATTCGACTCCAGAACGTAGTAAGCGCAGTTATCAAACCCGCGATAGCAGAGTGTAGGCCCGTTCTGGTCCCCCTCCGCGGTGTGGTTGAACACCACATCGAGGATCACCTCGATACCTGCCCGGTGTAGCGCCTTCACCATATCGCGAAATTCGTTCACCGGAGCCAGCCGGTCGCCCCCCGAGCTGTATGCCTCATGCGGCGCAAAGAATGACACCGGCGCGTAGCCCCAGTAGTTCACGCGTCCTCGGAGGCAATCCCGCGCGTCGAATTGAAACACGGGCAGGAGTTCCACGGCTGTGATGCCGAGATCCTTCAGGTAAGGAATCTTTTCGATCAGCCCAAGGTAGGTGCCACGCTTCAGCTCGGAAATGCCGGAGTTCGGATTCTGTGTGAAGCCCCTGACGTGCATCTCGTAGATAATCGTCCGCGAAGCAGCGCGGTGAAGGGGCCTGTCGCCTTCCCAGTCGTACAGGCTGGTGTCGACCACAATGCTTTTCATGGCCGTTGACGCGTTATCTGTCCCGCGTTCTGTTACGCGAGCATAGTTCTCCGGAACCGTCACGCCACGCCCGTATGGATCGATCAGAAGCTTCGAGTCATCAAAGCGCAGCCCTGAAGCCGGATCGAACGGGCCGCGCGCCCGATACCCGTAAAGCTGTCCAGGCCGCAATCCGGGAACGAATACGTGCCAGTAGTGATAGGTCCTGTTCGCATACGGATCCAGGTAGATGACTTGCGCTGGCCGAGCGTCATCTTTACGGTCGAAAAGCAGCAGGTCTACCCCTGTTGCATCGCGTGCGTAAACGCTGAAGTTTACGCCCGCGGAGGTTGGCGTGGCGCCGAGGGGATAGCTCCTGCCGGCGCTGAAGGGCTGGTTCCTGCTTTGGCTTGCTGCGTCAACAGTGTGCGCTGTAAGTGCTCCGCTGCCTGTGCTCATCCGCTCATCAGCAGTAAATCGGATATGGCTTCGCGTCCCAAATCTCCGATGCATACTGGCCGATCGTACGATCGCTGGAGAATGTCCCGGAATTGGCAATATTCAGAATCGCCATCCTCGCCCACACATCACGGTCCGCATAGACCTGCTGCAGCTTCTGGTCTGCCGCCAGATACGACTTGAGATCGGCCAGATGCATGTAGTAATCGCCCTTTACCAGCAACATCTCGCGCAATGGGTCGAACACTCCAGGCTCGTTCTGGCTGAAATGGTCGGAGAAGATCAGATCCAGTGCTGCCCGCGTTTCCGGCTCATTGTGGTAATGCCACCACGGGTCGTACCATCCGCGGCTGTTGACAACCTGTTCGGCATTCAGGCCAAAGATGAAGAAGTTCTCTTCCCCCGCCTCTTGCGCCATCTCAATGGTTGCGCCGTCTCTCGTGCCGATAGTGAGCGCGCCGTTCATCATGAACTTCATGTTGCTGGTGCCGCTAGCCTCATATCCCGCGGTCGAAATCTGGTTCGAGACATCCGACGCCGGAATCAGCCGTTCGGCCTGTGTCACGCAGTATTCGGGAAGGAACAGGACCTTCATACGACCTTTAACCGCTCGGTCTCCATCGATCGTGCCTGCCAGATTATTGATGAACTTGATGATGATCTTAGCCAACCGATAAGCCGGCGCCGCTTTGCCCGCAAAGATGAAAGTTCGGGGCGTCATTTCAAGGTTGGGATTTTGTCGCAGACGGTTGTACAAAACAACTATCCGCAACGCGTTCAGAAATTGCCGCTTGTATTCGTGGATCCTCTTTACCTGGCTGTCGATAACCGTGTCTGGATCAACCTCTTGCCCGGTCGTTAGCTTCAGCCATTTGGCAAAACGGACTTTGGCTTCGCGGTTCGCTTTGTGATAGGCCTCATGAAATCCACGGTCCTCAGCCAGGGGAACAAGCTGCCGCAGTTGGCTCAGGTCGGTAATCCAGCCATCCCCGATCGCCTCCGTGATGGCGTTCGCAAGCGGCGGGTTGCATAACAGCAGCCAGCGGCGCGGCGTTACGCCATTGGTTTTATTGTTGAAACGCTCCGGAAACATCTCGGCCAGATCCTTCACCGTCAGCTTGCGCAGGAGTTCCGTGTGGAGCGCCGCAACGCCGTTTGTGCTGTGCGTTCCAACAATTGCGAGGTTTGCCATCCGGACCTTGCGCTCCGGTTTCTCCTCGATCAGACTGACGCGCTCTACACGCGCCTCATCTCCCGGATATCGGTCCCTCACCGTCCGCAGAAAACGCCGGTTGATCTCATAGATGATCTCCAGCTGCCGCGGCAGAAGGTCCTGGAACCACTGCACAGGCCATTTCTCCAAAGCCTCCGGAAGCAGCGTGTGGTTCGTGTATGCCAGCGTCCGCTGTGTGATGTCCCATGCCTCGTCCCAACACAGATTTGCCTCATCAAGAAGAATGCGCATCAGCTCCGGAACCGATAGCGTCGGATGCGTGTCATTGAGCTGGATCGCAACCTTATCCGGCAGGGTATGCCACTCTGTGTTGGCTTGCCGGAACCGCCGCACAAGGTCCTTCAGCGAGCAGGCCACCAGGAAATACTGCTGTACCAACCGCAGCGCTTTGCCCATGCTGGTGCTGTCATCCGGATAAAGCACGCGTGTCAGCGACTCAGCCTCCAGGCTCCCCGCCAAGGCCCCAACGAAATCGCCGCTGCTGAATTTTTGAAAATCGAAAAAGTCCGGACTCGCAGCCGCCCACAGTCGCAGCGTATTGACGGTCGTTCCTCCGTAACCAACTACCGGCCGATCGTAGGGTATGCCGTATAACGTGGATGTTTTTCCCGGGACCGGTCGCAAAGTTCCCTCGTGCATTTCGAAGGAACAGTTCAGGTTGATTTCCACCTGCTCGTAGGGCCGCATCACCTCCCATGGATCGGGACGCCGCAGCCAGTTGTCGGGCTGCTCCTTCTGCCAGCCATTTTCGATGACCTGTTTGAAGATGCCGTACTCATAGCGCAGCCCATAGCCCATGGCGGGAAGCTGCATGGTAGCCATTGAATCCAGAAAACATGCCGCCAGCCGTCCCAGTCCGCCGTTGCCCAGTCCTGCATCCGGCTCCTGCTCCAAAACGGGGAATAGATCGATCCCTTTTTCCGATGCCATCCTGGCCACTTCGGGGCTGACCAGCATGTTTGTAATGTTGTTTGCCAAAGAGCGGCCGAGCAGATACTCCATGGAAAGGTAGTAGACCCTTTTCGTATTCTGCTGTTCGTAGGTTTTTTCCGTCGCCACCCAGCGCTGCGAAAGCAGGTCGCGCGCCGCGTGGGCGGCGGCCTCGAACTGTTCGCGCGCGTTGACTTCATTCAGATCGACGACATTATCGAATTGCAGATGGCGCTCGTAAAGTCCATCCTTGTCCGAAAACTTGATCGGACCGCAGCCATACTGTTTCAGCAACTCTTCCGTATCCGGCTGGCGCGACTTCGCCGCAGGTAGAACAGTCTCAGTGCTCATCGTTTCACTCCAATTCGGCTGTTGTTGCTTGCCTAGTACGGCCAGCGCCACTCCCGCACGTCTGGTCTATCGATTCCGTGCTGGAAGGCATAGTTGCGGCATTCTATCTGCTCGTTGAGGAATTTTTCTCTGGCATGCCCACCGATTTTTTGCAGCTTCGGCACACGCTTGATCGCATCCATGGCGAGGCTGAAGCGGTCGATCTCGTTCTCAATCGCAAGCTCGAGCGGCGTGTTGATATTGCCTTTCTCCTTGTATCCCCGCACGTGCATGTTGCTGTGGTTGGTGCGGGCGTAAGTCAGGCGATGAATCAGCCACGGATACCCGTGGAAATTGAAGATGATCGGCTTGTCGACCGTGAACAATGAATCGAAATCCCGGTCCGGGAGCCCGTGAGGATGCTCCGTGCTGGGCTGCAATTTGAAAAGATCGATCACGTTGATGTAGCGAATCTTCAGGTCGGGAAACTCCTCCCGCAGCAGACAGATGGCGGCAAGGGTTTCCTGCGTGGGTATATCGCCGGCCGAGGCCATCACAACGTCCGGCTCCACGCCCTGATCGTTGCATGCCGGGTCCCACATCCCGATTCCCTTGGTGCAATGAACGATCGCCGCGTCCATATCCATGTACTGGAGGTGAAGCTGCTTGTCGCACACGATTACGTTGACGTACTGCTCGCTGCGCAGGCAGTGATCCGCAACTGAGAGCAGCGAATTGACGTCGGGTGGCATGTAAATGCGCGTGACTGCGGCGCTCTTGTTGACCACTACGTCGATAAAGCCGGGGTCCTGGTGGGTAAAGCCATTGTGGTCCTGCCGCCAGACCGTCGACGTGACGAATATGTTCAGCGAAGCGACTCTTTTCCGCCACGACAGATGGTTGCATATTTCCAGCCACTTGGCATGCTGGTTGAACATCGAGTCGATCACATGTATGAACGCCTCGTACGACGAGATGAAGCCGTGCCGTCCTGTCAGCAAGTAGCCCTCGAGCATGCCCTCCATCGTGTGCTCGCTCAACATTTCGACCACGCGCCCGTCCGTCGCCAGCTCGCCGCCGTCCAGGTCTTCCTCGAAGTATTCGGAGAGCCACAGCTTCTTGCTTACTTCGTAAATATCGGCGAGCTTGTTCGAGGTGGTCTCGTCCGGCCCGAAGACCCGGAAATTGCTCATGTTCAGTTTCATTACATCGCGCAGAAAGGTCCCGAGCGGCTTCGCGTTTTCCACTTCAATCGTGCCCGGCTTCTCAAACTTGCAGGCGTAGTCGCGAAAGTCCGGCATCCGCAGCGCCCGCTTCAGTCCACCGCCGTTCGCATGAGGATTGGATCCCATCCGCCGGGTGCCTGTTGGCGCCAGCTCTTTCAGTTCGGGCAGCAGAGACCCCTTCTCGTCAAACAGCTCCTCGGGCTTGTACGACCGCATCCACTCTTCCAGCTCCTGAAGCCGATGGGGAACCGTCTTCACATCTGCCATCGGCACCTGGTGCGCGCGCCAGAATCCCTCGATATAGTGGCCGTCCAGCTTTCGCGGCGCTGTCCATCCCTTCGGAGTCCGCAGCACGATCATCGGCCAGTGCACTCGCTTTGCGTTGCCGCTTTCACGCGCCTCTCGCTGTGCCCGCCGGATTTCGTTGAGGCAATGCTCTGTGGTTGCCGCCATCGCCTGATGCATGCTCTTGTGATCTGAGCCTTCGACGAAGTAGGGCGTCCATCCATATCCGCGAAGCAGGTCTTCGAGCTCCTCGTGCGGTATGCGCGCCAGCAGAGTGGGATTATTGATCTTGTAACCGTTGAGGTGAAAAATCGGCAGCACCGCGCCGTCACGGATCGGATTCAAAAACTTATTAATATGCCACGATGTCGCCAGCGGCCCTGTTTCCGACTCGCCGTCCCCCACAACCGCCGCCACGATCAGGTCGGGATTGTCGAAGGCCGCACCGCATGCATGCGACAGCACGTAGCCCAGCTCTCCGCCTTCGTGGATCGATCCCGGCGTCTCCGGTGTACAGTGGCTTCCGATACCGCCGGGGAAGGAAAACTGTTTGAAGAACTCGCGCAGGCCGTCTTCGTTTTCGCACTTGTCGGTGTAAATCTCGGAATATGTGCCCTCGAGATAGACAGGCGCAAGCACGCCTGGCGCGCCATGGCCCGGTCCGGCGAGGAAAATCATGTCCTGGTCGTATTTCTTGATCAGCCTGTTCAGATGGATGTAAGTAAATGCCAGCCCCGGGCTCGATCCCCAGTGTCCCAGCAGCCGGTTCTTGATGTGCTCAGGCTTCAGCGGCTCCCTGAGGAGCGGATTGTCCTGCAGGTAAATCATGCCCAGCATCAAATACGTGCATGCGCGCCAATACGCATCCGTCTTGCGAAGTTCTTCTTCGCTGAGAGGCGCCCCTGGCACGGTCGACCGCGCCTCGCCATAGGCTGTTATCTCGTCGCCAATCTTTTCTGGAGCCACTGTGGTCGCCATAATCACACTCCTTGGTGAATTAAGGGGAAGTCTAGGACCCCGCCGTGCCCGCTGTCGTCTGTCAGAAGTGACAGCCGTTTAGCGCGCTGCCAACACATTGGCAGCGCAACCCGCCAATGTATGCGACCGGGATCACTCATAGGTAAACGATTGATGAAATACAAACACCCTGCGCTGTGCAACACATGATTATTTGCAACTTAGGGGCCGTTTATTTTAGATGGCTGAAATCTACTGAAGCCCAAGATCCGCCAGCTGTTTGGGGTTCGCTTCATCCGTAGCCAGCAGGTTGTGGCACACAGAGCAGTCGTTATTGATGCTGTTTCCGTTTTTGGCGTTATGGCTCCCGTCGTGGCAGCGGAAGCAACCTGGATAATCGTTATGCCCAAGGTTATTCGGGTGCGTGCCCCAGGTGAGCTTCATATTCGGAAAGACGTTCTGATCGTAGATGGCGCGCAGTGCCTTTGCCGATTGCTCTATCTGCGATTGCTTCTGGCTCCAGACGTCCGCATGCTGCGTCTTATAGAAATCCTCTAAGCCCGACGTAATCTTCGCGTCGGCCTCTTCCTGTGACGGATAGTCGGCCTTGATCAGCGCCAGCCCTTGCTTGTGTACAAAGGGCAGGGAAGCGTCGACCAGACCCCGCTGGATCGCTTTGTTCAGGGCTTTCTCCGGCGTATCGAAGGAGTGTGCCGCGCGGTTATGGCAGTCGATGCAATCCATCACGCGCTTCTCGCCGCGTGCCGGCTGCTTCGCGTCGGAAGAGACATATTCCGTTGTCGATCCATCGTCGTTGGCTTTCGCGACCCATGGGATCGTCTGGTTGGTGTTATCTGTAGCGATGTATTCGATGCGCGCCATATGCGCGCCGTGAATTCCGCTCAGGCGCCCTGCAAGATCCCTGCCACCAACATGTAAGAGGACGAGCGACTTCGTTGCGGGATTGTTCTCATCGTCGCCGTAGGCAGTCGTTATCATCAGCTTGTCGCCGATGTATCTTCCTGGATTGTGGCAATGAACGCAAGTCGCACTGGCTTGCGGAACCTTTCCCTCAGGCATGATCGGGCGGGAGTAATTCCCGACAATCACCTGGATCAACTGCTTGGTCCCGTTCAGCTTCGCATGGATGAATCCCGGAATCCCGGGAGCGATATGGCACTCCGTACAAGCCACGTGGGAATGCGGAAATACCTGGTAAGCGGCAAACTCCGGAGCCATGACGTGGCACGCCTGGCCGCAGAAGTTCGGCGTGTCCATGTAGGCCACTCCGCGGTAGCTGGCGGTGCCCACAATTACAAAATTGATGAAGGTCGCGGCCACGACAAACAGGAGACCTTCCCGGAAGACTGGATTGCTCAGCTCGACCTTCGGATACTCCGACGGTAATTGCCCGGCCGCCTTCAGCTTGCGCCTTCGCAGCAGGATGCCGATGGGAATCAGGATCAATCCGAAGATAAAGAGCGCCGGCAGGCACAGGTCGACGATGATTCCCACGTAGGGATTCGCCGAGCCGCCATGCCCGAATACATCGATGACCCAGAACCCGACCAGGATCAGAGCCGACGCGGTGGTGAGGCCGACTCCGATCAGACTGATTGGGTTGTTACTCAAAAAGACAAGCGGGCGAACCCTCGATCCCTCAGATTGAGCCATCGATCAGATTTCTCTCGTTTACTTCTGCAGCGTCTTGATATAAGCAACGACGTCCTTGATCTGGGCGTCGGTCAGCTTGCCTTTGTACGCAGGCATTTTGTTATGGCCGTTTGTTGTGACGTTGATCAAATCCGCTTCCGACATCTTCATCACTTCCGGATCATTAAAAGGCCGGGCCTTCGTGGATTTTCCTGCTGGAGTATCAGCCATTCCAGTTGCGCCGTGGCACATCTGGCACTTCGATTTGTAAGTAGCCGCGCCGTCCTGGGCAAAGCTTACGGTCCCCGCGGCAAGCAGGGTCACAAAACAGGTTACTGTGATTCGTTTCAGCATCGTTTCTCGCTCCTCCTGGTGAGCGCGCTAATCATATCCCAGCCCGAAATAGTTCAAAAGGCATAATTGACCGCGAGCGTATACACATTCCCGCGAAAGCTTCTCGGCAAAGTAGGCCCGATCGGAGTCCCTTCTCCATACCCGTAGTAGTTCCAGTCGAATTTCCATGTCCACTTCGGAGCGATTTCCAGCCCCAGTCCACCGTAGGGCTGTTGCCACTCTGACTGCAATGAGCCGGGCACCTGGCGCACATTGATGATTTGTGCGGTCCCATCGACGGCGCTCATGCGATATCCGGCTCTGGCGTGCACTCGCTTGATCGGATTGAGGGTAAACCCAATGCTCCCGAAGTTAGTTGGAGCATCGTAGTAGCCGTTACTCGAATACGGCGTTCCGGCATCCGAACATATCCCAGGCGCCGTTCCCGCACTTGGCGGAGGCGGTGTCGATGGATAGCACAATAAGGTAGTGGAATACACATCGTTGTACGAATAGCTCATATCTACTGACCATTTCTCATTCGGGATGATCGAGGCTCCGAATGAATAGTCCCGGTTGTGCTCCTTGTGATTTACCGTGTCTATGTTGTTCCGCGACTCAAAGATATTCACCGCGCCCGAAACAGACAGCCATGGACGCGGTCTGTACGCGGCACGCGCGATGTACTGGTAAAGCTGACGCGGATCGATGCGGGTGAAGGAGTTATCCGCAGCCATTCCAGCGAAATCGAAATTGATGCTCAACCCAGGCATCGGTCGAAGTACCGCTCCGAACAGCCCCCAGTTCTCATGAATCGGAATGCTGTCGCCTCCGGCATCCGTTATCCTGCGGGCGCGATAGCGATAACCCACAGACAAAGTAGCCTTGGGCGTGACGTCCCAGGCAAGGAGAGTCGTGTTCGTGCTGGTCTTCTGATTGATCCATTGCTGGTCCGGCGCCGTGGTCGTCGTCGAACCTGTCGGAGGAAGCAGCATGGATGTGCCTGTATAGCTCGTGGTCGTAAACGTGTTGATTCCCGGCATGCGGAAAGCCCAGAAGTCGTAAACATCCGAGGCTCTGAGCTTGGGCGAAATCTCCCACTCCAGCGCAAAATCACCGTTCACATTGATGCGCTGCGTCTTCGACGAACCAGTCTCGACATAGCCTCGCTGAGAAGTTCTGGTAATCAGCCCGTTGAAAGACTCGTTATACCCGTTGAGCGTGCTGTTCGCGCCGGTGTACGCCAAACGCCCATTCAGCTTCAGATGAGGAATGTCCGAGCTCTGCAGTCGTACCTGCTCGGTCGGAAAAATGCCCCGCGTGGGTTGCACTCGGGTGTAGGACAGGGCGGCGCTGCATTTCGGGTTCACCGTGCCATCGGCGTTGAACGGAGCCGAGCACGGCGCATTCCAATTCGATGACAGATCCACTCCAAGGCTCACTGGCTGTCCGTTGGGCAACACATAATTCAGCCCGGCTAGTGTCCAGATCGTGTTTCCCTTGTAGTGAGTCACGAACTGGTCGTAGCTGATCGTCGTCTTTGGGTCTGGCTTCCAGTCGACTCCTCCAGTCCAGTTATCCGTCGAATTTCTCCAGTTCTGGTACAGCCATGGATCGTTGCCTAAATGTGTTGAGCTGTAGGACGGTCCCTGGTTGATGTTGTGGTTATACCCAACCCGAAAGCTCACGTGCGATAACGGAAACAGCGTCAATTGCATATCGGTCATCTGGCGCAGAGTGTTATAAAGGTGCGGCGTATCCAGCCAGGGAACGTATGGATTTGACTCGGGCGGTATCAGAGGATTCGCCAGCAGGTTGTAATCGAAGTACTGGCGGTATCTGCGGTAACTCGCGCGGAAATCGTACAGGCGTCCCTTCGACATGTTCAGGTAAGTCACATTGATCGGATCGCCGCCATACCCATAGCTATAGGACGAAAGCCGGTCGAAGACAATCGCCGTCGACGGATTCACTGCTCGCATCGTGAGGGACTGATCGAGCATGCGAGCCCCGGAGTAAATGTTGACCAAAGTCGCCCACATTTGCGGGCTGCCGGACTTTTCGTCGATGTGGCCGCCCACATCGATCGACTGGTGTACCTCATAGCCGCCGACAGTCTTGCCCGAACCGGTGTCCGTCGATATCCCTGTCCACTGCGGATTATTCTGGGCATGAGCTGCCGCAAACACGGCCAGGGCACAAGCGCAAGCTCCAAGCCGCCTGGCGCCACGATGATGTCTCATTGCTCGGAATCCGAATGAGTCTTTGTTCGTCATACGTGGCCATCCTTACTTGAAGAACACAAAGTCGCTGTTTGACCCGTGAATCTGTGAGTGGCAGACTGTGCAGGCCTGATACTGGTTCGCCTGGTTGTGGAACGACGGAATACCGGGCGCAGTGAAGTTCATCGAGGCCGTGTGGCACTGCAGGCACAGCTGGTTGACATTGGCACGCGTTAGCAATCGCGGGTTCGGCGATCCATGCGGATAATGGCACCCCCCGCACCCCTCAGTCTGGATCGGCGGATGCGGGTAAACAAATGGGCCGGCAGTCTCTGTATGGCACTTGGTGCACACCCAATCCCCCCCAACTCCCTGGTGCAGCCCGGTGCGGGGATGTTGCAAGGTGCCGTTGAAACTCCCGTGCGGGTTGTGGCAGTCGCTGCAGCTCATCAAGCCTTCATCCACCTTGTGGTGAAAGGGCTGCGAAAAAGCCGGCTTGATATCTGTGTGGCACGTGTAGCAGAGCGTGGGCTGCGATGCCTTCAGCAGGTGCTCCTCAGTAGTTGACGCATGCACGCTGTGGCAGCCCTGGCAACCCACATTCGCTTCCCCATGCGCAGAGTGAGTGAAGTTCGGATGTGTCCCGGCGTGACAGCTCAGGCACTTCTCATCGGCAACTCTGGGCGAAGCCTTGCTGAACTGGAAGATTTTCGTCACGTCGCCGCCGCCATCTACGTGCGCCTTGCCCGGGCCATGGCAGCTTTCGCAGGTTACGCCCTTGCCGCCGTGTTCCAGCGCCAGCCGTGAATGGGGATTGTTCGCGAATTTCTTGGCCACGTCTGCGTGGCAGGTCTCGCAGGTCTCTGCCCCCACAAACTGATCGGCACCAGCCGTACTCGTGTTCGGATGCGACACTACAGCCTGTTGCGGCTCTGGGCTTTCTGCCATTGCCCGTTGCGCCGTACAGACCAATGCCATCGACACGAGACACGTAGCATAGAACAGCTTCCGTATCATCTGCCTCTCCCGAAAACCGGGGTCTGACGCCCCGCCTGGCCTGTAACTCTTATCTCATCTATTGATCAGGCTCTTGTTTCACCCAGAAACACTGCGCACTCTGCGCAGAATAGGGTTTACCCTTCTGCAGTACTGTGACGGCTGTCACAGACCATAACAATAGGACAAGTCTTCCACGGATTCCTACTGTCAATTCTGTCAGGGGTGCAACAGAAGACACCGCGATGCCGCCCCGCATGCGCTGTTTTAGAGTCCAGGGGATGTGCTGGTTCAGTCTGGAATGCCGTCCATCAATGGAAAGGAGAGCTAAGCTTGATCGCCATCGATACCGGAGGCACCTTCACGGACTGCGTCTATATCTCAGAAGGGCAACTCCGTGTTCTGAAGATATTCTCCACGCCCGCCGACCCCTCACTCGCCGTTACCGCGCCCTTGGCCACCATCCATCCCGGCGCCACGCCGCAGATCCGCCACGGTACGACAGTCGGCACCAACACCGTGTTGGAACGCAACGGCGCGCGCGTCGCATTTGTAACCACGGCAGGTTTCGAAGACACCATCGCCATTGGCCGCCAGGCTCGCGCCCGCCTCTACGACTGGTTTGCACCAGCGCCCGATTGCCTCGTCCCCGCAGAGTTGCGTTTTGGTATCCCCGAGCGCGTCAGCGTCGAAGGCAAAATCCTTCGTGCCCCAACCGATGCCGAGCTCGCCACGCTCGTAGAGCAAATCCGAGCCGCCCCGCCCGAACTTAGCCCCGAAGCCATCGCCATCTCGCTCCTCTTTTCCTTTGCCAATCCCGAGACCGAGCGCCGCGTCGAAGCAGCACTGCGACCGCTCGGACTTCCCATCTCCACCTCCCATCGCATCCTGCCCGAATTCCGCGAATACGAGCGCGCATCCACCACGGTTGTGAACGCCTACCTCTCACCACGCATGGGCAGCTATCTATCGCATCTTGAAGGCCACGTCTCCCAGTGGCAAGCAGGCTCCCATATTGAAGTCATGCAATCTTCGGGAGGTACCATCCCCGCACGTCTGGCCGCACAGGAGCCCGTCCGGACCATCCTCTCAGGCCCTGCAGGGGGCGTCATCGGAGCCTGCCAGGTCGCTCGCTGGGCAGGATTCGATCGCGTCATCGGTCTGGACATGGGCGGCACCTCCACGGACGTCTTCCTCGCCGACTCCTCAGCCGGCCCTCAGCGCACCCGCGAGTCCCTCATCGACGGAGTCCCTGTCAGTGTGCACATGCTCGATATCCACACAATCGGAGCAGGAGGTGGATCCCTCGCTCGCTTCGATGCCGGTGGTATGCTGCACGTCGGCCCTGAATCGGCCGGAGCCGACCCCGGTCCCATCTGCTTTGGCCGTGGGACCCGCCCCACCGTCACCGATGCCAACCTTCTCCTCGGACGCCTTGATCCCAGCACCTTCCTAGGAGGCAGCGTCCACCTTGACCGCTCGCGCGCCGAGCGCATTTTCCACGATCAAAAAGGTCCACTTATCACCGCCGAAGCTCTCGCCGCCGGGATGCTCCGCGTTGTCGAAACAAATATGGAGAAGGCCATCCGCGTCATCTCCGTTGAGCGCGGTTACGACCCCCGTCAGTTCACACTCATCGCCTTCGGTGGTGGAGGTCCGCTCCATGCCTGCTCGCTTGCCCGTGCCCTCGAAATCCCCGTCGTAATCGTTCCCACCATGCCCGGCGCTCTTTCAGCCGTGGGAATCCTGCTCGCAGACGCGGTGCGCGACTACTCCCGAACAGTCATGCTGCACGCTGATCGTATCGACCAGATCGAAAGCATCTTCTTCGAACTCGAATTGCACGCCGTTGAAGAATTCAGCGCCCAACCGAGTGAAGCTATCCCCGAGCGCTCGCTCGACCTCCGCTACCGGGGCCAGGGATACGAACTGAATGTTCCCTTCGACCCACGTCACCCGAAACACAGCATCCAGGCCTTCCACCAACTCCATCAGCAACGCTACGGATTTTCAGACCCGCGCCGTCCCGTCGAAGTCGTCAACGTTCGCCTGCGCATGTCCGCTCCCGCTGAGCCCTACACTCCACCATTCCGCGAACCCCGGCCCGGCAACGGCTCCTCAGCCTGTTACGCCGAGCGCGACATTTTCTACGATGGAGAATTCATTCGCTCGCGGCTCTATCACCGCGACCAGCTTCACCCCGGCGATATCCTCCACGGCCCCACTATGATCACTGAATATACGTCCGCCACGATCCTGCTGCCCGCCTGCACAGCCCGCGTCGACGGTTACGGCAATCTCATCGTCGCTATCCCGGAGAAAACGGCATGAAACCAGAACGCCTCAGGCCGGACAGCATCGACCTCGCAGTCTTCCAGAGCGCCCTCCACTCCATCGCCGAGGAGATGGGAGCCGCTCTTCGCCGCACCGCTCTCTCCCCCAACATCAAGGAGCGCCGCGACTATTCCTGCGCCGTATTCGACTCCGCCGCGCGTGTTATCGCGATGGGAGACCACATGCCCGTCCATCTGGGCTCGTTGCCTATGTCCGTTCGGGCCGCCGTCGACGCTGTCTCGTTCGCGCCCGGTGATATTGCCGTCCTCAATGATCCATACGCCGGCGGAACACACCTCCCCGACATCACCATGGTTCTTCCCGTCTTCCTGCCCGGCGCTGACAGCCCCGCCTTCTACGTCTCAAACCGCGCGCACCATGCCGACGTGGGCGGTACTTTTCCCGGATCGATGGGGCCCGCTCGCGAAATTTATCAGGAAGGCCTTCGCATTCCACCGGTGCGCATTGTCCGTGCTGGCGAGATCGAGCGCGAGGTCCTCGACCTGATCCTGCTCAATGTCCGTACGTCGGGGGAGCGCAAAGGGGACCTCGAATCTCAAATCGGCTCCTGCCGCGTTGGCGAACGGCGAATGGTCGAACTAGCCGAGAAATATGGCGAGGACCAGAGGCATATTTTAATCGACGAACTCCTCGATCACTCCGAGCGCCTCGTCCGTGCCGAGCTTTGCAAAATGCCCGCCGGAATCTTCACCGCCGAAGACTGGATGGACAACGAGGGGGTAACTGATTCGCCCCACAAAATCGCAGTTGCACTGCATCTTAATCCCGAAGAAGCGTCGCTGCTCATCGACTTCACAGGCTCATCGCCGCAAGTTGCAGGAAGCATCAATGCTGTTCGAGCTATCACTCTTTCGGCCTGCTTCTACATGCTGCGTTGCCTGCTGGCGGAAGACGCTCCGGCTACCGCCGGAATCCTACGCCCGCTGACTCTGCGCACAGCTCCGGGGACTATCGTCGACGCACTCCCGCCCGCCCCAGTCGCCGCCGGCAATGTCGAAACTTCGCAGCGTATCGTCGATGTTCTCCTCCGCGCGCTCGCGCAAGCCGTTCCTGACCGCGTTCCCGCCGCCAGCGCCGGCACGATGAGCAATCTCACCATCGGAGGCATCGATCCTCGCACCGGGGAGCCCTTCACCTATTACGAAACCACTGCCGGAGGTATGGGCGCGCGCCCCTCTCTCGACGGAATCTCCGGCGTCCATACGCATATGACCAATTCCCTCAACACGCCAATAGAAGCCTTGGAACACGCCTACCCGTTCCGAGTGCGCAGATATGGATACCGCCCCAGCTCAGGCGGCGCAGGGCGCTTCAAGGGAGGAGACGGCCTTATCCGCGAAATCGAGCTGCTCGCTGAGGCTCAGGTCACGCTGCTCGCCGATCGCAGAAAATTCCGGCCCTATGGATTGGAGGGCGGGGAAGAAGGCGCGCCTGGTTGCGCCTGGGTTATGCCATCAGAAAACAAGGCCCAAATGGATCTTCCCGGCAAATCCACGCGCTTGCTATCCAGCGGAGACATCCTGCATCTCGAAACTCCGGGCGGTGGCGGCTGGGGTACCCCTCAGAAATCATGAGAGTCGATGCTTTTGTTGGCTCTATGTTTCCCAGATGATATGCATCCCGAACCGCAGCAGGACCCGATCATAATCGGTGAGCATCTTGTCGAACAACGCTCGCTGTGGCTCTTCTAGAGGCTTTACCGCGCATGAGACAAGGTGGCTGTGGTCATATCCATTCGCAATCGGACCACCGAGCACCATGCCGCGCTGCAAATCCTCACTTGAAGACCCATTCCGTGTATAGAAATTCCTGAACAGCATGGCGCACCTCCCGCAATCAGGTAGGGAGCGAATCGTCTGTCCTCAACTCCCTTAACCGGTATTGCGAGAAGATCGCCCGAAAAAGGCCATCCGAAAACCAATCCCGAAGTCCCTGATGCGCCTTTAGGCCTGAGTTCGTTCTGCGTAAGCCTGCCGCGCGCTTTCGTAATCCTCTCTGCTATCGATATCCATCAGAATCCCCGGATCGTCCACTTCCACGTAAACAATTCCATTTGGATGCTTCCCGAATATCGCCCTGCAGCCCACATCACCCTCGAGGGCCATCGCCTCTCCAAACAACGACCAGTCCAGCAGAACAGGATTGCCGCGGCTTCCGTCGTGCACCGGAACCACAATCTGCGCCCGCGTCCGCCGATATTCCCCGACAACCTGATCCAGTGTCCCAGGCAGCACAAACGGCTGATCACCCAGCACGATCAGTGCAGCATTCACCTCGGAACCGACTGCTGCCAGCCCCACCCGCAGTGAACTGGCCATTCCCGTTTCGTATTCCAGATTCAACGCCAGTCTTGTTTCGCTCAGGAGCTCAGCCGGAAGCTGTGCCCGGATCGCCTCCGCCGCAGCCCCGAGCACCATCACCACCGGATCCACCCTGGCCGCCCGTACATTTCGGAGCGTCTGTTCAAGCAATGTGCGCTCTCCCAGGCGCAACACTTGCTTCGCCTCGCCCATACGCGACGACTTGCCCGCCGCCAGAACCACCGCTCCAACCCGATCGCCCTTGCTTCTCATATCGAATGTTCCCAATGTACCCTTGGCCGTATGAAGGCCATCCAGATCACGCAGACCGGCGGCCCGGAAGTCCTCAACTACACCGACATCGCTGTCCCCACGCCAAAATCCGGTGAAGTCCTCGTCAAGGTCGCCGCCTCAGGCGTCAACTTCATCGACATCTATTTCCGCGAAGGCCGCTACAAGACCGACCTCCCGTTCATCGACGGACAGGAAGGCGCTGGCACCGTCGAGTCAACTGGCTCCGGCGTCAGCGGTCTCGCACCCGGGGACCGCGTCGCCTGGTGCATGGTCCTCGGTAGCTACGCGGAATCTGCCATTGTGCCCGCCGACCGTCTCGTGCCTGTCCCCTCGCATCTCGACCTGAAGGTCGCTGCCGCTGTCCTCCTTCAGGGTATGACCGCGCATTACCTCGTTCACTCCTGCTTCCAGCTTAAGTCTGGAGACACCGCCCTCATCCATGCCGCCGCCGGAGGGACCGGGCTGCTCCTTACGCAAATGGCCTCACAGATCGGTGCTCGCGTAATCGCAACCGTCTCCACCGAGGAAAAGGCTTCCCTCGCCCACCAGGCCGGAGCACACGAGATCATCCTCTACACCCAAACCGACTTCGAATCCGAGACGAAGCGGCTAACCAACAAGCGCGGCGTTGATGTCGTCTACGACTCCGTCGGCAAAACCACCTTCGAGAAATCGCTGAACGTCCTGCGCCCGCGCGGCATGATGGTCCTCTTCGGAGGCGCGAGTGGACCCGTACCGCCCTTCGACCTCATCGAGCTATCCACCAAAGGCTCCCTCTACATCACGCGCCCCACGCTGAAACATTACACACTCACCCGCGACGAACTCCTCTCCCGCGCCGAAGATGTCCTCAAATCAGTCGACTCCGGCAAGCTCAAAGTAAGGATGGAGCACACCTACCCGCTCAGCGACGCCCGTCAGGCCCAGCTCGATCTCGCTGACCGCAAAACCACCGGAAAACTGCTGCTGATTCCGTGACTTTGCCTTCTTTGCCTCTTTGCGTTGAAATGGAGGCTCGGAGTGCAGCCTCGCGCTCTGTGCTCTGAGCCCTCCCATGACCGAAAGATTCGACGCCATCATCGTTGGCACCGGACAAGCCGCCAAACCGCTCGCCGGTGCGCTCGCAAAAGCCGGAAAGAGAACCGCAGCCATTGAGTCGAAGCACGTCGGTGGAACCTGCGTCAATGAGGGCTGCACGCCCACCAAAACCATGGTCGCCAGTGGCCGCGTTGCCTACCTTGCCCGCCGCGGTCCAGATTACGGAGTTAACACCGGCCCAATCTCCATTGACCTCGCAAAGGTTCGCCAGCGCAAGCGCGAAATCGTCGAGAGCTTCCGTTCGGGCAACATCAAGCGCCTGACCGGCGAAAACATGGAGCTGATTTATGGCCTCGCGGAGTTCACCGGCCCCAAAACCCTGCATGTTGACCTCCGCGATGGCGGCTCCCGCATACTTGAAGCTGACTGGATCTTCCTCAACACCGGCCTTCGCGCCGCGGTCCCCAACATCCTTGGCCTCAGCGACATCCCATTCCTCAACAATGAATCCATCATGGAGCTCGACGCCGCCCCCGAGCACCTTCTCGTTCTTGGCGGCGGCTACATCGGACTCGAGTTCGGACAGATGTTTCGCCGCTTCGGCAGCCGCGTCACAATCGTTCATAAAGGCCATCAGCTCCTGGACCACGAAGACCGCGACGTTGCCGAGGAAATCCGCAAGATTCTCAATGAAGACGGCATCGAAGTCCTTCTCGAGTCCGACGCCTATGCCGCTGGCGCATCTGGAGGTCTTCCCCAACTCGTCGTCAGGACCGGTTCCGAAAGCCGCACCATCACGGGCTCTCATCTCCTCGTCGCCACCGGCCGCGTTCCCAATACTGAGGCACTGAACCCTGCGGCGGCCGGAGTCGAAACCGACGAGCACGGCTACATTAAAGTCAATGACTACCTTGAAACCACCGTGCCCGGCATCTACACCCTCGGAGACGTCAAAGGCGGCCCTGCCTTCACGCACATCTCTTACGACGACTACCGCATCCTTGAGGCGAATCTCCTCCACGACGAGCGCCGCAGCATTCGTGACCGCGTCGTGCCATACACGGTTTTCATCGATCCCCAGCTCGGCCGCATCGGTCTCACCGAAATCGAAGCCCGCAACTCCGGACACAATATCCGGATTGCCAAAATGCCTATGACCAGTGTCGCCCGCGCCATCGAGACCGCCGAGACCCGCGGTTTCCTGAAGCTCGTCGTCGACCGCAATACAGAGCAGATCCTCGGCGCTGCCGTCCTCGGCATCGAGGGCGGAGAAATCGCCTCGATAATCCAGATCGCCATGCAGGGCAAGCTCCCTTACACAGCCCTTCGCGACGGAGTCTTCGCCCACCCCACGCTCGCCGAATCCCTCAATAATGTCTTCTTCTACTGGACAGACGTGAGCTGACCCCTCAACGTTAAAAACCGGCGGGTAATGCTGAAACCTCTTGCAATACAGCCGGGATGCACTCAGTATGTTCGCAGCGCATTCTGGAGCGTGAAGGACCGCTCATGTGCAGGTTCCCCTTTCTTTTCAAGGACGCGACAGAAGCCAGCCGTCTTCAACGCAGCAAATCATCCGGCATCCCTGTAGACCGAAGAGGGGGAAAGCACATGCAGACATACCAGTTTCAGGAAGCTTCGCTTCGGCGACGCGTATTTCATTGCTCCGTGCTCATCGTCGCATTCACGCTCTTCTCGGGCTTGTGCCTGGTCGCGCAGGTAAATATTCTGGAACGCGGCTATAACAGAAATCGCACGGGTGTGAATTCGGCGGAAACGATCCTCACGCCGGCAAATGTCAGTTCAGCGGCGAACCGGTTCCACAAACAGTTCATCATGCGGGTCGACGGCAAAATCGAGGGCTCTCCTCTGTATGCGTCGAATATTCAGATTGCCGGCGGAACGCACAATGTGGTGTACGCCGCGACCATGCATAACACCGTCTTCGCTTTTGACGCGGACGACGGATCGCTGCTTTCCGCACGCTGGCTGGGCATCCCTGTCACCGGAGCCGACCTGCACAATCTAAAGCCCACTACGATTCATACGGAGTGGGGAATTATGAGCACTCCGGTAATCGATCCGAAGACTGGCACTCTTTTCGTCGTGCGTTGGGGTTACGAAAACGGCACACTCGGGCCAACCTTCCGGCTTTTCGGCCTCGACATGACTGACCTCAGCAAAGACAAGTTCGCCTCTGTCCTCATGGATGGATTCAACGTGAATGGCAGTGGCTTTAATCGCTATCTGCAGTTGCAGCGTGCCGGTCTCGCTTTGGCTGCGCAATCGGGGGGTGCGCAGGCCCTCATCATCGCCTTCGGCGGCGGTGAGGGAGGAGGCGCCGCGCCCGGCTGGATCGTGGCATACGATACCGCGAAGCTTGCCCAAGGCAATGCAGTCGCCAACGTCTGGTGTACCACCCCCCGCAATAACAGCACCGGAGGCGGAGGCGGAGGTATCTGGATGGCCAACGCAGCCCCGGCCATCGAGGACAACGGAGATATCTATGTAGTCACAGGCAATGGCCCCTACAACCCGCAGTTCGGCCTCGACCAGCTCGGTGAAAGCATCGTCCATCTCAAATGGAACCCCGGCAACCCGGGCTCTCTCGCAGTCGCCGACTGGTTTACGCCTTTTGCGGATACGGACCGCGACGAGGGTCATCGCGATCAGGATCTCGCCTCAGGCGGTGTCATCGCTCTTCCCGACGAGACAGGCCTCATCGCGGGAGGCAAGGATGGAGCCTATTACCACGTCAATCGCTTAAGTATGGGCAAGCGCGATTTCACTCAGCTTCTCGATCCCCCGTTTGTCGCTTCCTTCGATTACAAACCCATCAACGGCCACACCTCGCTCTTCGACGACCTCAACCAGGTCACCTCGACTGACCCGTTTACGATCGGACCTGCCACCGGCGGGCGCACCGCGCATATCCACGGCACCGGAGTCTACTTCAACAACCTGCTCTTCGTTCAAGGAGAAAACAACAAAGTCCGGGTCTTCGCAAAGACGAGCGGACATTTCAGCGCCCAGCCTGTAGCTCAGGGAACATCGTATGCCTCCTGGGGTACGTCCTCTCCCGGCGGCATGCCCGGCGGCATTCTCTCGCTTTCTGCCAACGGAACATCGAATGCCATTCTCTGGGCGAACGAAGCCTTTGGAAATTTGCCCAACGATCCCGATGCGAATCTGCACTCCACTCCCAACGTCCTCCGGGCTTATGACGTCTCGACCGCTGGCACCGGCACCCTGCAGCCCATCTGGGACAGTGAAGCTGAGCCCAACGACCGCCTGGGCGAATCGACAAAGTTTGCTCCTCCCCTCGTCGCGAACGGGAAGGTTTACCAGGCTACCTACGATAATCAAATCGTCGTATACGGCCTGGGCAAGCCATCGAAGACGCCGACTCGCGACATACGGCGCACCGTTGTTTTCATCTACGGAGAAACCATCCCCGGACAGGACATGTTTCTGCGCGGAGGCGCCAAGGGTGCACCGATCCGCATTCGCCATCGCAACTGGCTCAATTCACACACCAATGCCTACCGCTTCGGTGACTCCGATCTCGATTGGGAAGGAGTCGAACTCGGGCAGACCGCGCCCCCGGGCAGGTTCGGCGGAGGTTCGCCCGTCGACTGGACAACCAGCCTCGCGCAGGGTTTGCCAAAGGGCCAGCCATTTCTGTCCACAGCAGGTTACGGAATCTCCGACGAGAATACCTTCGGCGACAATTACTGGATGCTCGATGTAGATATGGATTGTGAGCAGGCCTTCGATGATGGTCATGGCAACCGATGGTTCGAGGTCCAGGCCCTGATCGCGCCGCGTCCCGGCCCTGAAGGACAAGTCTCGCAGACCAGCAGCCCCATGCCGCCCTACCAGTCGCAAAACCACATGGGAATCTGCGGCATGATAAACGTATTCGTCGGCAACTTCGAAAATCTTCCGGCCGGGCTCGATCCCAACTCCGCAAAGTTCATCAAGCCGAGCTACACATACCTCTCCCCTGTCGACGACCGCGACGCTCCCCTCGACGCCCTGGAAAACAACCCGTGTGTCTCGCCCAACAACGAAAACCGCTGCCTTGGAAACCTTTCCCAGACCTGTACCGCCGTGAATGGCGGCAATTTTTTCCGGACAGTCGAAAACTGCACCCTCAAGTCGGCTGGCGGCAATTACGGACAGATGTGCCAGAAGTCCACCGGAAAGTGTTGCACCCCAAACGAAAGAGATATCTGCCAATAAATCGAATCATGTGTTCTTCCACTGGGAGGGCAAATCTCTGGGAGAAATCTTCATGGCAGCGCCACATTCAGATTCCGGCTGGTGATCCTGTCCCACCGCCTCGCCGCGCTGAATTCCGCCTCAGCCATAAAAGCGATTCTCATCGGCCAACGGCATCCCCACAACGGCCATCACTGTTAGTAGCGCGGTTTCATCGATCAGGAAAGTCAATCCATTTCTCAAAGGCCCAAGGTCCGGACGCTCACCGTTAACGCGTCGGTCGTCGTTCTTCAGCACAAGCAAAGAAAGCGGATACGGTCCCATCCCTCAAGGAGCATCCTATGAATCAAAGCAATCTTCCGTTTTCCCGGCAAGCTTCATCGCAGTTTCCGTTTGGCTCAAAAGGCCTCCTCCTTGGAGCAGGCGCCCTCATGCTCTATGGCCTGACGCGTCGCTCGAAGTCAGGACTGGCGCTCGCCACAGCCGGCGGCGTTCTCGCCTTCAGGGCTGCGAAACCCCAGTCAGCACCGCAGAACACCCGCGCCACTTTTCTGGTAAACACGTCACCGGAACGAGCCTACGTTCTCTGGCGCGACTTTCAGAATCTTCCCCGCTTTATGGCCCACCTAAAATCCGTTCAGGTGCTTGAGGGTAATCGCTCAGAGTGGATCGCCGTCGGACCGATGGACCGCGAAGTTCGGTGGACAGCTGAAATTACCGGTGAAAGGCCAAACGAGCTGATCGCCTGGCGTTCCCTCCCCGGCTCTGATGTCGAGACCAGCGGCTCGGTTGAATTCCGCCGCGATCCGCTCGACCGCGGTACTTATGTCACCGCGGAAGTTCGATACCGCATCCCCGGCGGATCTGCCACAGCCGCACTGGCCGGCATCTTCGGCAAGCACCCGGAGTTCATGGTGCGCGAAGCTCTGCGCCGCTTCAAGTCTCTGGTCGAAGCGGGCGAGACTCCGACCATCAGCGGACAGACCCACGGCCCGCGTGGCCTCCATGGCCGTACAGAAGAGGTGCTCTTCCGCGAGACAACCAACCATCCCGAACCCCAGGCCGCATCGGGTCTTCCGCGAATCGCCTGATCGCCTCATCTCAAAGTTAACGAAGGAGTTCCTATGAAAGCCGTCTGTTGGATGGGCAAGGAAAGAATCG
The DNA here is from genome assembly GCA_019232935.1 of Silvibacterium sp. Taxonomy (GTDB): domain Bacteria; phylum Acidobacteriota; class Terriglobia; order Terriglobales; family Acidobacteriaceae; genus Silvibacterium. Next base: position 25,365 of record JAFAMZ010000398.1, read on the forward strand.
AGGTCCACGATGTGCCTGACCCCAAAATCCTGAACCCGCGAGATGCCATCGTGCGTATCACCACCACCTGCATCTGCGGTTCCGACCTGCACCTCTATAACGGATTCGTCCCTACCCTGGAACAGGGAGACATTCTCGGGCATGAGTTCATGGGCGAGGTCGTTGAAGTCGGCCCCGGCGTCAACAAGGACAAGATCAGCGTCGGCGATCGCGTCGTTGTGCCATTCACCATCGCCTGCGGGGAGTGTCAATCCTGCAAGGATCAGCTCTGGTCTCTGTGCGACAACACTAACCCGAACGCATGGCTCGCCGAAAAGTTGATGGGCTATTCTCCCTCCGGACTCTTCGGCTACACGCACATGATGGGCGGCTATGCCGGCGGTCAGGCGCAGTATGCGCGCGTGCCGATGGCTGATGTCGGCCCGATCAGGATTCCCGATGGGATTCCCGACGAAAAAGTCGTCTTCCTCTCCGACATCTTTCCTACCGGCTACATGGGCGCGGAAAACTGCAATATCCGCCCTGGCGACACCATCGCAGTCTGGGGATGCGGCCCCGTAGGCCAGTTCGCCATTCGCAGCTGCTTCATGTTTGGCGCAGGACGCGTCATCGCCATCGATCGCCTCCCCGAACGCCTTCGCATGGCCGAACAGGCAGGCGCTGAAACCCTGAACTTCGATGACGTCGACGTGGTCGAAGCGCTCAAAGACATGACCGGCAACCACGGACCGGACGCCTGCATGGACGCGGTCGGCATGGAAGCCTGGGGTCACGGCGTCATCTTCGCCATGGACCGCGCCAAACAGATGACTCGCATGCAGATGGACCGTCCCGTCGTCCTTCGTCAGGCCATCATGGCTTGCAAGAAGGGAGGCACCGTCTCGGTGCCGGGCGTCTACGCCAGCTTCATCGACAAGGTGCCCATGGGGGCGTTCATGAATAAGGGCCTCACCATGAAGACCGGACAGACTCACATGATGCGGTACATGCAGCCTCTGCTCGAACGCATCCAGGCGGGTGAGATCGACCCCTCTTTCGTCATCAGCCATAAGCTTCCGCTCGAAAGCGCGCCGGGCGCTTACCGTATGTTCCGCGATAAGCAGGACCATTGCACAAAGGTCGTCCTGAAGCCCTGGGAACAGCAACAGGCAGCATAACTTCGCGATGTGAGGAACTCGCCATGGCACTTATGGACCAAGCTACGGAGACACTCAAAACCAGGCTGCCGAAAGTCATCAGCCCGACCACTCACGGCATCATCGACTACGCCCACTCTGCGTTCTTCTTCACGGTAGGCTTGCTTTGCAGCCGCTCGAACAAACGGGCGGCTGCAGCCGCCTTCGCAACCAGCGGATTCATCCTGGTTCAGTCGTTGCTCACCGATTACCGCTTCGGAATGAAGCCCGTCATTCCATTCGCGGCACACGGCAAGATGGACTCCGTCTTCGCCTCGAGTTCCTGGATGCTCCCGCTCGTCTTCGGCTTTCGTGGAACCAAAGCCGCGAAAATCTTCGAGGCGAACTCGCTAGCCGAAGCCTCAGTGGTCGGCATGACCGACTGGAACAGCGATCGTGCCCACGAGGAACGCGAGCAGAAATCCATGCGCTTCGCCGCCTAATCTCGACAACTCGGCGTGCACCACGTCCCGTTTCTGGGACGTGGGATTGCCGGGTGTCTTCAAGTCGGTTTTCCCGAGACGTGGGAATCACATTCCTCTCCATCCCTTGAAAGCGATCCGATGATCGGTTACACCACTATCAGGCACGAGCGTGGGCGACCGGGGACAGGCAAAAGAAAAAGCGGCGAGGCTCGGTGCGGGTGCCCCACTCAAGCCTGTTTCAGGCTTAAGTGGGATAACTGCAGTACTCGTGCTCTTGCTCGCTCTTGCCTCTGGCGCCGAGGATAAGCCGCACCCCGTAGTCATCCCTCTCGATTCATTCGGAATCCCTAAAGGACTCTTCCCCAGCACTCGTCCCTTTGCATGCTTTCACGTGCACTCTGCCGGAACTCGCCTCTTCTGGCTCGACACCGACCACATTTTTGTGGCTTTTACAACTAATCCGCCGTGCACGGTCAGATCCGATCCGGAGCCTGCCATCATCCGCGGAATCGTCTTCGACAGGACGGGACAGAAGATTGCCAGTCACGACTGGCCGGCCCAGGACGACCTCACCGTTTTCGCCGGCCCTGGCTCATCGATCGTCGTCTGGAAGGGGAGCATGCTGGAGATTTTGGACAGCCATCTTCGTCCGATCGATTCCGGAGAGCTCTCGCAGAAGCCCAAGGGCATCTGGGTCACTCCGCATCGCCGAACCATCCCGTTGCTCTCCGCCGACGGCCGCAACTTCGAGTTTTACAGCGCAGACCCGCTGAAGCTCCTCACCACAATCGCTCTCGACCAGTCGACCGAGATCAACGCCGTCACCGACTGGATTCCGGGCGACGAACGCGTCGCGGGAAGCCTCTGCAAAGACAAATCGGTCTACACCTGCACAAAGATTCTCGTTGTCACACCCGATGCCAACTTCATTTCACCCGACGGCGCTCCCTGGTCTTATGAGGAGACAGACAAGCCTGTCGCTCTGCAGCCGATCGGCTTTCTCGATGCCACTCATTTGTTAATCTCGCGGCAGGACAAAAATTTCTTCCACCTTCCCCAGTTGCTCATCGTTCGTCCCACTGGTGCGAAAACCCCCCTTGCCGGCCTCGGATACAGCTACACCGTTCACGACCTTATCGGAGTCGCAGGCAGCCGGTTCGCATTGGAGTTTTACGCGCAAGGCATCTGCGACGATTGCATCGCCGGTCGCCGCTTCGTTGTCGGCGAAATCGATGCCCACAAGTTTCTGTTCGAGAAGAACGGTTCGCCTTATTTCAGCCGCGCCGAACTCTGCCCCGACGGAAAATCCATTGCCATCCTCGACAACGGCGCGATTACCATCTACGCGCTCCCGCCGGCCTGATCTCGTTTTCAGGTCTGCGTCGCCTGAAATCTCCACAACGCCACGCCGCCAAACAGACCGTCCTCATTCGAAATAGTGGAAACATATGCCGGCAGCTTGAAGTTGATCTCCTTCGCATTCCCGCCGCCGAGATACAGCTTGTCCCAGTTGAATGTCTTCGCGGTCTGCTCAATGGCCGCTGCGAGAAGCCGGTTCCAGCGCTTCTTGCCGTGCTTCTTCAGCCCGCGGCGGCCCAGGTAATCCTCGTAGGTCTTTCCCTTCTGCCATGGATGATGCCCCAGCTCCAGTCCCGGGCAAAGATGTCCGTCCGTAAACAAGGCGGAGCCCAACCCGGTGCCGAGTGTCAGAACCAGTTCCACGCCGCGTCCGCTGATTGCGCCA
>JAFAMZ010000080.1 GCA_019232935.1 Silvibacterium sp.
GCTGTCGGATTGCTGAGCAGGTTCCTGCGCCGGTGAGTGAGTGGCGACTGTCAGGCAGCATGCCAGCGCGATCCACCGCGCGGCGGAGATGAGTCTCATGAAGCCTCGAAGAGAATGAAGTAAGGTGTGCGACATCTTTGATCAGGACGCCACACGTATAGGTTTGACGCTAATCGCCGGATTTCAGAGTGTCAAACCCCGGTCCACCGGAAAACGTCGAGCGTACCCGCGACAGATTGAAATAGATGATCCACCACAGGCCGACAAAGGCGAGCAGGGCGTAAAACGCAGCGAGACCAAGCATCAGAACTCCGGCGGAAAAAGGCATCGATGGGTTGGGGCGCGCGTCAATGGCAGCTACGAAGGGATTGCCGCGCAGCCACACCAGCCCTGCGCTGAGGGAGGCGAAGAAGAGAAAATTCAGAACCCCGATGGCGATGATGGAGTGGCGCGCCCAAGGCCGGATCCGGAAAAGCCCGACGACCGTCCAAAAGCACCAGAAGACGAAAGCCAGCATCAGCAGATGAACTACAGCCAGCGCGACTCGTACGGCGGGAATAGCCGGAGCGAGGGCATGGCGAGCAAGAAACAGCGTTGCCACGGAGAAGGCTATGCTGAGCAGCTCGAAGACGGCCATGAGGGCCAGTACGATCGCGGCAACGTAGATTCCGCCGGGCTTTTCGTCTCGATCGGCCATTTCCATCACAGCTTAACGGCAGAGCAGCGCTGCAATCACGCGAAATATTCGGTATCGCGTTTATTCCGCGCGCTGCACGAAAATTCCCGAGAAATAGCGGCGATAGCGGATGAACAGGATGATCCAGAGAATTGCGCAGACGACTCCTGGTTGCCATCCCATGGGAAACAACAGGAAGTGGAACAGAAGGATGTTTACGATTACGGGACCGAGGATGGTGAGGGCAAAGGGAACATAGCGGTTGACAAGCAGCAGGAGGGCGCTCACTACCTGAATGCCGCTCACAACGAGGTCGTAGTGGGACTGGAACATCGCGCCGGTGAACTGCCCCGCAAGCCCCGGAGGTAGCTGCGCGGGAAGGAAATGCAGGAATCCATTCAGTCCGAAGAACAGGAAGGTGATGCCCAGCAGGATGCGAGAGATGATGGCGGCGATTTTCATCAGCAGCCTTACCTTTCCTTTTCGAGTTCCACGACCATAACCTCGATTGGCTGGCCGCCTGCGTTGATGTCTGCGTGCTTTGTATCCGGGGGGTTTGCCGGCAGCCAGTAAGCCTTGCCCGTTTCCCAGACATGCTGCTCCGCGGCGCCGCTCTGGTCGACAATCTTCATGGTTCCGCCTTTGAGCGCGATAATGACCCGCGGGTGGTCATGGCGGTGCATCGTAAGAGGCTGGTTGGGGAGAACCACTGATTTCCAGACCTTCACTTCTTCGTTCTCGAACTGCGGGAAGCGCTGTGTCTGCGCCGCTGTCTGCGAATGGATCACGCCGAGGGCCGCGAGCAACAGAACACTCAAGATCGCGATCGCGATTCGATGGGCCGGTAGAGCTTTCATTCTGCCTCCAGTGGGCGAATTTTAGCATTGATGTCTCTGCTGCCTTTGCTTGACCCGCGACTGCGGCGCTGAGTATTCTGCGACGTGATCTATACGCTGTTCCGCAAGTTGAATGCGGTGCGTCGTAGTCGCAGGAGAGTGAAAGAGCATGGCCACTGCAGTTGCCGAACAGGTTCCAGTTCACACCGCACCAACACTTCTTCGCCGGGCAGCCGTTCTCGGCGCAGGAGCGATGGGGTCGCGTATCGCCGCACATCTGGCCAATGCCGGAGTGCCGGTGCTGCTGCTCGATATCGTCCCGCCGGGAAACGCAGATGCGACGGCGCGCAGCAGCATCGCGAAGAATGCGGTCGCAGCGCTGCTCAAGGCAAAACCGGCGGCTTTTTACGACGCCTCGTCTGTGCAGCTGATCAGCACAGGGAATTTCGAGGACGACCTTGCGGGATTGAAGGGCTGCGACTGGATCATTGAGGCGGTAACTGAAGACCTGAGCATCAAGCAGGCTCTACTCGAGAAGATCGCACCGCACGTGAGCGCGAAATCGATCGTCACGACAAACACCAGCGGGCTGCCGGTCGCGTCGATTGCGGCGAAGATGACGCCGGAGTTCCGCAAGCGCTGGTTCGGCACGCACTTCTTTAATCCGCCGCGTTACATGCGCCTGCTCGAAATTATTCCGACCCGGGAAAACGATCCGGCGCTGGTTTCAGCGATTGCGGATTTCGCCGATCGCCGGCTGGGCAAGTCCATCGTCTATGCGCGTGACACGCCGAATTTCATCGCGAACCGCATTGGGACATTCTCGATGCTCACAGCGGTGCGTCTGATGCAGGAACAGAATCTGAGTATCGAAGAGATTGACGCGCTGACTGGGTCCGTGATCGGATGGCCGCGCACGGGGACATTTCGCCTCGCTGACATGGTGGGCATTGATGTGCTCGCGCATGTGGCGCGGAACTTTGCCGAATTGCGGGGGTCGGAGAGCGGGGCTGCGACGCTGGCTCCATTCATCGAAACCATGCTCGAGCGACGCTGGCTAGGGGACAAGACGGGTCAGGGCTTCTATAAGAAAGATCCAGGAGCGAAAGACCCGAAGAACAATCGGCTGGCTCTTGACTGGCGCACGCTGGAGTATCGGCCGGCGCTTCGACCGAAGTTTCCGTCGATTGAAATGGCAAAAAATGCCGAGTCGTTGCCGGAGCGTCTGCGCCTGGTGCTGGGCGGCGACGTGAAGAAAGACAAGGCTGCGGCATTCCTGTTCCCGCTGCTTACAGCGATCTGGAACTACGCGGCCGACACGCTGCCGGAGATTGCCGACTCGCCGGCCTCGGACGATCGCGCGATGCGCACCGGATTTAACTGGGAGCTCGGCCCGTTTGAAATGTGGGATGCCGCGGGCGTGAGCGAAACCGTAAGCCGGATGCGCGAGGCGGGATTACAGGTGAGTCCGCTTGTCGAGGCGATGCTGGATTCGGGCAAGACGTCATGGTATATGGAGGGTTCATACGGCCGCAGCGTCTACGATCCGGAAACAGCGACCTACAAGAAGGTTGAGCTGCCGGAGGGAGTCGCGAGCGCGGCGAGATTCCGCCGCGTGAACGGGGTTGTTCGGAAAAACGCCGGCTGCTCGCTGATCGACATCGGCGAAGACATCGCGCTGCTCGAACTGCACTCAAAGAAGAACGCCATCGGCGACGATATCGTGTCGATGATTACGCAGACTCTGAATCCGGCGAGCGAGTGCACGCGTAATTTCCGTGGCTTCGTTATCAGTGGAGACGCCAGCGACTTCTCTGTCGGAGCCAACCTGATGCAGCTGTTGCTCGGCATTCAGGAAGGCGAGTGGGACGAAGTGGATATGGCCGTGCGCGCATTCCAGCGCATGACCGCGTCGATCAAGTTCTGCCCGCGTCCGGTAGTGGCCGCGCCATTCAACCTATGCCTCGGCGGAGGTACGGAAATCTCGCTGCATGCTGCACGGCGGCAGCCGCACGCCGAACTCTATATGGGCCTGGTAGAGACGGGAGTGGGTCTCGTTCCCGGCGGGGGCGGAACAAAGGAGATGGCGCTGCATGCAGTTGATGCCGCGCGTGCATCCTCCGGGATTGATCCTGCAAACGCGCCGGTGCGTTTCGCGCTCTCGGCGGATTTGCAGGATGCGCTACACCAGAGATTTGAGACGGTGGCCATGGCCAAGGTCTCGACATCTGCCGCAGAAGCGCGTGGGCTTGACCTGCTCGCGCCCGCGGACCAGATCACGCTGAATCGTGAGCGGCTGTTGCTCGACGCGCGTGAGGCGGCAATCTATCTCGCAGAGGCGGGCTACACCGCGCCTTTTCCGCGCACCGTTCCCGTTCCCGGAGAAGCTGTTTTCCCCACGCTGAAGATGGGCATTCACCTGATGCGGCAGGCGGAGTACATCAGCGATCACGACGTGAAGGTGGCAACTCATGTGGCGCGGATTTTATGCGGCGGGTCCGTGACGGCTGGTTCGCTGGTCTCAGAACAATATCTGCTGGACCTCGAACGCGAATCTTTCCTCTCGCTCTGCGGCGAGCGAAAGACTCAGGAGCGCATTGCATATACGTTGCAGACGGGGAAGCCGCTGCGGAATTAGTCTCGTCACGCCAATGGCTCTCCGCGCGGTATTGATGATGGTTGCAACTCTCATGGCAGGGTCGGCTATGGCGGCGTTTGCGCAGTCTGATTCTCCCGCCACCGCCGAGCAGATCGAGACCGGCCGCGTGCGGCTGCCGAGTGGCGCCGAGGTAGCGTATCGCATCCGTTTGCTTCCGCTGACGTCATTTCCATCGCTGCCTGCAGCCGTCGCCGAGCAGCTTGCAGAACGCAGTTGCATGGTCCCGCAGACGTTTGAGGCGCGCGCGCCGGAAAACGTGTTTCGCGCATCGCTTGAGCGGAAGGGAAGCAGTGACTGGGCGGTGCTGTGTTCTGCAAACGGAGCAACGACGCTTTACGTCTTCTTCCAGTCGCAGCCGGGTGCTCCGATCGCACTGAGAAAACAGCGCGATACTGAATGGCTCGGATCGGAAGCGCTGGGCGCCTATGGTTCGGCGTGGGGCATTGGCCGGCGCAGTCCGTCACAGGTTCGCCAGGCAAAAGGATCGGGATCAAAGCGTATCGAAGCCGATCACGATGGCATCGAGGACGCCTTCATTGAGAAGTCGTCAACAACGCATTATTTCCAGGATGGTTCCTGGATGACTCTGGATAACTCAAACTAGGATGGAACAGGGATTTTTATGACTGAAGTATTCATCGCTTCCGCCGTTCGCACCGCTGTAGGAAAGGCTCCGAAGGGCACGCTCGCCACCACGCGGCCTGATGATCTTGCCGCAACCGCGATTCAGGGCGCGATGAGCCGAGTGCCTGCGCTGGACGCCAGGGAAATCGACGACGTGATTCTTGGCTGCGCAATGCCTGAAGCCGAGCAGGGAACCAACGTCGCGCGCATCGCCAGCCTGCGCGCAGGCCTGCCCGTTGAGACGTCCGCGATGACCATCAACCGCTTCTGCTCGTCCGGACTGCAGGCGATTGCACTTGCGGCGGACTCGATCCGCTCGGGCCGGGCGCAAGTGGTCGTCGCCGGCGGTACCGAGTCGATGAGCATGGTGCCGTTTGAAGGAAACAAATTCAGCGCGAATCCGTGGCTCGTCGAGCACTACGCGGACGCATACCTGTCGATGGGGCTGACGGCGGAAAATCTCGCGAAGAAGTACGGCATCAGCCGCGAGCAGGCCGATGAGCTCGCGCTAGGCAGTCACCGGAAGGCGCTCGCAGCGATCAAGGGCGGGAAATTTCAGGAAGAGATAGTGCCGGTAACGGTGACAAATATTACTCCGAACGGCAAGCCTTCGAAGCCGGATGTCAAAACGTTCGAATTTGTGGTAGACGAGGGGCCGCGGACCGATACATCGCCTGAGGCGCTGGCCAAACTCAGGTCGGTATTCCATGCCAAGGGCACGGTTACAGCGGGTAATTCCTCCCAGACATCGGATGGGGCTGCGGCTGCGGTAGTCATTTCAGAGAAGCGGGCGAAGGAGCTTGGCATTGAACCGTTGGGGCGGTTCATCAGCTTTGCCACCGCGGGCTGCCCTCCGGAGATCATGGGTGTCGGGCCGGTCTACGCGATTCCCAAGGCCCTGAAACTGGCCGGCCTGACGCTGGATCAGATCGATCTGATCGAACTGAACGAGGCCTTCGCAGCGCAGGCCCTGGCCGTGATTCAGGAGGCCGGACTCGATCCGGCAAAGGTCAACGTCAACGGCGGAGCGGTCGCGCTGGGGCATCCTCTTGGCTGCACGGGAGCGAAGCTGACGGCGACGATTCTCCATGAACTGCGGCGTCGCAAGCTGCGCTACGGGCTGGTGACGATGTGCGTGGGCGGCGGGATGGGAGCCGCGGGGGTGGTGGAGAGTTTGGGCTAAGAGTCCAAGCTGGCGTCTGGATGGGGGAGCACTCGAAATACCGCGACGCTTTCAGCACCTACTTTGAAACGTCGTACCATGGTTGCCTTGAATGCTCTTTCGTTAGGGCCTACAAACCTCCAGCTAACATGCCTTCCATCAACTTACGCGGACTCCGCAATATGAAACAGTTGAAAGCATGGCTCGCACCCGGTGAGGCGATCGAACTGTGCGAGCGGGGGCCGCGTTATTGGACAAATAGTTCCGGCGAAGGCCGATTCGGAGAAGAAGTGGCCTGATTTCGAGGCGCCGCATAAGAAAATCTTCGGTGACTGCGTCTTCGAAGCGGATCACTTCTCGAATACCGCCATCGAGACTGGGAAATCTGACGCCTCCATCGAAATCGGAGTACCATGTCCGGTTGCGGCAAAGAAAATCAGCGCCGCACAACTAGGAGCGAAAGTAACCCATGGCTACGACTCTTGCGCCAGCCCCGGTGGTAACGGGCGGCAGCTTTTTACTGAATGAGCCCGATCCGTCCACTGTTTTTACCCCCGAAGATTTTTCTGATGAGCAGCGTCAGATAGCTTCGACAGCTGCCGAGTTTGCGGCGAACGAAGTGCTTCCGGCGGCCGAGGACATCGAAGCCAAGCACTTCGACGTGACCCGCGGGCTGCTGAAGAAGGCCGGAGATCTCGGCCTGATGGCGGTCGATATCCCCGAGGAATACGGCGGCCTGGCGATGGACAAGGTCACCTCGGCGATTATCGCCGACCGCATGTCGATGCTGGCCAGCTTCAGTGTGGCGTTCAGCGCGCACGTGGGCATCGGAACGCTGCCGATCGTGTGGTACGGCGCTGAACAACAGAAGAAGAAGTACCTGCCGAAGCTGGCGACAGGCGAGTGGATCGCGGCGTATGCGCTTTCGGAGGCGTCGTCCGGTTCGGACGCGATGAGTATCCGGGCGCGCGCGGTTCGCAATGGCGACCACTTTGTGCTGAATGGCGAGAAGATGTGGATCACCAACGCGGGTTTTGCGGACCTGTTCACCGTCTTCGCAAAAATCGCCGACCCGGCCGATCCTGATCCTTCGAAAGCAAAAATGTCGGCGTTTCTGATCGAGCGCAATACACCCGGGCTTACCGTGGGTGCTGAGGAGCACAAGCTCGGCATTCGCGGTTCGTCAACGTGCCCGCTGATTCTGAACGACTGCAGGATTCCTGTAGAGAACCTGCTCGGAGAGCCTGGAAAAGGCCATCACATTGCGTTCAATATTCTCAACATCGGGCGATTTAAGCTCGGAGCGGCGTGCGTCGGCGGCTCGCGCACTTCGCTGGCTAGCGCGATCGGCTACGCAAAGGAGCGCAAGGCCTTCGGCAAGTCGATTTCCGAGTTCGGCCTGATCCAGCAGAAGATTTCCGACTCAGCGACACGCATCTACGTGGGAGAATCGATGGCTTACCGCACGATCGGCGCCATCGATGCCGCCTTGGCCGCGATTGCTCAGGGTGACGCGCACAGCTCGCGGGAGATACAAAAACGTATCGAAGAGTATGCCGTCGAGTGCTCAATTCTCAAGGTATGGGGATCGGAGATGCTTGACGCGGTTGTCGATCACGCGGTGCAGATCTACGCGGGTTACGGCTATGTTGAGGAATATCCCGCGGAACGGGCCTATCGCGACTCGCGTATTAACCGTATCTTCGAAGGCACAAACGAGATCAACCGGCTCATCATCACGGGCTTTCTCATGAAACGCGCCATGAGCGGACAGCTTCCGCTGCTGGCAGCTATCAAGCAACTCATGGACGAGCTGATGTCGCCGCCTACTTTCGGCGGAGATGAGGGCACCGACGATCCCCTTGCTCGTGAGGCGCAGATGCTGGCCAATGCCAAGAAGCTGGCGCTGTTCGCTTCAGGATCAGCGAGCCAGAAGTACATGAACGCGCTGGCCGACCAGCAGGAGGTCATGGCCGCGCTGGCGGACATTATCGCCGAGGTTTATGCCCTGGACTCGGCGCTCGCTCGTGCGCGCAAGCTGGCGTCAGCCCGGTCATCGCACGCAGCGCTTGCTGCGGAGATGACGCGGCTCTATGCTTCGACGGCGTTTCACATCATAGAGTCGGCGGCTCGGCAGGTGATCGCGGCCGTTGCCGAGGGCGATATGCTAAGGACGCAACTGGCGATATTCCGGCGACTGGTGAAGCATGAGCCGGCGGATACAATTGCGCTGAACCGCACGATCGCTCGCGCCGCGATCGATGCGGGACGCTATCCGTTGTAGGGTTATACCGCGCCGGAATGGGATCCCGGCGCGGGATATCTGTTGCGGGTTATTCGCCGCCGGTCGCGTATTTCACACTGCAACCGTATGGACGGGTCGAGGAGACCGCCACCGGCTTACCGGCCATTGCCTCAGTAAGCGCCTCAGACACGTAGTTCTTTGAAGACTTGATGTCGTCGGGATCGGATGTAGCATGGTCGTCGATAGCGCCTGCATAGATCAGCTTGCCCGCTGGATCGATGACAAACATGTGAGGCGTGGTGCGGGCTTCGTATTCGCGGCCAATAACGCCTTTGGGATCTAGAATTGCCGCTGTCGGGCTGGCGTTGACTTTGGCCATGTAGGCATTCTCTTCAGCCGCGGTCATATAACCCTGCTCACCCGGTGCTGAGGAGAGAATCGTCAGCCAGATCACGCCTTTCGCTGTCCATTCTTTCTGCAGGGCCTGCATATTTCCGCTGGTGTAATGCTTCTTGGTGAAGGGACAGCCATTATTCGTCCATTCGAGAACGACAAATTTGCCGCGATAGTCGGAGAGCTTGTGCTGATGTCCGTTGGAGTCGGTGCCGGTGAAATCGGGAGCGGGATCGCTGACCTTGGCTGCAGCTGAGCTAAGTGTGAAAGCAAAAGCGGCGGCGAGCGCTATGGTCCAGATGCGTGGCCGAAGTCGCATAAGGAAGCCTCCTTCTTGTGCGTTTTTTAGACGGAAATTTGAGGCGCTTTGTTTCTGAAAATTTCTATAATCCTGTGGTCGCGCGGGCCGAAACCGGCTTGATTCCGTCGAGGGCCTGGAAGACGGCGTCCGGCGTCAGGACTTCGGGCAGCAGAACCGGCGGGGCCTGTGGATCAGCGGGATACAGCGCGTAGGTTGGCACCCCGTTCCGGCCCAGCGAGGCCAGCGTCTGCGCAATGGTTTCGTCATGGCGGGTCCAGTCGGCCCTCAAAAGAGCGACGCCGCTATTTTGAAGGCGTTTCTGCACGTCCTCGCGGTTCAGTACCACGCGCTCATTGACCTGGCAGCTCAGGCACCAGCTTGCGGTGAAATCAATGAACACAGGGCGGCCCTGGGATCGATATTTGGCTACCAGTTCGGGTGTAAAGGGTTCCCATCGGGCTCGCTTCATTCCAACCACGGCCAGATCAAACCGCTCCGGTCCTTTGCGCACAGCCATGACCGGCAGTGCAACCGCCAGCACCAGCACCGATGCGGCCGCGATCGTTGAGCCTGCCTTCGCCGGCCAGTGTCCGAGAATCCACCCCGCGATGGCCAGCAGCAGAAAGGCGGCGAGGAGGTTGACGAGGGCGCTTACGCCGGCAGTCTGCGTAAAGACCCACACCAGCCATATGACGGTTGCGAAGATGGGAATCGAGACGGCCTGCTTAAGAATCTCCATCCAGGCCCCCGGACGGGGCAGCAGGCGCGTCCACGCCGGGTTCAGTGTGAGCAGCAGGTATGGCGCAGCAAGACCAAGAGCCAGAGCGGTAAAGACGGCAAAGCCGACCATCGGCGAGTTCGAAAGCGCATAGCCTATGGCCGCCCCCATGAAGGGCGCCGTGCAGGGGGTGGCTACGATAACAGCGAGAACTCCGGTGAAGAAGCTGCCGGTGTACCCGCTTTTCACGGCGAGGCTTGATCCGGCGCTGGTGAGGGTGAGGCCGATTTCGAACTGGCCTGCCAGGGATAGTCCAAGGAAAAACAGCAGCATTGCGATCAGCGCGTCGAAGGTGGGCGACTGGAACTGGAACCCCCATCCGAGGTTATGTCCTGCGCCACGCAGCGCAAGCAGTGCGCCGACGATGACCCAGAAGGACACGAGAATACCCAGGGTGTAGACCACGCCATGCATTCGCAGTTTGCGGCGCTCTTCTCCCGAAGACTGCACCAGCGCCAGGCCCTTGATAAACAGAACCGGGAAGACGCATGGCATGAGGTTCAGGATGACTCCGCCGATGAATGCGAGAACGACGATGCGGACCAGGCTGTTGCTGGTTTCAACGCTTGCCGATGCCAGGACTCCGGGTCTCGCATGGATCTCATAGGCGCGGCCGTTGTCGAGAGCCAGTACGCCGTTGAGCTGGTCCGGCGCGGTGCGAAGGTTCTCGTCTTTTGTCAGTGCGATCGATACGCCGTCTTTCAGTGGAGTGACCGGCTGGGCGGCGGCGTTGGTAAGGACGCTCTGGTCGAAGGGGAAGAAGGCAGCGCTTTTTTCCTCGTGTCCCGTCTGGATGCTGAGCTCGAAGCCGTTTGCAGTTGCCCGGAATTTCGCGGAATCTCCGGCAGGCAGCGGCTGAGGCAGCCGGTCTTTGAAGCGCTCCAGCAGCTGGGCGTCATCGGCATTTACGCTGTCGACAGCGGGCGGCTGCGCGAGAGCGGCGCGGTCGACCGAGAGCTGCGCTTTGCCGGGAATGCAGACCTCGCGGCAGACAAGCCAGTTCACTTTGGCGGCCAAAGTGGTGTCAGGGCCGGAGGGCTTGAAATCCGGCGCAACATGCATGGCAATCGGAAACAGGACCTCGTTGTCGTAACCAAAGTCCATAAGGGGGCCGAGAGGAAGCCGTTTGGGGGCGGGGAACTGCAGCGGCCCGGCAGTGACACCAGGGGGCAGCGTCCACTTCACTGAAGGCGGTTCGCCGGAGTCGCCGGCGTTGACCCAATAGACATGCCAGCCGCGGTCGAGCTTGAAATAGAGACCTGCACTGAAGTTCTGTCCGGAATATATCTGCGTCGGGGGGACGACCAGTTGAACCGTCAGGTGGGGAGCTGTAGCGGAGGGAGCGGCCCAGACCGCACAAGCACACAGCAATAGCAGGCAAAGAGCGGTTCCGATCAGTGCCGGTATGGAAAATCGAGGCGGCATGGCTGTCTGATGTCATTGTAGGACGCTTGGATACAACGTGGGGCGTCTCATCCTGCGCATTAATGGCTGCCGCAGTTTCCTGCCTGATTTGGCTCACCGTCCTTCAGGCAAGCTGTTGCTTCGATTGTCCACTGATGTAGACTCCTGATCGAGCTATGAACGCTCCTCTTGTTTTGATGGGAGACCACACGTGATGAAGCGCCGCACAATTACTCTCGCCGTTTTGGCCGGACTGGCATTCGCTCCCGCGTTGCGGGCCCAGGATAATACAACGTCCACAACCTCACAGGCCAAGTCTGGCGCCCAGCCTGAAGAGCAGAACATCCAGGAATATGTCGCGCTCCTGCGCAAGGATGTTCGCTCCCAGAAATCGGCGGTGATGAGCCAGATGATGCAGCTCGACCCGGATGAGGCGGCGAAGTTCTGGCCGATTTATCGGGATTATGACGCTGAATTAACAAAGCTGAACGACCAGCGGGTGGCGAACATCAGCGAGTACTCGCGCTCCTACACCAATTTGACGGATGCGAAAGCGGATGAACTGGTCCAGAAGGCGATGGCCTACCAGAAACAGCGAGCCGAGCTTCTGGGACAGTACTACGACAAGATGAAGCAGGCACTCGGCGGCGTTACAGCGGCGCGCTTTCTGATGGTCGAGTCGCAAATGCTGCTGATCATCGATCTTCAAATCGATTCATCATTGCCGATTGTTGGCTTCGCCCAGAATTGAGGAGAATCAAATATGCGTGTGAATAGATCGGCAGCGGCTCTGTTGACGCTTTTGTGGTCGCTCTACGCGGTCGCGCCTCGGGAGGCAATGTCACAGCAAAAATCCGTGACCGTGCCGGCGGGAACCCAGATCCTGGTACGGATGCTTGACTCGGTGGATTCCAGCAAAAATCCCCGAGGATCGCGTTTCACCGCCACGCTAGAAACGAACCTGGTGGTTGACGGCGAAGTCATCGTTCCGGCCGGGAACACCGTTTACGGTCGCCTGGCCACGGCAGAGCAGGCGGGACGGATGGCAGGATCCTCTGAGTTGACTCTCGAACTCACGGACATCGTCGTGCACGGGACGGCATATCCGATCTTTTCGACCGATTACCAGGTGAAGGGCAGCAGCAGTACCAAGCGAAGCGCAAAGCGTCTCCTTGGAGGCGCAGGTCTCGGTGCCATCATCGGAGGAATTGCCGGAAACGCGGGAATGGGAGCGGCGATCGGCGCAACAGCGGGGGGCGTGGCCTCGGTTGCGCAAAAAGGCCAGGCGATCCAGGTGCCAAGCGAAACCTTACTTCAGTTCAGGCTTAACCAGCCAGCATCGCTTCCCGCGCCAGGAGGGAATTCGGCCTACTGAGGCGGAGCTTTACCAGCCTGCTGCCATCCGGTCCTTCAGTATGCAGCGGTCCATCACTACCTTCACGCCGGCTGCCTCTGCCCAGCCGGCGGCTTCATCATGGACCACGCCTTCCTGCAGCCAAAGATAAGGAATCTTCAGCCGGATCACGTCTTTGACGATTGCCGGGACAAAGGCTGGAGCGCGGAAGACGTTGACCAGCGAGATCTCCCTAACTGCATCGACCGCCGCATCGAGCGAGGGATAGGCATGCTCTCCCAGCGTACTGTCAATCTGCGGATTGACCGGAACGATCCGGTATCCTCGCGACTTCATGAAGCGGGAAACGCCGAGTGATGCGCGGCCTTCACGATTGGTCAGTCCAACCACCGCAATTGTGGTCACGCGATCGAGAATCTCCCGTATTGTTGATGCCTCGTTCATCTTTCGACAGCCTCGTTCATTTGCAAACGATAAGGATTTGATGGCGGTGAAGGTGCGAAAGGCTGCTGGATACCTGTTTGGTTTATGAGAAGGTGACGGTGACGGCGATGGAATTGGTGTCCTCCAGGCCGGGAGCCGGACCCCTGACCTCGTCAGGAGAATTTCCAGAACTGCAAAGCCACGTCAGCGCGAGGCCAGCCGGCGCGGCGAAATCCTGGCTTACATCGCTCTGAATAATGGATTTAAGCCGCGCGACAAGACTGTCCCAAGCGGCGGTTGCTGAGCCGCCGGAGTTGGGAGTGGAGAGACTCTTCAGGTCGGCGCAGAAGCTCATGAAATCGCTGGCTGCCTGGAGAGCATAACCGATCAGCGGCGTTACGGTTCCTGCTTGGGGGAACTCCGTATCGAGAAACGACTGGCCGGCAGCGAAGTTCCCGGATGCCGTGCGGTTGGGCACCGCTCCGGGCGGGGCCGGCCACTGGTTATTCGAGGCGATGTTCCAGTTGCGCCAGACGGTGTAGCCGAGGCTTTGACCGGCGTAGGAAAAGTTTGCCGGCGATTCGGCGAATAGTTTGGAACACGCCTGGGCGAAGGCCGCGTAGTTCTGCTGGTCGGGCGCCTCATTATCGGGCTTGCCGTTCGTGAGGCTCGAGGCCCGAAGGCGGCCGTAGCTGGTCTGGTCGAAGATCAGGTGAACCATTTCTGTTGTATTGGGAGCCGCGGCAAGCGCAGCGATGCTTTGGGCAAGGGCTGACTGGCCCGCCGCCGGCGACATCAGGTTGAGGAAATTGGCCAGATACTTTCCGTACTTCGGATTATTCGTTGCCTTCAGCACACAATGCAGCTCGACGGGGCCGAGCTTTGTGGTTCCGCCGGAGAAATCCGCCTGGGCGGCGAAGTAGATATCGATTTGCCGTTTGCTGTTGTTGATGAGAGCGAGCTGCTGCCTTCCTTCTTCCGCCATCAGGTGGAAGGTGTTATTTCCCGCATAGATCATGCTGGTGTTGTGGATGGTGGCGTCGCTCCAGACGGCGTTCAGGGCGCCGAAGAGATTCAGGTGGACCGAAGTCTTTTTGCTGTAGAGCTTTTCGAGGCCGCCCCCGGCGCCGATCTGCACGCCGCCATTGGGAGTGGTCAAGGCGGCGACGAAGTCTCCGGCAAGCGCGGTCTGCCAAGCTGAGTTGAAGGCAGGCGCGGTGAGGTCGAACGCGTAGTCGAGAAGCAGAAAACTCTGCTTCGTGCTTTCGATCGCAATGTCGAGTGTGGCCTTGCCCCGGTTGACCGGCTCGAGCCAGGAGGCGACTTTTTTGCAGCCTTCACCCGCGAAGTTGTTCATCTCGTCGGAGGCCACACCGATGAATTTCTGCGCCAGCGTGCCCGGCAAAACTTTGCCCATCAGCGCGCCGCACTGCTGGGACATGCAAGCCATGCCATGCACCGCATCGGAGCCGAGCCCCACGCCGAGATGGAGGCCCAGCGTGGCGTCCTGCTCCCTGGAGCGAAAGAGGTGCATGTGACCGGTGCTGGGGTTGTCTTTCCAGAGCAGGGCTTCAAAAGCGCCCGTGTAGGCAAAGCTGAATGCCAGTTTTGCGCATGCCTGAAACGAGGGCAGGGCCATGTTCAGTGCCTGAATCGGTCCACCCATGCGGGGAATACTGGCCGGAGCCTGTGCCGCGTAAAGCACTTTACTGAGCCCGATGCTGGCTCCCAGGCCCACCTCCAGGCAGGCATTGAACTCGTGGTGAAGATAATCGCCGGGGTCGAGGTTCGCCAGCGTAAGAGGATGCAGCGGGAGAACGTAATTGGCGAAAGCGTCGCGGATCGCGTCATGGAGGGTGGCGCTGGGGGTGCATTTTCTGTAAAACGCATTGCCGAAGGTGTCCTGACCACTTGCGCTCGCGCAGATGCCGACGGTCCCCGCGGGCGCTTCCACGGAAATGCCGCCACCGATCTGGAATTCAAGCTCTACGCAGAGATAGGCCTGTCCGGCGGGGACGGGAATGGTACGTGGCGGGGGCGGAGCGGCATCCGCGCCGGGTCCGATGGCGATATCGGTCTGAAATTCGTCGGCAAAAGTCAGGAGGGGATCGCCGGGGAGCATTACCGCAAGCCTGCTCTTTACTCCCGCCGAGAGCGTAAACATGAACCTGCCAAGGGACCATGAGGGGCCAGGAACGCAATCGACCCCGACGCTGCGCAGGTTTGCGGGTAATGCAGAGAGCGGCTGATCGAGGTAGCTCTCGACTTCATTTGGAAGCCGGAAATCGGACTGCACATTGCTCTTCAGATCTTTCAGGGGCCCGGTGGAGGTTATGTTGCGGGATCCTGCTGTGACATTGAATGACATTGCGTGCTTGCCTCCTGGGACTGCCTTCGGCTAAGTGGGCATTCGCAACCGATTAGAGAACTCGGCGGACAACCGCGCGAATGGTGTCGGAAATGTATCAGCCCGTTACGGATTTGAGCAGGTCTTTTGTTTATGAAAAATTAGGAGGCCGGCGGCATCGCTGAATCGAGAAAAGCTGAATCGCGTTCTTATAATCGAAAGGTTGCCTTCCCGGCAGGGCAGAAGGTAAGGAGTTCATGGCATCTACGCACACCACGGAAGTTCAGCAGCTTAAGCAGAAGATCGATTCGCGCACCGCCCGTATCGGGGTAATCGGCATGGGCTATGTAGGGCTTCCGTTAGCCCTGCTCTTCAGCGATCAGCGTTTTCGCGTGACCGGGTTCGACATCGATCCCGAGAAGGTCGCCACTCTGAACAGTGGGAACTCCTATATATTCCGCATACCGGCGACGGAGATTCGGGGCGCCCGCAAGCGCGGTTTTTCGGCGGCCTCGGACTACGCGGAAATCGCCGCTATGGATGTGATCGCCATCTGCGTGCCCACGCCGCTCAGCGAGTTCCATGAGCCCGATCTGAGCTACATCCAGAACACCGCAAGAGCGATAGCCCCGCACCTGCGGGAAGGACAGCTTGTCATACTGGAGAGCACTACGTATCCCGGTACAACCGAAGAAGTGCTCATCCCCCTTCTCGAGGCCAACCCGTCGGGCCTGAAGGCGTCGCGAGATGCGGAAGCGCGAGGATTCTATGCCGCGTTCTCTCCGGAGCGCGAGGACCCGGGAAACGATACAGTAGAGCGTCGAGACATCCCGAAGGTCGTCGGCGGAGTTGGCCCGGTTGCGCTGGAACTGGCGTCAGCGGTTTACGCGACCATCTTCAACCGCACTGTACCCGTGTCATCGCCTGCTGCCGCGGAGATGACCAAGCTGCTCGAAAACATCTATCGCTGCGTGAACATCGCCCTGGTGAACGAGCTCAAGCAGCTTTGCCAGCGCATGGGCATCGACATCTTCGAGGTGATCGACGCGGCGAAAACAAAGCCCTTCGGCTTTCAGCCGTTCTATCCCGGTCCGGGACTCGGCGGTCATTGCATCCCCATCGATCCGTTTTATCTCTCGTGGAAGGCCAAGCAGTTCGACTTCCGCACGCGTTTCATCGAGCTTGCCGGCGAGGTCAACGTGGCCATGCCGTACTACGTAATCGAGCAGACGGCCGCCGCACTTAACGAACACGGCAAGCCCCTCAAGAATTCGCGGATTCTCGTGCTGGGCATGTCATATAAGAGAGATGTCGACGACCTTCGCGAGTCTCCATCGCTGACTATTATCGAATTGCTGCGCCAGCGTGGCGCTGCCGTGTTCTACAACGACCCCTACTTTCCCTTTGTGGGGCGCGGACGCCACTACCATCTCGACATGCATTGCACGCCGCTCGAAAATCTCGGGCATTACGACTGCGTGCTGATCGTCACCGATCACTCCGACTACGACTATGCGCGCATCGTGCGCGAATCGCAGCTGGTGGTGGACACGCGCAACGCGACGAAAGGCATCAAGTCGGATAAGGTTGTGCGCTGCTGAGGTGGGTGCCAGCGCGACTGCCTTTCTGATACAAAGGCAGTCATGCTCGGTAAATCCGGATTCTTTTGCGCCTGCCTGAGTCTGGCGTCCGCCGTTCTTTGCCTGTTCTCCGTTCCTGTCTCACATGCGAGCAGTATGCCTCTGCGCGAAGGCTGGACGCTGCAATCAGCCTGCAAGCTCCAGGCTGACGGCGCGACGATTTCGACCAACGCTTTTCATCCCCAGGGATGGACCGAAGTCACAGTTCCCTCAACTGTGCTCGCCGCACAGGTCGCAGCTGGAGAGTTCAAGCAGCCCTACTTCGGTATGAATCTGCGCAAGATTCCGGGGACGAGCTATCCGATAGGCCAGAACTTCTCGAACCTGCCCATGCCCGAGGACAGTCCCTACCGCTGCGGCTGGTGGTATCGCAAGACGTTCGAGTTACCGGCCGGCGAGCGCGGGAAGACGCTCTGGCTCCGATTCGGCGGCATCAATTACCGGGCGATTCTCTGGATTAACGGCAAGCAGATTGCCGATGACAAGCAGATTGCCGGAGCCTACAGGACCTACGAATTCGACGTTACGCGCGATCTTCTGCCGGGCAGGGAGAACACTATCGCCATCGAGACCTTCGCCCCGACTGAGACGGACCTCGGCATCAACTGGGTCGACTGGAATCCCTGTCCGCCAGACAAGGACATGGGCTTATGGGGTCCGGTGGATTTGATCACCACCGGCCCAGTGTCTCTGCGTTCTCCGCTGGCTGTCACACATTTCGCGGACGCGTCTCTCGGCGAGGCTGATCTCTCCGTGTATGCCGAATTGCACAACGCATCCGATATTGCCGTTCACGGAATCGTAACCGGCACAGTTGCAGGAATACATATTGAGCAGCCCGTAAACCTTGCGGCGAATGAGAGCAAGACCGTCGCCTTCTCGCCCGAGCAGTTCCCGCAGCTTCGTATGCACAATCCCCGCGTATGGTGGCCCTATCAGATGGGCGAGCCGCATCTCGAAACTCTGACGCTCAGCTTTAGCGAGGGCGGCCGCGTTTCCGACGAACAATCTGTCCGCTTCGGCATCCGCGAAATCAAATCGGAGCTGACGAACAAGGGTTTCCGCCTGTTCAAGGTCAATGGCAAGCCGATCCTCATTCGAGGCGCGGGCTGGTCGCAGGATATGCTCCTGCGCCAGAATCCCGAGTATCTGCGCGACGAACTGCGTTTAGTGCGCGACATGCACCTCAACACCATCCGGCTCGAAGGCAAATTGGAAACGCAGGAATTTTTCAACCTCGCCGACGAGCAGGGAATCCTTGTGATGCTCGGGTGGTGTTGCTGCGACCATTGGGAGCACTGGGACAAATGGCAGCCCGGCACGCTCGATATCGCAACGGCCTCGCTACGCTCACAGATGTTGCGGCTTCGCTGGCATCCGAGCCTCCTTGTCTGGCTAAATGGGAGCGACAACCCTCCGTCGGCGAACGTGGAGAGCGCCTACCTGGCGATCGAATCGGAGACTCAATGGCCGAATCCGGTTATCTCGTCCGCTTCTGCAACTCCGACTTCGGTAACCGGGAAAAGCGGGGTCAAGATGACCGGACCCTATGACTACGTCGCGCCGTCCTACTGGCTGGCCGATACGGCGAAATACGGGGGCGCGTACGGATTCAATACTGAGACCAGTCCCGGGCCGGCAATTCCGTCGCTGAGCAGTCTCAGGAAATTCATCCCGGCCGATCAGCTCTGGCCGCCAAACGCGACCTGGAGCTATCACTTCGGCGGCGGCGAGTTCAAAGACCTGAACGTCTTTGACGAAGCGATGAAAGCGGTCTACGGCGCGCCGGAGAATCTGGCTGACTACATCCGGATCGCCCAGACCATGAGCTATGACAGCGAGCGCGCCATGTATGAGGGTTACAGTCGCAATAAGTACACATCGACAGGCGTGATCCAGTGGATGCTGAACAACGCCTGGCCTTCAATGATCTGGCATCTCTACGACTACTACCTCGATACCGGCGGGGGGTACTTCGGGACGAAGAAGGCCTGCGAACCTCTTCACGTGCAGTATTCCTATGACGACCGCAGTGTCTATGTGGTGAACAGCACCTACGAAGTCTCGCCGCGCCTGACCGTTTCCGCGCGCGCATATGACAACAACCTGAAAGAGCTGTTTGCAAAAGAGTCTGAGCTCGAGGTGGCCGCCGACAGTTCTACCAATGCAATGAGCATTCCAGACTCGGTGTTTGCGGCGAACTCACCAATAACGTTCATCCAGCTCACACTGAAGAACGCGTCTGGCAAGACCGTCAGCCGTAACTTCTACTGGGTGCCATCGAAGCTGACCACCTGGGACTGGCCGAAGACGGATTACACGCACACTCCCGCGCTCGAGCACGAGGACCTCAAGGCTCTGAGGTCGCTGCCGCAGGCGCGAATCGAGGCTACTGCCGAGAACGTTCCGGGGACGAACACCGTCGAAGTTCACCTGCGCAATCCTTCCAAAGCGCTTGCCTTTCAGATTGCCATCGCGGCGACGAAGCTGGACAGCGAAGACATTGTGCCGACTCTCTGGTCGGATAATTACGTCGAGTTGATGCCCGGCGAGTCGATCGCGCTCACGGGGACGCTGCCGGCGTATGCGCCAGAGAAGTATGCCATCAGCATCACGGCGTGGAACGCACCATCAATTACCTTGCATCCTGAGGCTCTAATGCATACAGTTGCTTCTGTCGCGCCCTGAATCGATTTACTCGCGGCAAATGCAGGATTTTGCGGAGAGCCGGGTACAATGACGAGACTCAATCCGGGATTGTGGGCCGCCCTAATTGCAACCGCTATCATTTCTGCCGGAAACCTCCCGGCGCAGGTCACCATAACGCAGCAGCCCGATGGCGTGACGGTAAAGACCGCAGTCGACACGCTGCGTCTGACCGTCTGCGGGCCGACTTCGGTGCATGTCGTCGCCAGCCCGGACGGTACGGCCCAGAGCGCAACCGACAAGCAGCCCTGGCTCATCAAGCAATGCACTCCGGCGAGGTTCAGCTTTACCCCGGCTCCCGAACTCAAACAGTCCGATGACCAGAAACTCTGGAATTCAGCGGCGGCGACGGTCGACACCGGTGCCTTGAAAATTCGCATCTCTGCTGCCTGGGGAAACCTTGAGTTTCAGGACGAACAGGGTCATCGGCTCCTGCAGGAGTTCGAGGACGCGCCGCGGCGTTACGTAAAGAGCACCGTAAATGGCGAAGAGCTTTACGCCGTGAAGGACCAGTTCTATCCTGCGGTGCGCGAGGCCCTCTACGGATTGGGCCAACACCAGAGCGGCATGTTCAACTATCGCGGATCGAGCGTCGAGCTTGGGCAGGCCAACACCGACATTACGATTCCGCTCATGGTTTCGACGAATGGCTACGGCATTTTCTGGAACACGTCCGCGCTCTCCTGGTTCGATAATCGCTTTGCATCGGAGATACGCTTCTCATCGAATGCCTCGCATGCCATCGACTATTACTTCCTTTACGGACCTGAGATGGACCAGATCATCCATCAGTTCCGCGAGATGACAGGTCATGCGCCCATGTACGGCGAGTGGGCCTACGGCTTCTGGCAGTCGAAAGACCGTTATCGCAGCGACGACGACTTGCTCGGCGTTGCGAAGCAATACCGGGACGCAAAGGTGCCGCTGGATGACATCGTCCAGGACTGGTTCTGGTGGGTGCACCAGGGCGATCCCAAGTTTCGGCCTGAGGGCTATCCCGATGTACCGGGAACGTTGCAGAAGCTGCACGATCAGCACTTCCACGCGATGGTCTCTGTCTGGGCGATGTTCGATCCGCAGTCGAAGAACTGGCAGGAGATGAAGTCCCAAGGCCTTACCATTCCCGAGACGACCGACTACGACGCAACCAATCCCGCCGCTGGCGACTTCTACTGGAAGAACCTGCTCGGCAAGCTTGCTGCGCAGGGCTGGGATGCATTCTGGCTCGACAGCTCCGAGCCTGAGAAACAATACACGCACGGGGGCGAGAGCGATGCGCAGCTGTTCGATAAGAAGCTCTTCATTGGCAACGGCGCGCTGTACACGAACGTCTTCCCGTTGATGCACACAGGGAACATCTACACGCACTGGCGTGAGGACAACGGCCAGAAGCGGCTGTTTATCCTCACGCGCTCGGGCTTTGCCGGCGACCAGCGCTACGCCGCAACATCGTGGTCGGGAGATGTCTTCAGCACTTTCCAGGCATTTGAACGGCAGGTGCCCGCAGGATTGAATTTCGCTCTTTCCGGAATGCCCTACTGGACGACCGATATTGCCGGCTATGGGCCACCCTACCCGCGCGACACGCATGACCCTTCTTATCAGGAGCTCTACACGCGCTGGTTCGAGTTCGGGACGTTCTGCCCGATCTTTCGCACCCACGGGCATCGCGTGAACGATGAGAACGAGATTTTCAGCTATGGCCCGGCAACGCCCACGCTGATTGCATATGACAAGCTACGCTATCGGCTGCTGCCGTATATTTATTCGCTGGCGTGGAACGTGACAAATGAGGATGGTACGATCATGCGTCCGCTGGTGATGGACTGGCGCTGGAATGAAAAAGTGTGGAACATCGGCGATGAGTTCATGTTCGGACCGTCGATTCTGGTCAGCCCGGTGACGCAGGAAGGCGCGACGGAGCGCGAGGTATATCTGCCGCCCCAAAGGTGGTACGACTTCTGGACTGGGAAAGAGTTCCACGGCGACCAGCGATTGGTCGCGCCCGCTCCACTTGACCGTATTCCGCTGTATGTGAAAGGCGGGTCCATCATCCCAATGGGGCCAGTCGTGGAATACGCGGGCGAAAAACCCGACGCGCCAATCGAATTGCGCGTCTATCGCGGCGAGGTGGGTCACTTTGATTTCTATGAAGACCAGGGCGATACGTATAGCTACGAAAAGGGCGCGCGCGCGATCATTCCGATGGACTGGGACCCGGCATCGCAAACGCTGACAATTGGTGCGAGAACGGGGAGCTATCCGGGCATGCCACAGCAGCGGAAGTTCAATGTGGTCTTTGTGAAAGAGAATCACGGAGTGGGCGGCGAAGAGACACCCACTCCAGACCAAAGTGTCGATTACAACGGAGCCGCCGTTACGGTGAAGGCGAAATAGCCGTAGTCCTTACGGCAGGACTGTTGCGTCTCTTAGAAATTCGAAGTTCCCCGACGGCGATGTGTGTACATTTTCAAGCCGCCTGCTGTGGATGACAACGGTGTCGAGATACCACAGGTTTATGGCGGGCAGATCCCGCGCGAGAATCTGCTGGACCTTCGCATAGTCGTCGCGTTGCCGCGCCTGATCAGTTGCCGCTGCGGCATCGTCCAGCAGCGCATCAAGTTCGGGATTGGAGTAAAAGCCTCGATTGCTCCCGCGCGGTGGAAAGCCTGCTTTTGAGAAGGCGTAATGAAAGATATCTGGCTGCTCGTTGCCGCCGATCCATCGCGAAGGGGCCATCTGGAAGGCCCCCCTCGTCAGATCGGCATAGAAGGTTGCAAACTCGTAGCTGCGCAGATCGAGCGCGATGCCGATTTGTGCCAGTTGCTGTTGCAGAATGACGGATAGCAGCCGCACGGTCTCGTCGGTCGATGTCTTCATGCCCAGATGGAAGCGAATCCCGCTCGCGCCGCGCGAGTATCCAGCGGCGTCCAGCAGGGCATTGGCTTTTCCTGGGTCGTAATCATGCCTCACGATATCACCGCTCCAGGCCCAGTGCTGCGGCGGCAGCAGGCTTTCCGCAATGCGAGCCTGATCGCGATAGAGGGTATGAATGATCAGCGGGCGGTTGATGGCGAGCGCAATCGCCTGCCGCACGCGCACGTCTTTCAGGATGGGATCGCGGCAATTGAAGACTATGTAATTCAGGCGGGTTCCCGGACCGTCCTCGACAGCGAGATGGGGATCGCGCCTGAGAACATTGGTCATGTCGGGCGTAAGTGCATTCACGGCGACGTCAGCCGATCCTTTCTGCAGTTCGAGCGCCTGGGTGGTCGCGTCAGGAACCACGGCAAAGCGAATTCGCTCGATGTGAGGCACAGCGCTCCAATAGCTTGACGCGCGCTCCAGTACCACATCGCGGTCGATCTGCTGGCTGACAAAACGATACGGGCCGCT
Source organism: Silvibacterium sp. (assembly GCA_019232935.1). Taxonomy (GTDB): domain Bacteria; phylum Acidobacteriota; class Terriglobia; order Terriglobales; family Acidobacteriaceae; genus Silvibacterium. The sequence goes on from JAFAMZ010000080.1 coordinate 22,945, forward strand.
GCCGATGGGGTGGCGCCAGAAATCGCGCCCGCTGCCGTAGGGGACCACGCCGAAGGCGCCGTCGCAGAGATTCCAGAGGAGCGCCGGGTCCGGCTGCTTCATCCGGATTACGACCGTCTGCGCATCCGGTGTGTTCACGCTCGCGATGTTGCGATACGCGCCGGACTTTATCGTCACGACCGTGCCGTTGAGGATGGAATCGAGCGTCCACTTCACGTCCCGCGAGGTCAGCGGCTGCCCATCCTGAAAATACACGCCAGACCGCAGGTGAAACACGAGGGTCTTTAAATCGGGAGCGTCCCACTTTTCCGCAAGCCACGGATCGAGCCCGAAATGCTCGTTCCGCCGAACGAGGGAGTCAAAGATCAGCGGGTCGATATGCTCGGACTGAGCATCGGTGCCGATGCGCGGGTCGAGATTCGTAGGGCTGCTCTCGATCAGCATGGTTACGGTATTCGGGTCGGGCTGCTTATGGCCACAACCGGCAACGGGCAGCATTGTCAGGCCGAGCACAAGCAGGGTTCGCAGATGGCTCATCTTTGCTCCCGTCGTTTAGCAGAGGAGGGAAATGATGATCTACCCATAGCAGATTTCACCCAGCACGACAGCTTTCTTCGCTCCGGTGGCGGCGGGAACATTGCCGGGAAGTCGGTGCCATGTCTGCCAGGCGAGCAGAGCAAACGCGACGGCTTCTTTTGCCTGCGACGGTACTCCTAAAGCATCGCTTGCAATCACCTTGCAGCCGAGCGGTTCCAGGCTCACGCGAAGCATCTTCATCAGCGTCGCGTTGCGGGAACCGCCGCCGGAGACGATGAAATCCACATCGCCGCTTCGCAGCGGCTGTACGAATCGCTCGAAGGCGAGTGCGATGCTTTCAGCTGTCAGTGCTGTGGCTGTCGCAATCGCGTCCTCCGGCTTGCCGCCTGCCTTTTCGCAGGCATCGGCGAACTGTGCGGCAAAGGCAGCGCCGAACTGCTCGCGGCCAGCTGACTTCGGA
>JAFAMZ010000401.1 GCA_019232935.1 Silvibacterium sp.
TCCCGAAACGCCCGCGCCACCACACCATACATCACCAGGAACACCACCGCGCTGCTTCCCGCAAACACCATCGTGCTGCGGAACGCCAGCCGCCATGCCGCGGTGCGGTAGAAGGAGCCGCTAATCCTTGAGAACATAGCCCACTCCCCGCATCGTTCGTATCAGCGGCTTATCGGAATCGCGATCGACCTTGTTGCGCAGCCGATGGATGTGAACGTCGACGATATTCGTTGACGTATCGAAGCGCATCTTCCACACATGGTCGAGCACCATGCTGCGCGTCACGACCCGTCCCGCGTTGCGGCAAAGATATTCGAGAAGCGCAAACTCCTGTTGGGTCAGCTGCAGCTCAGCGCCGCCGCGCCGCGCCTCCCGCCGGATGAGATCCAGCTCCAGATCGGCCACTCTGAGCCGCGTCGCCTCCGGCTGATTGGGTGTGCTGCGCCGCAGCAGCGCACGGAGACGAGCCAGCACTTCGGCAACGGCAAAAGGCTTGGTCAGATAATCATCACCGCCGCGATCCAGGCCCAGTACGCGCTCGTCAACCGACCGCCGCGCGGAAAGTATCAGAACCGGCGCGCCCACTCCCTGCGCACGAAGGCGGTGGATCAGGTCCAGGCCGTCCAGGTCCGGCAAAGTCAGGTCGATTACCATCGCATCGTGGACGCCCTCGAGAGCAAGACTTTCCGCCTGGGAACCCTGACCGCAGGCGTCCACTTGAAACCCCGCCTCGGTCAGCGCCCGGGTAAGGAAGTCGCGTATTGTATGGTCATCTTCGACTACCAGAAGCCGCACGGAACTCCAGTCCTCTTCCTAGCTTAGACTTTCAACGCCCGGCCTGCGAGTTCCAGTGCGTCCTGCCAGAAACGCTTGGATGAATGCACCGCCTCAAGCACATCGGCTATGGCGCGCAGGAACGCTTCGAGGCTTTCGTCCGATACATTCAGAGGCGGCGCGGCCTTAAGTACCATGAAATTATTTCCGCAGATCTGCGTCAGAATGCCGTGATCGCGGTAGAGCCGCATCACGATAATCTGCCCGAACATCGCCGGATGAATCCGGTGGAACGCCTCGTAGGACAACCGCAGCCGCAGCGACTTCGGCGGCCTGAAGGCTATCCCTGAGAAATGTCCGATGCCACGCACCTCATCGACCATCTCGTAGGGAGCAAGCGTCTCAGCGAGACGCGCTCGAAACTCCCCGCCCTGAATGAGCGCGCGTTCGGCGAGGCCCTCCGACTCGAGCACCTCGACAGCAGCGAGGCCCGCCCGCATGGCGAGCCCGTTCTCACTATAGGTCGAGGTGTGGACGATGGCCCGCCGCAAAGAGTGATACACGCTGTCGTAGATCGCATCGCTCATCAGCACCCCGCCGACCGGGACAAGCCCCCCGCTGAGGGCCTTGGCCAGAATCACCATATCCGGATCGAGCCTGAAGTGATGGCTGGCCAGGAACCGCCCTGTCCGACCGAGTCCCGTCTGCACTTCATCCAGCACAAACAGCGTGCCGTATTTCCTGCACAGTTCCTGCGCTCGCTCAAGGTAATTCTCTGGAGGCAGCACGATGCCCGCCTCACCCTGGATCGGCTCAAGAATGAGGGCCGCAAATTTGCGTGTTGCAAGATGGTTCTCCAGCCCTCCGATGTCGCCGAAGCCAACGAATTCCACCCCAGGCAGCATGGGCCCGAACCCATCCGACCAGAAGCCGTGGTCCATGAGCGCCAGCGCCCCGCAGGTAAGGCCGTGAAATGCGCCTCGTGCGGCGAGAAGGCCGTTTCGGCCTGTTGCGGCGCGGGCAAATTTGATCGCTGTCTCCACGCCTTCGCTGCCGGAGTTCGCGAAATATACCTTGTTCAGGCGCCCTCCCGCACGCGAGCAGAGCTTTTCCGCAAGCTCGCCTGCGGTTGCAGCGACATGGCTCTGCAGCATCGCCGGACCGTTTCGATCGAGTTCGGCGTGCAACTCCGCAATAACTTGGTGATGATTGTGGCCGATATTGTGCACGCAATACCCGGAAAGAAAGTCGAGAATCGTGCGCCCGTCGGAGGTATGCAGCTTCTCCTGCCGGCAATCCACATAATTGGTATTCATCTGCAGCAGCGTCAGTAGCCGCGCCCACTGCGGATTGACGTGATTCGAATATGAAGTCTGGCCTACAGCGCTTTGATCCACCACGCCTGGATTGCTCATCTGCTCGGTTTCCTCTGTGTTCCCGCCGGTCTTTCCACCATAGACGGAAGCGCTTTCCCCTATCTTTCCCGGGAATTACAAAACCTTCATCGAGTGCCTGGTCCCAGGTTTCGCCGTTAGACGCAGGAACGCCGAAGCGGTGAGCGGTCAGTCCTGGGTACAGAGAACATCGTTGTAGTAGTTGATCAGGATGCGCTTGATGGGCGAAGGCGAAGCCGGCAGCTTGATAGTGCGCTCGAGCGTGATATTTCCCACGATGGGCGCGGACCCCAGCCGTACGACGCGACCATCGCTCAGCTCCGCGTAAAAAGGAATCACCATCTTGAACGAATCGCCGACATTGCTCTGTGTCAGCTTGAGGTGTGCGGATGGCCCATCGGAGTTCGGAATGATCTCCGACGCAAAGGAGTAATGCGGCAGGGCCGTCCCATAAACGTATTCATTGAAGAACCAGTCCAGACGGCGGTTTCCATCCAGATCCATCACGCGACTCATGTGCTTTTCGAGCATCGCCTTGAAGTCTTCCGTTGTCGCCGGCTTGAGGCGGTAGGTCTCGACGAAATCCTGCAGCGTGCTTTCCAGCCATTGATCGCCGTCGCGAGGGCTCCAGTTCATCATGCGGATCATGTGCAGAATGTAGGCGCCCTTGGGATAGACCAGGTCGCGATACGTGTAGTCTCCGGAGCGCGAGTTCGTAAGCCGGTATCCCGTGGTCACCGGCCCGACATCGATGGGGCGGAAACCCTGTGCGTTCTTCTCGACGATGAGCCGTTTCTCCTGCTTCCAAAAGTCGCGAAACTCATCGTTATTTTTGTTGGTGGCCTGAAGAAAAATCGATGCGGAGAAATCGGCGAAGCCCTCGCTCATCCACTGGTCGCGATAACTGCGAAAGCTCACCGTCTGCCCCCACCACTGATGGGCCACTTCATGCGGCGTCACGACATGCCAGTACATGCGGTCGCTGTCGATGCCGAGTTGGTGGCGGATGGTCGTGTCCCAGAACGAACAGATCGGCAGATAGACCAGCATGGGCCAGCTCTGCCCGTAATCGCATGCCGTCTGTTGCGTCAGGGAAAGGCTCGGAAACTGGAGCTTGCCGAAATACGAGCTGTAGAGGCCGATCGCCACCTGTCCCTGCGCCATGGCCGATTTGAGCATGCCCGTCGTATTCATGTTCCCCATCGTGCCGCCGGTCAGCTGCACTACGCTGTTCGGAATATCGGTATTGGCGTATGCGGATACCAGAAAGCCGTCGGTGAGCTTCACCTCCTGCTTTTTGAAGCGCCCCATGTTGAAGCCGGCCACCGGAATGGCCACACCGGAGGCCCACTCGGTAACGGTTTCTCCTCCCTCATCCGATTGCCGCAGTTGCTTGCCGGTGGCGATCAGATCGAGGCCCTTCGGGACACGAAAGATCATGTGATACATTGCGTAGCTGCCGAGTCCGCCCTCACGCGCGCTTGGATACCATCGCTCACGCGCCCCTGATATCAGGTAATAGTTGCCGTTCCCCTCATCCTCCACCACGTCCTTCCCCGCATACGTAATCTTGAGGACTGCCGTCTGGTCTTTCGCCAGCGGCCTGGGAAGGATGACGGCAAAATCGGGATCGTTGTCCTTGCTCTCTTGCACGAAGTCAAGCTGCAGCCCATCAGCATTCTGCACGGCAGAGACGCAGAGCGTCGGAAAGAGCCGCAGAGGAACGATAGCCAGGCCATTCACCTGCGATCGGATCGACGTCTTTGAGACGGCGCTGATCGCTCCGTTCTTCGCCACGGTGGTATCGAGGTCCTGCTGATCGATCGTGTAAGGATCGTTGGCTTCATTTCCCTGGGCGATGCCGTCGCGATATTCCGATTCGTAGTGAAAGGCGGTCCAGATGCCGCGGCGTGTTTCATTCCACGTCATCAGTTCCACTTCCTCAGGCGACACGCCGAGAGCCCCGTAAGGATCGATCATCAGCACCATCTTCGACGCGTATTTCTTCCCGTCGATAGCCGCCAGAAAGAAACCGCCCGGAGCCGGGCTGAGCACGTCTTCCAGAAGTCTCGCGTCGAGGTTCCAGTGCAGTTTGGTCCGCATGGCATCGGCGAATTGCTGGCCGAGTGTTGTGTACGCGCCCTCGGACGACCCTTTCCCGGAACTGGCCTTGCGAATCTCCGCAGCCGTGTCGTCGGTGAAACGCAGCACTGCGCTTTCGAAGTTTTCATCCAGCTTCGGCTCTTTGGTCAGCAGGGCGATACTGCGGCGCTCCTGTTCGATAGGAGGCTCGAGATGCAGGCTTCCCTGTCCGCGAAATACCGCCCCTGTTATTTTGCCGTTGACTTCTCCATAAAACGCGAAAGCCCCGGAGTGAAATGTAAATACGGCAGCATCGCGCTTGAGCGTCAACTCGCTTACCGTGACGGTTTCTCCGCCGGGCAGCAGCCGCCGAAGCTGCTGGTATGTACCGTTCATGTTGGGCGTGCGCGGAGACGCCTGGCCGTGAAGCATTGAGAGCGAGAAAATCATGAGCATCCAGGCACAGATGCGCAGAACAGCGAAAGACAGACGGGCAGAAAAACCAAAAATCGATATGGTTTGCATGAATCCGTTCCTGAGGGGGTGAGCCTAAATTATGCACGGCGCCAGGCGGTTTGACGACCTCAAATTTCGAGCAAGAAAATGGAAGACGATGAACCTGGGTCAAAATGGCGCGGGCTGCCTGTAAATTCTGTATCCGGCTCGCCCCTTGATTCATCCATGTTGGGACGATTTATTTCGGCGGTGATGTCGTCGGTTCCATTCGGGTCAGCAGAGCAGATCGCCCATGCGTCATTGAACGTCTAAATAACAGCGAATTTCCCGCGATTCCCACCTGCGATCTGGAGGAGCAATTTTCTCATGTGTCATACCATACTGCGGGAGAATTGGCCCCGGACAGCATGCATCTTTCTCCTCTTTCTCGGCGGGCTTGCAGCCACGGCTCCGGCACAACAGGTCTCCGCTCCTGAGCCGCAAGCCGGAACCATCGTCGGCACCATAACCGATGTGGCAGACGATATCGTTGCCGGCGTCACGGTGGTCCTGCAGGGCCCGACACCCGCAGACCAGCGCACCGTCACAACCAATGACAACGGCTTCTTCAGCTTCTCTGGCGTTAAGCCCGCCGTGTCTTACAAAATCAACGTGAGCGCGAAGGGGTTCGCAAACTGGAGTTCACAGGAAATCAAGCTGACGCCGGGCCAGTACCTCGAGTTTCCGACCATTAAGCTTCAGCTCGCAGTGGTCGTCACCACCGTGACTGCAGCGATGACAGAGGAACAGATTGCAACGCAACAGGTGGAAATCGAGGAAAAGCAACGCATCCTCGGCATCGTCCCTAACTTTTATGTGGTTTACGACGAACATCCTGTCCCGCTTACTGCGAAGCTCAAGTTCCGGCTCGCCGCGAAGCTCTTGATCGACCCCATGACCTTCCTCGGGGCCGGCTTCGTCGCTGCAACTGAGCAAGGTTTGAACGGTAATCCCGATTACGGCCAGGGCTGGGCCGCATACGGCCAGCGCGTCGGAGCCAACTATGCCGACGGCTTCACCGACATCATGATCGGCGACGCCATCATGCCGGCCCTACTGCATCAGGACCCGCGCTACTACTACAAGGGAACCGGAACCATCAAATCGCGCATTCGGTATGCACTTGCCAACCCTTTCCGGCGAAAGGGTGACAATGGGAAATGGCAGCCCAATTGGTCAAGCTGGGCAGGATATCTTGGCTCCGGAGCGCTCTCAAATCTCTACTATCCTGAATCAAATCGGGGTGCGGGGCCGGTCTTCCAGGGCTTTGCAATCGGTGTGGCCGCCGCAGCCGGGAATGGCGTGATTCAGGAGTTCCTGCTGCGCCACCTCACGCCCTCGGCGAAAAATCAGCCCTGAATTACTGTGGCATCTTTCTCGACGTCAGCGGCCTTCTCGGCGGCCTCCACTGTTTGCGCGATGAGTGTCGCTATGGTCATCGGCCCGACTCCGCCCGGCACCGGCGTATAAGCCTTACAGCGCTCGATCGCCGGCGCAAGCTCAATGTCTCCGATAGCCCCTGGATGATACCCGGCATCGACAATCACAGCTCCATCTCGAATCCAACCGGCCTTGATGAACTCCGGCTTCCCGACGGCCCCTACAAGGATCTCCGCCCGCCGAACCACATCCGGCAGGTTCTTCGTCCGGGAGTGGCAGATCGTCACCGTGGCATTCGCCCCAAGCAGCATCATGGCCATGGGTTTGCCCAGAATCGGACTGCGCCCAACCACCACCGCTTCCCTGCCCGACGGGTCGATCCCGTACCGTTTCAGCAGCCGCATGATTCCCGCCGGAGTGGCTGAGCCGTAGGCGGCCTCCCCCATGGCCATGCGGCCAAACCCGTGGCTGGTAACTCCGTCCACGTCCTTCTCGATGGCAATCCGATCGAAACAGACACGCTCGTCAATCTGGCGCGGCACTGGATGCTGGAGGAGAATGCCTCGCACCCGCGCATTTGCATTGAGCTCGTCAATTGCCGAGAGCAGTTGCTGGGTCGTGGTCTCTTCAGGCAGCGCGATGCTCAACGATTCCATGCCCACGCGCCGGCAGGCATTGCCTTTCATGCGCACGTAGGTGGCCGATGCCGGATCGTTGCCGACCAGAATCGTCGCGAGAATTGGAGGATCCGCGTTTCCGGTCTTTTCTTTGAGTGCCTGAACCCGCAAAGCAAGCTCGTCTTCGAGTTCCTTCGCGTACGCTTTGCCGTCGAGAACCAAACCAGCCATAACAGGCTAGTCTATCGAAACCGTGCCCCATTCAAGCCCCCCTGTTGGGCTTGAGTGGGCGCATCGAAGAACTCCACAAGCCAATTCCCGGCACCGGCACGAACATGGGTGCCCCATCTTCGACGAAGTCAAAGGTGGGAAACGAAGACGCTGGGCACACAGCCTTGCGGATATTATTCTGCTTCAGCCGCAGTCAACTGATGCCGCACATCCGCGCCGCGTATCCAGAAAATGACATCGGCGGCGATATTCGTCGCGTGGTCGGCAATGCGCTCCAGATTGCGGCAGACGATGATGGCCTGGAGCGCCTGGCGAGTCACCGAGGAGCGGTCCTGGATGACTCGCGTCAGGTCGGACTGAGCTACACGATTCATGCGGTCAATCTCGTCATCCATCTCCATCACCGCTTCAGCAACCTGAGCATCCCCTTCAATCAGAGCCTGAATCGAACTGCGGATCATCATTCCCGCATAATCTCCCATCGTTCCGATGTCGACCGGCAGATTGGCTGGCTTTTCATCGATCAGGTCGAGGCAGCGATAGACAATGCTCATTGCCTGATCGCCAATTCGTTCGAGGTCCCCGTTGATCTTGATCACGGCAAGAATAAAGCGAAGGTCGACTGCCATCGGCTGCTCCATGGCGAGCAGGTCATATGCAAGCTCGTCTACCTCGCGATGAGCCGTGTTTATCGCGGTCTCGTTCTCGCGCACGTACTGGCAAAGCCCGGCATCCCGATGCTGATATGCATCTACTGCGGAATCCAATGCCTGCTGCGCGAGTGCAGCCATGGCCAGCAACTTATCTTTGAGGTCAGCCAGCTGCTGCTGAAAGTGGATGCGGGGCAAAATTCCTCCAAGTTGTCATTGTGCATCACCCAACATGACAGCATTGCGAATTTCTGTGTCATCCCCGGGGCAAGGGAGTAATGAAAGGTGTTCGCGGTCACACCGAAACTTCAGTTCGAATTTCCCTTTGCCCTCACCTCTTAGACCTTGCCCAGCCGCTCTTCCGCTTCCTGCGCCGCCTCGTAAATCTGATCGAACGACTCGACGGCATAGAGCACCTTCTGCATCTCCGAGACGAGAAACTCCTGATCCAATACCTGGTCGAGATTGAAGTCCCGGATCTCCGGCCCATGCCCGCTGCGTATCCCTTCGATCAGGCGCGTTGCCTCCCCATGCGACGAAATCAGCCCGCTCCCGTACAGCTTGATCTCACCATCCTGCCGGATCACCCCGAACTCCACCGTGAACCAGAACAGGCGCCCCATGCGCTCCAGCTTGTTCTTATCCGTCAGCCGTGCGCAGATCTTGCCGTACTGCTGCAGAAAATCGGCGAAGACCGGATGCGCGTGCATGGGCACGTGCCCGAATACGTCATGGAAAATATCCGGCTCTGGCGTGTACTCGAGCGAGTCGCGGCTGCGCAGCCACGTCGTCGTAGGAAACTGCCTGGCCCACAGCATTTCGAAGAACGCGTCCGGCGGCAGAAAGCCGCTGACCGGGGTACTGCTCCATCCCGTACGCGGCTTAAGCCGCTTCGTTATCTCCGCGAGGTTGGGAATCGTGTCCTCGCGCAGGCCGATCTGCTCGAAACCGTCGAGATACTCACGACAGGCGTGCTCGCGCAGTTGCGGCATGCACCGATGCACCAGCTCCGCCCAGACGCCATGCTGCTCCGGTGTGTAAGCAGCCCAGTCCTGCTGGATGAGATAGGGTTCGGCAACAGTCAGCGTGGCAGCCTGAGGGTTCATAAAAAATTCGACTCCGGCAAAACATTCAAGGGTTGCACCGCGCGAGCAGGAGTGTCAAATACCCACTTTGGTGACGCGACAGAGGACAGATTTCGGTTGGACAGCCGCGCTGTGAGCTGCATCACAAGCATGCAGCTATACCGTTTACTTGAGGCAGGAAACGTGCCCTTTCTTCTTAGCCTCAAACCCATTAAGCTTTACCTGAGCGGGCCTCCGCCCTGATTCCAGGTTCTATTTGGGAAACGCAATCACCAGCTGATCGAGCGGCAATGCCCTCTTTACCTCACGCGACGTCTTTACCTCCATCACCCCCAATGGCGTTCCCTTCTCTTCTGCTTCATCGAACGCAGTTGTCCCCGGCGTCGATCCCGTCACCTCAAATGCATCGATCTCATAAGGCAGCCCAATCGCAGCCAGCGATGACGGCCGGTCCATCACCTGAAAATGCAGATGAGGAGCGACGGAATTCCCGCTGTCGCCCACCAGACCGATCACTTGACCCCGCTTCACGCGGTCTCCCCGGTGTACGCGCACACTGCCCGGCTGCATATGCGCATACATGCAGTAGCGGCCCTGTCCCAGATCGAGAATCACCGAGTTCCCGTCCGCTTGATTGATGGGAATATTCGCCGGATACTTCCCCGGTTTCTGTTCCGGCAGCCCGTCAATCGCCTGGGCCACAACAGCATTGGCCACGGCCAGGACCGTCTTTCCGAAAATCGCATAGCTCTCGAGCTTCTCACGCGGACCGGAATAGATACGCCCCGCGCATCGACCTGCTCCCAGTCAACCGCCATGCGCTGCGCGAGCCACACTCGCCCGTCAATCGGCAGCGCTGCGCGCGTGTGCCGCGTCGCATCGCAACATGAATCCGCTGAGATATATCCGCTTCCGGCGAGCGGCGGCCCAATCACCACCACTGCCTGCCGACCCACGCCTACCGTCCCCCCGGCCTCCGTCAGCTCCTGATGCCCTGGAGGCGCAGCGCTCGCGCGCATCGTTATGCGATGCGTGAGCTGACGAGGGATAGGGGTGGTTCAAGCACAATGTGGAGAAAGAGCAGCGCCTTTGTGCTCTTCGCCAGCGATCCCGTGGATTCCCGCTCCCCTGCCGGCTGCAGGCGTTTCGCAATAGCCTCCGCCTCCAGCGTCTGAAGCGCCACGCCATCCCCCAGGATCTCTACTTTCTCCGGAACGATCTCGCCGCTCGAAAAATTCGTCATCTCAAGCTCATAGACGAGGTGCGTCCTCCCATCCGACCCATGAAAGGGCACAGGCGCATCCGCCACGCTGAGCAGCAGCGGCGTAATCTCCTCGGACGCAGTGGAAATCGCCAGCGCAAAGAACAGAGTTGGAAACAAATACCGGGAGGCCGGCCTCATATTTGTCTCTCCTCCGGTGATCGGGCTTATCCTAAACCACCGCAACGAAAGGAACTCTTCCTCCGAAAAGCAAAGGCTGAGGGTGCGTATCCAACCCGGTTTCATAGAGGGTTACGAGCGCCAAAAGAGGTATCTCCGTCTACAACCTGTTGGTATTGGCCAAACCCGTTTCCGAGGGTATATGGTAATGAGTCGCCGTGTGTCCCGAAGCATGATTGAGGCGTCCCGGCGTCGTTGCGCATCGAACCATTTTGGAGTTGTTCAGTATGTCCACCTTGCTTCACCCGGAAGTCACGACAGAAAAGGATTTTCTCCCCCTAAACGGCACAGATTTCGTAGAGTTTTACGTCGGCAACGCTCGCCAGTCGTCGTATTTTTACCGGCTTGCCTTCGGCATGAAACTCGTCGCCTACGCTGGCCCGGAGACCGGACTCCGCGACCGGGCCTCTTATGTCCTCCAGCAAGGCAAGATACGCTTTGTCCTCACCACTCCCCTCCGCCCCGACGGCGAAATCGCACACCACGTGCACCGTCATGGAGACGGCGTCCGCGACGTGGCTCTCTGGGTGGACGACGCCCGCCAGGCCTGGAAGGAAACCACCAGGCGCGGCGCCCGCAGCATCCACGAACCATACGAATTGCGCGACGAATACGGTACCGTCAAACTGGCCGCCATCGCCGCCTACGGAGACACCATCCACTCCTTCGTCGACCGTTCGAACTACAACGGCCCGTTTCTTCCCGGCTACCGCGCCGAGAGCGAAGACACCCTCGCCCGGCCGGTCGGCCTCAAGTACGTTGATCACATGGTTGGCAACGTCGGCTGGAACGAAATGAACCGGTGGGTCGACTTCTACTCCGACGTGATGGGCTTCTCGCTCTACCAGCACTTCGACGACAAGGACATCTCGACCGAATACTCGGCACTCATGTCCAAGGTCATGGCCAACGGCAACGGACGCGTCAAGTTCCCCATCAACGAGCCCGCTGAAGGCCGCCGCAAGTCGCAGATCGAGGAGTACCTCGAGTTCTATCACGGCCCCGGCGTGCAGCACATCGCCATGGCGACCGACGACATTTTGTTCACCGTCTCGAAGCTCCAGGAGCAGGGGGTCGGCTTCCTCAGGGTTCCGCACACCTACTACTCCGAGCTTGAGGACCGCGTCGGAAAAATCGACGAACCGATACATGAGCTCGAAAAGCTCGGCATCCTCGTCGACCGCGACGACGAAGGATACATGCTGCAGATCTTCACCCGTCCCGTAGAAGACCGCCCGACGCTCTTCTACGAGATCATCCAGCGCAAAGGCAGCCGCAGCTTCGGAAAGGGCAACTTCAAGGCGCTTTTCGAGGCCATCGAGCGCGAGCAGGCCGCCCGCGGCAATCTGTAACTATACTTGCGACGAAGGCGGGGATCCGCGGATCCCCTGCCGCTCGTGTGCCTTGCCTCACCGTTGAACCGGCACCCTTTGTCTCCCGAAACAAGATATCCATTTACCTCGGCTGGATGTAAGCTCAGAATGACTCTGTCGAGTCCGCTACACTCCTGATTCCTCAGCGCAGACTCGCGACAGGGCCCCTCTGAATTGCAGGAGTGGAAGCATGCCAAGTCAGCGAGAGCGGCTGAAAGACCTCTTCGACGCCGCGCTGGAGCTGAAACCCGAAGACCGCGCCGCCTTTCTCGACCGCGAGTGCAACGGAGACGCCGAGCTCCGGGAAGAGCTCGACGTGCTCCTCGCCGCCGATGCAAACGCGGGGAGTTTT
>JAFAMZ010000060.1 GCA_019232935.1 Silvibacterium sp.
ACCCGGTACTGCTTCACTGGAAACATCTCCAGCAGAAAACCCTTCGTCTGCATTGCATCAGGGGCACTTGGATCATCGTGAAGTTTGCGCAGAATCTCGCGCTCCTGGTCCCGCTGCTGCTTCATTCCCGCGCCAGCGTAGGCTACGACCAGCGTAGTATGCACCTTCCAGTTATTGGGATCGAGATCCCGTGCCTTCTCAGCGTATTTGACGGCCAGATCATTCTTGTAGACGCTCAAGGCCGCTGTAGCCCCCAGCAGGTTCGCCGTTGGGTCGTTGGGGTTTGCTTTGAGTGCGAGCTCAAACTCATCCAGGGCCTGTTGAGGCTGGTTCGCTTTGAGCGCATCCAGTCCCTTTTCCGTTTCGGAGGCGGCAGTGTTCTGGGGCGGTTCTGAAGGTGAACTCTGCTGCTGGGCCGAAACGAAATTTGGCGAGATTGCCAACACCACCAAAGCCAGGCCGGAGTATAGAAGTTTCATTCCTTTGGACAAGACTTAGCTGCGCTGGCCACTGTGCTCGGGGTTCGAACCTGGTTCCGGGAAATCGCTATCTTCGCCTTCAAGGAGTTCGTCATTCTGGCGATGCGGAAGCTGGTCAGCCAGAGGATCGCGCAGCTTCGAGATCTTGGGTTTATCGGTCGGGGATTCGCTCTCGATGGCCCCCTTTTGAGCGTCGCCGTCAGGACGTGCAATCAATTTGGCTGTCATTGTCTGCCCCGCTTCCTAGTCTTTGTAGGCCGATGGTTTAGGCGCTGTGATGCGCACACCCATGCCATTTAGTTTGCTGCGTGCCTGCGCGGCCTCCGGAGTATCAGGATAGCGCTGGATCAGGTTGCGCAGGTCGCGGATGCCGGCATCACGCTGATTCGAATCAAGCTCCGCCTGTCCTTTGCGCAGTTGCGCTGCGGGTGCTTTCGGGCTGCCGGGGAACTGCTCAAGCACGGCGTCGTAATTCTTGATCGCGGTTGGATAATCGCCTTTGCGATAGGCAATTTCTCCCAGGTAGAACTGCGCATTACCAGCCAGATCGTCCTGCGGATAGTACTTGATAACATCGCCGAATTCACCGAGGGCGACGTCGTAACGAGCGCTGGTGTAGTCGCGATATGCGCTCTGATAGAGATCCTGGACCGGGGGCGCCTGCGCTTGGGCCGGTCCTGTCGGAGTGGGCTGCTGGCCAGGCTGCTGTGCAACTCCGGTTGCGGGTGCTACGTTCACGTTCTGGAGCTGCGACTGGATATCCTGCAGGCTCTTTTGCATCCTGTCGACGCGAGCGCGCAATTCATCAACCGAATCGTGCACGCCCTGTACCTGGCTTGAGACCTGGTCGATCTTGCCACCAGCTTCATTCTGGGCCTGGAACTGCTGTTGCAGCGTGTTGACCGTCTGCGCCATACGGTTCACATTGTCCGCAGTCTGCTCGACCAGATGTTGCAGCACTCCCATGCGTTCATCGTTCGACTGCTGCAGGTGCTGGAGCATCTCCTGGAGCTGCTGCACCTGGGTCTGCAGCTGAATCATCTCTTTCGAGGCGGCACGGGCGGGCTGTGGTAGCGCCATCAAAACCAGCCCAACCACAGCCGATGCAGCGATCAGATTTTTCGGCATAATTCAATCTCGGGAAGCGCGAACGACGCTTCGATTCAGTGGGGAAATTCGGCGGCGCAGTCGCGATTGAATCAGCACCGCCCGAGGTCAGTTTACTTGTCAAGCGAGAATTGTGCCCGGCGATTCAGTTGCCAGCAATTCTCGTCATGCTCCGTGCAGAACTGCTTCTCCTTGCCGTACGACACAGTGCGAAGGCGGTCCGGACTCACGCCAGCAGTTACCAGCGCCTGTTTGGCTGCGTTGGCGCGATTTTCTCCAAGAGCAAGGTTGTACTCCGTCGAGCCGCGCTCATCGCAGTAGCCGCCGATGACCACTTTGAGTGCCGGATGCTGATTCATAAAATTTGCATCCTGCGAAATCGTCGATTGCGCGTCGCTGCGAATATCGTAGCTGTCATAGTCGAAGAAGACGTCCTTGACGTTCTGGTGAAACATCGCCTCCGTCACATCGGATTCCGACAGATTGCTGGTCGGTTGCGCCGCAGCATTTACAGTCACGCGGGCAGTTGCGTCTGCGGTTCCACCTTCGCCTTTGGCTACGAGGTGATAATTGGTCGATTCCGCCGGAATAACTGTGCGGGTACCCGAACTCGGCACTGTCCCCATT
>JAFAMZ010000009.1 GCA_019232935.1 Silvibacterium sp.
GCGGTGAAGATCGCGAGGCAAGTCAATTGAGGTGCGAACGGCGTCAGACTTCATCGCCACCGATTAGCGCCTGCGACTTAAATAAGTCAAAAGCCGCGAGTGCCGGTGACTAAGGCCGATTGTGTAAAAGGGGAAACGTGTTGGCGGTCAGGCTGATTGACAATCTGAACACGAGACTCTACTGGTTCGCCCTGAATCGAAATCCGAAGTAACACCGGTATGGCAAGCCGGGGCAAAAGCAAAGGCGGTGAGCCACAAAGCTGCTTGCGTGACTTGTATACCTACATCGCCTTCTGCCTCTCGAAGAACCGCTCCATGAATTTCGTGTCGAACTGCCCCGCGCGAAATTCCTCGTCGTCGAAGATGCGGCGGTGGAGCGGGACGGTCGTGTGGATTCCCTCCACAACAAACATCTCGAGGGCACGCTTCATGCGCTGCATCGCTTCCTCGCGGTCTTTGCCGTGCGTGATCAGCTTCGCGATCAGCGAGTCGTAGTAGGGCGGGACAACGCCTTCGGCATACTGGGCCGTGTCAACGCGGACACCGTTGCCTCCGGGGACATTGAAGGCGGTGATCTTGCCGGCTGAGGGCGTGAATTTTTCGGGGTGCTCGGCGTTGACTCGGCATTCAATCGAGTGGCCACGAATCTGGATCGGCTGCGTCACGATATCGGACAGCTTTGCTTCGCAGGCAATGCGAATCTGCGCCTTGACCAAATCGAGGCCGGTGACCATCTCGGTGACCGGATGTTCCACCTGGATGCGCGTGTTCATCTCGATGAAGTAGAGCTTGCCGTCCTCATCCATGAGGAACTCGACGGTGCCGGCGTTCTGATAGCCAACGTTTTCGAGCGACCGCTTCAAGGTGCGGGCGATTTCGTCGCGCATCTTCTGCGTGACCTGAAGGGAAGGCGCTTCCTCGATGAGCTTCTGGTGCCGGCGCTGAATCGAACACTCGCGCTCGCCGACGGACATGACGTTGCCGTGCTGATCGGCAAGCACCTGGAATTCAATGTGGCGCGGCCGCTCGATGAACTTCTCCATGTAGAGATCGCCGTTACCGAAAGCGTTGGCGGCTTCGGTGTGGGCGGCCTGATACAGAGAGGGCAACTCCTCGGGGGTTCGGACCACGCGCATGCCGCGGCCACCCCCTCCGGCTGAGGCCTTTAGAATCACCGGGTATCCGATGGACTTCGCCCATTCGAGTGCGTCGTCTTCGGACTGAATGACGCCTTCAGAACCGGGCAGGATGGGCACCCGGGCGCGCTTCATTGCCTGGCGGGCTTTTTCCTTCTCGCCCATAAGGCGCGTGACTTCGGGAGGTGGCCCGATGAATTTGATGTTCGAAGCGCGGCAGACCTCGGCGAAATTGGCGTTTTCGCTAAGGAGTCCGTAGCCGGGATGGATGGCGTCCACGTCGGCGATCTCGGCGGCGCTGATCACGGCCGGAACGTTGAGGTAACTGTCGGCGGAGCGCGGCGGCCCAATGCAGATCGCCTCGTCGGCGAAGCGCACGTGTAGCGCGTGGCGGTCGGCTTCGCTGTAGACCGCAACGGTGCGAATGCCGAGCTCCTTGCACGCGCAGATGACGCGCAGCGCGATTTCGCCGCGGTTGGCGATGAGAACCTTTCGAAACATAGTCAGGGTGACCTACCGGGGGCGCACGGCGAAGAGTGACTGGCCGTACTCGACGGGCTGGCCGTTCTGGACGAACCGCTTGACGATCTCGCCGGCCGCGTCGCATTCGATGTCGTTCATCAGCTTCATCGCCTCAATGATGCAGAGGATCTGCCCGATCTCCACCTGGTCGCCGATCTTGACGAAGGGAGCCGAGCCCGGAGATGGCGACTCATAAAACGTGCCGACAATGGGAGATTTGACTACGTGCAAATTTGCGTCGCTGTCGGCTTCGGCCGGAGCGGCTGAAACGGCTGGCGTGGGTGCCGGCGAAGCGGCAGCGGCCGAATGCGCGTAGACCTCTGGCAGGACCGATGGGGCCGGCATGGCCTGGGGCTGGGATGCGATGATCTTCGCAAGAGCGGCAAGATCAGGCGCCACAGGATTTTCCTGCGCAAACTTGATCCGAACCTTGAGGTCTCCGCGTTCGAGGTCGAACTCCCCGATCTTGTTTTCTTTGAGGAACTCGATCAGTTCCTCCAGTTCCTTCATCTCTTCTGAATTCATCTGGTGCGTTCTCGCTGGCTGCCTTCCTGGGCCGTCAGAGTTCGATCAGGGCTTTCGTCACCGGTGTAAGCACCTTTGCTCCTCTATCGGTGACTGCGACCATGTCTTCGATGCGAATACCGAATCTGCCCGGCACATAAACGCCGGGCTCGATCGTCACGACCATACCCGGCTTCAATTCCTGCTTCTGTTCGCGGGCAATGCGCGGAGGCTCGTGAATTTCGAGGCCCACGCCATGCCCGGTTGAATGCGTAAAGTACTCGTCAAGTCCGGCCTTCTGCAACACGGAGCGGGCGGCTTCGTCCACCTCGCCACAGGTCACGCCGGGCCTGACCGCCGCTACGGCCGCCCGCTGTGCTTCGAGGACGGCATCATACGCGGTGCGCTCCGCGCGGCCCGGCTTGCCGATGCATACGGTCCGGGTCATGTCGGAGCAATAACCTTTGAGGATAACACCGAAGTCCAATGTCACGAAGCCATTGCGGGGCGTTTTGCGTGCGGTGGCCCGGCCATGCGGGAAGGACGATCGTGGGCCGGAGGCGACGATGGTTTCGAAGGACATGGCCTCGGCTCCCATGCTGCGGGCGAAAAACTCCAGGCTGGCGGCGATTTCTGCCTCTGGAACACAGGCCTCGACGTGCGGCAGGATGGCTTGGAAGAGCCGATTGCCCAGAGCCGCAGCCGCGCCGATGCGATCCAGTTCGTCGGAATCCTTGACCATGCGCAGTTCTGAGAGAATGGGCTGCTTCAGGGGCGAAAAGAATCCCCTGCGTCGGCCCGTGCTGAGCGCGCCACGCATGACCGCAAGCGCGGAGACGGTTGTGTGTCCGGGGTCGTAATAGCAGCGGATTTTCTTCGAGACGGACTTCTCAAGCAACGCGCAGGCTTCTCCCGTTACGGTTTGCAGAGGCTCGGTAATGCGTACGCGTGCTGCCTGTGTTTCCTCGTGTGCCTGAGCCGTGTAGCGTCCATCCGTAAAGAGCACGGCCTTGCGGAGAGTGACGGCGAGGGCAGCATTCGAGCCGGTGAATCCGCAGAGATAGCGCACGTCAGGAAGGTGAGTAATCAGGAGGGCTTCGATGTTCTCGCGGGACATGGCGCGGCGCAGCGCGCGCAGACGAGCAGTATGTTGCATCTGGAACGATGGTAAATGCCCGCCCGGTCTTAACCGAAATCGAGGGGCAACTTCGGTTCAGCTTTGAACGGACAGCGCGGCGTAATCGGGCTTTCCGGAAACCGCGGTGAGATGATTCGCGAGCCTCATTGCAAACGCTACGGCGAGCAGCGTGGAGTTGGCCTGCCCGCTTGTCGGAAACACGCTCGACGAAGCGACGTACAGGTTGTCCACTCCGCGAATTCTCAGATCGGAATCGACCACGCTCCTGGCCGGATCTGTGCCCATGCGCGTGGTGCCCACCTGGTGATAACCGTCCGCCGCCTGGTCCATGACTCGCTCGTGGAGTTTTTCCTGGGTGTACCAGAATTCGAGTCGGCCAATTTTGTTGGCGCGCAGCCCTGTGTCGAGCACCCGGTGCGAATCGATGACGCTCTCGCCGTCCTGGTCGACATAACGCAGGTCGATGCAGGCGCGCGGCATTCCGTATCGGTCGAGTTCGCCGGAGAGCGTAATCCGGCTGTCAGGATTCGGTATCTGCTCGGCGTGGTAGTGCAGGGCATATCTTCCGCCCTGGTTGCGCACCAGAAAGCCCGGCTTTTTCGGCTTTCGGATGAAGCGGTCGCGAAGGATGCCATATACGTCCAGTGCTGCGCGTGGCGCGCCCAGCACGGCGTTGTAAAGGTGCGCGGCGATCGGGTAAGGCTTTGGGCCGGTGTGTGCGAGACGAATCCCTTCGGAGAGGAGACGCCGGCCGGTGGGCGGGAAGGCAAGTGCGAGGAAAACCGCCGAGAGAACGCCGCTCCGGTGGCCGGGATCGTAGAAGGGAGGGTTGTCGGGCCAGAAAGCGGTGTTCAGCAGCTTGTTCTGCACTTGCGCTTCGCTGGTAAGCATGAAGCGCCGGCGATAGTAGGAGCCGTTGCTGTCGAGAATGAAATCGTAGTCGTTGATGGTCGACGGATCGTCCAGCACAATGCTGGCGATCTTGCCCGAGATATGGCCCATGTAATAACGGCCGAGCGGTCCTCCCACTCCACCGAAATGCTTTGGCCAGCGGCGCTGGACGGAAAGCAGCAGACGTGTGGTTTCGACTCCGCCTGTAGCCAGAACGACCTGTCCGGCCCTGATGCGGAAGTTTCCATTCGGCGTAGCCACCACTACGCTCTGCACTGAGCTGCCTTCCGCGCCGAGGTCGAGATCAACGACTGTGCTGTTGAGGCATACCTTGATCCGCTCCGATTTCTCGAGGCGCTCGCGGTGCTTCAGGATGACGCGGGACTCGGTCGCCCAGCGCTCGACAAACCCAGCCGTAATGCCGTGCGTCAACTCGCGCGCCAGAGGCTTTTCAAACGTGTCGTCGCCGCAAAGGAGATAATCGCAGGCCTGCCTGTACCACGGTCGTATTTCTTCGTGGCTAATGGGCCAGTCCGACTCCGGCACAAATTTGCGCTGCATGAAATCGATATCGTCATAGGGCACGCAGCGCCCGCCCCACGTCCACGATGTGCCGCCAAGCGCCCGGCAGGCGGCGATTTCCATCGGCGCGTGGCGGCGCGGATCCACGATTTCAGCGCGGCGGTCGGCCGCAGTGGCAGCATCGAAGTCTGCCGCTCCTGATTCGAGCATAAGTACTTCGTGGCCAAGACGCTCAAGCTCCATGGCAAGCGATATGCCAACCGGTCCGGTGCCTACAATGCAAACCTCCCAGTTCTTTTCGCGCCAGTTCTTTTCGCGATCGAGAAGCTGGGCAGGTTGCTCAAACAGCATGCAAATGGCTCCGCACTCCAGAAACTTTGTGTTTGCGCCCCGCGAATGGGGGTGTGTCTTTCAAAAACTGCCCCGATTCCGGATCAGGATCAGTGAGAACGCTGGAGCCTGTTCACAGGCCCTGCTGTCGGCTACTTTTCAGAATGACAGACTTCCGCGTGGAAAAAAAGCCTTGGGGAATTGGTCAGGATTGCGCCTTACTCTCCGTTTGCCGGAACCGCAGAGCGAAGCCTCTCTTTCACTTTGCGGGCCGGCACTCCGGCATAAATTCCGAAAGGCTCGAGGTCTTTTGTGGCCACCGAGCCAAGCGCCAGAATCGCGCCTTCGCCGACGTTGACGCCCGGGTTCACGGCCGCACGGGCGCAAATCCAGGAGTAGGCGCCGAAGCGCATCGGGAACGACACCAGCTTGAACGATGGCTCGTTGTAAAGATGAGTCGCTCCGCAGATGTACGCCCCCTGAGACACGATCATGTGCGAGCCCATGAAGAACGGCGAGGGGTTGTAGAGTTCGGCTCCATCGGCAATGGCCACCAGGTCTTCACAACAGAGATTCCATGGCGCCCAGATCCTGCACCCGGGATAGAACTTGCAGGTGGGCCCGAGTTTTGCCCCGAAGAGCCGCAGCAAAAACGCGCGCCATGCGAAGAAGGGAACGGGAGAAGTGCGGAACAGCAGTACGTAGCAGATGTTCCACAGGAGTCGGCGCGCGCGGTTTCCGACCGAGTACGCCGGCTGGTTCATGGGATCCCTAAGGTCCGACTCTGCAAACTTCGGCTGTATTGCAGTACTCAATGCATCCTTTTCCTAAGCGTCGATTCTAAAAGTCACTTGTCGCGGCGGTCTGAATCCCAAATGGGCCCTTATCGCATGGTACAAAATTAACAGCGCGAGCGGCTTTATCATCAATCGCGAATTACGGAGATAAATGCAAATTACAAAGCTGGGCCAGACTGGAATCGCTACCTCTGTTCTGGGTTTTGGTTGCTCAGCACTTCTCGGCAGGTCGGGCCGCAGCGAGTCCCTTGCGGCATTGGGAGCCGCATGGGATTCGGGCATCAACCTTTTCGATACTGCACGGTCGTACGGATACGGCGAATCGGAAGCGCTGCTCGGGGAATTTCTCCGCGGCCGCCGCGACAAGGCCGTGATCTCCACAAAGTTCGGCATTCTTGCCGCGCCCCAGGCTCTCTGGAAGCGTGTCGCCAAGCCGATCGCTCGTAAGCTGCTCTCGATTGCTCCCTCCACTCGCGGAATGATTCGCAAGGGCGTGGCGGCGCAGTTCAGTGCAAATCAATTCACCGTTGCGGTTCTGGAGCAGAGCATCCATGAGAGCCTGCGAAAGCTCGGGACCGATTATGTCGATCTGCTTTTCATGCATGCTGCGCCGGTGGATGTGCTCGATAACGAGCAGCTTTTGACGGCGCTCGACAGGCTCGTCAGGTCGGGCAAGGTCCGCGCCGCTGGCATTTCCGCTGATCCGGATGTGATTGCGGAGACTCTGCGCCGCAAACCTCCGGTGCTCCGCGCCCTTCAGTTCCCGTGTAATGTATTCGATCTGTCCGTTGCGGGTCTGCTGGACGAGGCAAGGCAATTCGCGGCGATCGCGAACCATCCTTTCGGCGGAGCGGCTCGGGTGCAAACCGGCCGCGAGATTCTGTGGCGGGTGGCTGGTTCCGAACGGACCCCTCCCGTGTTGCGCGAGAAGCTCCGCGAGGTTGATGACGGTGTCCTGGCCGATGTGGTGCTCAATGTCATCCTGCGAGGAACGGGGATTGACGCCGTTGTGCCCGCCATGATGAAAATCCCCCATCTGCAAAAGAACGTTGCGGCAGTTACGGCGTCGCGATTCACCACTGACGAGATTGCAATGCTGCGGGATGCGCTGTCACAGGAGGTGGTCGCAACCGCTGCCCCTGCACACTGAGGCTCAGGACGCTTTCGCTGCGCTGATGCGCCGGGTGCCGGAACGGGTGCTGCGGACGGGCTTTTTCTGGCTGGGCCGGACTGTTTTCGGGGCTGGAGCGGGCTCCGGCAGGGCCGAGACGCCGGACTGGCGGTCCATCCATTCATCCAGGCGGGACTTCTTGAATCTCCAGCGATTCCCCAGTTTGAAGGCAGGAATGAAGGATTCAGAGGCGTACTTGTACAGCGTGTCGGGACTGATGCCGAGATAGTCCGATGCCTGCCGGATGTCCATCACTTCCCGAATCTCTGTAGCGCGCGCCGTCGAGGATTTCATGGGCAACTCCGTTGTCGTCGTTTTCTGAAAGCCGAAATTTGGTTTGTTCTCTTAACCGGAGAATCGCAGTTAGGCCAGCGACCTGCTTATACCGTGTTTTGCCGGTCTCATTCAAGGATTTTCCGTAACTGGTTCCGGAATCATTGATTTTCAGCAGCGTTTCTGCGGACGCCCAGTGGCAGAAGTTGAGGGCAGGTTGCCGTGCGTCCACAAGAGATTGTGTGTTGGCCGGCTTGATTCGCGGGCGAAAAAAGCCGGGCCCCGAGGCCCGGCCGGGCGCTGGATCTCCAGCAGGCTCTATAGCTTAGGTTCCAGGCTGCTGATGATCTCGAGAAAGCTATCGTCGAGGGTACGGTTGGTCGAGATAGCCTCCGCCAGCGGAATGCTCTCAATTTTCGTTCCGCGGAGCACCACCAGGCGCCCGAACTCGCCCTTGTGCACCAGGTCGATCGCCCCCAGGCCGTAGCGCGTCGCCAGCATGCGGTCGAAGGCCGAGGGCGTGCCGCCGCGCTGCGTGTGTCCCAGGTTGACAGAGCGGGTTTCGTAGCCGGTGCGCTTCTCGATTTCGTCCGCCAGGATCTGGCCGATGCCGCTCAACCGCACGTGACCGAAGGAGTCCACCTTGCCTCCAATGGCAGCCTGCTGCGCGCCGGGGAGTGTCGCGCCTTCGGCGACGACAACGATGCCATACTTCTTGCCGTTCTCGTGGTTGTGCCTGAGCACAGCGCAGACATGGTCGAGGTCGATGGGCTTCTCGGGCACGAGAATGACGTGAGCGTTTCCCGCTATGCCTGCGGTGAGGGCGATCCAGCCGGCATCGCGGCCCATCACTTCGCAGACAATGACGCGATTGTGGGCCTCGGCAGTGGTGTGCAGGCGGTCGACCGCCTCCGTAGCGATGCCGACGGCTGTATCGAACCCGAAGCAAATGTCGGTCCCACTGAGATCGTTATCGATGGTCTTCGGCACGCCGACCCCGGGAACTCCGGCTTGAATAAGCGCATTGGTAACGGACTGCGTATCGTCTCCGCCGATGGCAATGAGGGCGTCCAGTTTGTTGGCCTTGAGATTGGCGACGCACTTCTCGAGTCCGCCCTCGATTTTGCGGACATTGGTGCGTGAGGTGCGCAGGATGGTGCCGCCTTCGGTGATGATGCCGTCCACCCGGCCGAGCGTGAGGTGGATGAAGTTGTTGTCGAGCACCCCGCGCCAGCCTTCGAGGAAGCCGATGAACTCGTCTCCGTACTGGTTGATTCCTTTTTTGACGACCGCATGGATCACGGCATTCAGACCCGGGCAGTCTCCGCCGCCCGTTAGCAGACCAACTCGCATTGATGCTCTCCTGTGAAGTGCTTCAGCACTGAATGATAAAGCGATGTCTGTCGCTTGCAAAATGGACTGACTGCTCATCCGCTTGACGGCGACGGAACTTGAAGCGTATTGACCCGGTGAGGAAGCGATGAGTCTGCCTGCCGAGTTGTTCAGTTTGCCTTATCGATTGCGACACTGGTTCTCTTTGCAGTTGAAGAGGAGACCCACTGGAAAACGTTTCATCGATTCTGATCCCTCGGGTACTAGGTGCAGGGCTCGATTGGCGTATGCCGGAGCCTCAAAACTGTAATGTCGTCTTCTTGGCCGAATTGCTGCGCGGCGGTGGCCATTTCGAAGGCCGAGCGAGTGCTCAACGCTTGTGTCCGTTCCAATCCGAACATCTCGTCTGAGGCATTTCTGGCTTCGACGACTCCGTCCGACAGCAGGGTAAGACTGTCACCACAATTGAATTCAAAGCGCGATTCTGAATAAACCAAATCGGGGAACAAGCCCAGCGGAGGACCTCCTTCGCATGTGAGTTCCTTACCATTTTTGTAGGGCGATAAATGGCCCGCAGTTGAGATCGCCATTTGCCCGTCAGGGCTAAGTTTGACGCAAATGCAAGTGATGAATCCGCTGTCCTTTCCCCGAAGGGCCTCGCGGTTCAACAGGCTTAGAAGTTGTGGCGGATCTGAGATCTCGGCTACAAGCGCATGAAGCGCACCTATGGCAAAGGCCCCGGTCATTGCAGCCCCTAGCCCCTTTCCACTGACGTCTCCAAGCACAATCAGAATGGATCCGTCTTTTTGAGGAATGACCTGGTAAAAATCACCCCCCACCTCCCGGGCGGGCAAATAGGCGGCTTCAATCGAGTAATTGGGTAGGAACGGAAGAGCAGCCGGAACGAGGTGACGCTGGATTTCCTGTGCGGCAGCCAGTTCCGCCGCGGCGCGGGCTCGCTCGCGGCTTACGCGGGTGAATCGGAAAAACATCACGGCAATTATGGACAGCAAAAACGACAGCGCCCCGATGTCGACCAATTGAAGAACGATCGGCCCCAGCTGAATCGGTTCGACCAGGAAATTAAACGACTGCCAGCCCAGAGTGATCGATGCCGTTCCAAGGTCGAAGAGGGCAGTGGAAAGGGCAGGAGCGAGGCTCGGAAGAACGAGCCATCCGGCCTCGCGATTACCCCGCCGATACCACACGAACAGCAGGGCTGATAAGAGCAGTCCCACCGGAGCCGTCGCAGCCGCTTCAATTAAGACGTAGGTGTCACTTGCAAAGGCGCCAATCCATGTGAGCACCGAAAGCGTCACCGGCAGGAGAAGCATTACCTCGTACATCCTCCATATCCCGCCCACCCGCTGCCGCGCGAAGCTGTATGTGAACTCGATCTGCGAAATGACCCAGGCATAAATCAACGGATCGGCAACCAGGAAATTTGCTGATAGCGGCGCGAGTCCGGCCGACTGGAGCATCGAAAGCCCATTGGAGGTCCCGACGATCGCCAGGTAAAGGCCGAGAAAGAGGTATTCGCGCTCAGTTCGTTGAAAGCCGTAAAGACCCAGGGCGCCGGCGCCCGCAAGGCAAAGCAACAGGTTGAAGCA
Source organism: Silvibacterium sp. (assembly GCA_019232935.1). Classification (GTDB taxonomy): domain Bacteria; phylum Acidobacteriota; class Terriglobia; order Terriglobales; family Acidobacteriaceae; genus Silvibacterium. The sequence goes on from JAFAMZ010000009.1 coordinate 10,227, forward strand.
AATCGAGGTGGCAAGGCCATAAAGGCGTTGACTCTCGAGTGCCTGTCTCTCATATCCGATGGCGGTAGGAAGCCCCATCGTTACACCCGTGAACTGGGGCAGATGCCAGGCAGCATAGGCCGTAGGGACACGCGTTCGCAGCGCGATTTCGAAATTCCCGTTGCCGTCGCTTACCGGGAAAACAGCCTCGACTGGGCGGCGTACCAGAACGGATGAGCGAAGGGCGGCCCCCGGTACCCGGGTTCCGTTGACGAACAATTCGTAGGTCCCGTCGCCTCCGGCAAGAAGCAGGCGCAGTTCGGGTTTGTCCGGTCCAAAAGTGACCAGGCGCCGATACCAGCGCCAACCCTGCCGGGCCGGACCCAGATCGTCCAGGTCTACTGAATCCCATGCGCTGTCGTCGAACTCTGGGCGGGACCATTCCGCATTGTCGCCGTCATGTTCGAGCCATCCCTGATTCAGTTCAATCAGGCCCGAGCGCCATTGCGTCACCTCAAGAGGAGCGGCGGCCAAGGCTGGCGCGCACAAACCGAAAAGGATAAGCGCCCACGTCAGTGCCCGTCGTGGGCGCCACCTCATGCATACCACGGCCTGAAGCAAGACTCTTGCCTCCTCTTTCAGACTTCTCTTCGAGGTCAGCGCTCGAAGGTTAGAGTCATGAATGGCCAATACGTTACATCATGCCCTGTTTTCCCGCTAGACAGCAGCCGGTAGGGAATCAGTCTGGGCGACAAGCATTGGCAGGGTAGGGCACCGCGCGGTCGTTGTCTTTCGCCAATATCGGCGATGCATTCGCCGATGCGCGCGATTATCTCTGTTAGTACCCGCCGCGAGATTTCGTTGCCGGCATGTACTCAAGAGTGATGCCTAGAACTTCCTCGGGAGTAGGAGCGCGTGCGGGAGCATCCTTCTGTTCGAGCTGCAACAGCAGGCGGACGCCGCCGTCTGAAATTCCTGCCTCGGGGATCGGGATGGTGTACAGGCCCGAGCTCTGGCGGGCCTTGGCTCCGAACGGAGCGATCGTTCCCGCGATTTCTCCGTTGCGGATGCGGACTACGATGCGTTGATGGGCCTTGAGAGGGCCGATAGTCACGCGGGCTGCCAGCATTTCGCCGGGAGCGACGGCTCGAGGCAAAGGGAGATCGTAGACTCGCTGCCTGGGCGAGTATCCAGATTGGGCAAGGCAGGCTATCGCCGAAGCTATGGTGCAGGCACCGGTCAGCTTCGCGAGGAATCGCCGCATGCTATTTAGACTGGAAACTCGCTTTAGTGGTTAAGACCGCTTTCTTTTCCATGCGATCAAGATAAAAGCGCGACGCCATGCAGCCGATCCGTTAGACCTGCGGCAACATTCCAGATGACCGGGTTAGAACGTCCCCACGGAGATGTCGGCCAGAGTGCTCTTGAAGTTCTGGCCGGCGACCGCGGGCGAAAGGCCTGGCTTTGTCTCCGGCAACACTACGATGCGCAACGGCTCGTCCGGCTTCAATGCTTTGCTGGTCGAAAGAGTCTGCAGAGTATCGGAGAGCGGTATTGTGAATGCTACCGGTTGGTCGTGGTGATGTGCCCCGAAGAATTCCAGCGTCCCCGCATAGCTGGGGCTGTCCGCAGTGAGCGCCGAGCTATCTTGCGGCGGGTTGACGAAGACATTGAAGCGCACCCCGTGGGTCGACGGAGGCGTCTGGATGGTGATGCGGGCAAAGACAGCCGGGCCTTCCGCCGCAGCTGCCGCGGCTTTGAGCACCGATGCCGGCACCGTGACCTGGCTGGGGTTGGCCGTTCCGAGGGCGAGGGCGTGGGTGGTAAGGTTTCCTGGGAAATTCTGCGGTGGCGGGGCATTCGGCTGCGATGCAGCCTTGGCGACGACGCTTTCGCCTGAACCTTTCTCGTAGGAGTAATTGAAGCTGCCGATGGCGGCGTAGTCTCCGGCCGTTGTCTGCGGCGCCGGGTTGCCCTTCTCATCGTGGAAGAAGAGGAAGGGCTCGCTGGTCCAGGCCTGTTGGTCGGCTCCGGTGGGTAGATAAGGCAGATTGAGCTTCTGTTGCTTGCGCGTCCAGATGTCCCAGAGCCGGTCGATGTTGGCGTGATGCAGGAAGAAGATCGGGTCGACGGGAGAGAGCATATCCTCCATGAACCCGGAGATGTTGTTGTGAACGTTATTGTGGGGCTGGCCTTCCATAATTCCGAAACCGGCGGACTGCGAGTGCTGCGGGGCCTTGTCGCTGCCAAACGCGATGAAGTCTTTCGGCGCAAGCGCTTTGGTTATCGTCGCGAGGGCAACGGCCCTTCTGGTGGCCGCGTCCAGATTGGCGTTGGACGCGCTGAGGGCGCGTGTCTGCCCGTTCGGAAAGAACATGGGATCGCCCTGAACCACCGACCAGAGGTCGTTGATTGAGTTGTAACCGCGCTGTGAGAGTTGTTGGACCTGGGCGCTGGAGAACGAATTCCAGAAAGCGCTCATGGGATTTGAGAACTGAGCGAAGAAGTCGTTGTAACTGGCGATGTAAGCGGGGTCCGACGGATCGAGTACTCCCTGAAAGAAATGGAGCGGCACATGCGGCATCGCCGTCCAGTCCCAGAAGGGAATTGCGAAATCGGGGTCGCCGGAGAGCTCCCGGCAGGTGCGCTCGAACCATCCCAGGTAACCGCGATGCCAGACAGGAAACCACCAGTTGCCGTGCGGGCAGTCAAGCGTGTGTACAAAGGCATTGCGATACCAGTTGCGTGGATCGGTAGGCGGCAGCTTGAGCATCGCGGTGATCGCCGCGCGGTAGCTGGTGAGGACTTTCGACGGGAACCCCTTTGACGAGATGTTGCGGCGCAGGTATTTGGCTGCGGTCTGAGCTGCGGCGATACGAATTGGAAATGCCGACGCGGCGAAGGCGCCCGCAGCCATGGTAACGAACCGGCGCCGTGACATCCCCGTGGCGAGTGGAGACAGATAGTTCATTGCGTCTCTCCAGGATGGTGAGGGAAGCACCTGCGCCGTTTCGGCGGGATCGAAGATTGCGGGCAGGGAATGCGTCACCACGTTTTCGGAATCACTGTATCCCCGAAAAAAATCTGCAATATCGACGCTCCTTGGTGTTCGCGCGACTTCAGAATTGCAGTTCGGACATACAACAATTTCGAGAATGCGTCAGCGCCGTTCATTTAAGCCGACGTAAGCGGAAGTGTCAATTTGTGTTTGCAATCAGAAACGCCTCAGATCCACGATGCCCCGGTAGAGATCATCCGGCTGGGGCAGGATCACGTCCTCGAGAATGGGCTGATACGCCACAAAGGTATCCATCGCGGCAATGCGCTTTACGGGAGCATCAAGGTCGTGGAAAAGTTCGTCGGCGATGCGGGCGGCAAGTTCTGCACCGTATCCCCAGCTCAGCATGTCTTCATGAGCGATGATGACGCGGCTGGTCTTGCGTACAGAGTCCGCAATCGTATTCCAGTCGTAAGGATTAAGGGTTCTCAGGTCCAGGATCTCGGTCTCGATGCCGTGCTCGCGGTGTGCTTTCTGTGCTGCCTGAAGAGAGCGGGGAACGAGCGCGCCGTAGGTAACGAGAGTAAGGTCGGAGCCTTCGCGCACCTTCGCCGCCTTGCCGAACGGAATTGTGTAATCCGGTCCGGGATACGCCGCGCGTCCGTAGGTCTCGCGATAAAGGCGTTTATGCTCGAGGAACATCACCGGGTCGTCGCAGCGGATCGCCGTGCGCAGCAGTCCGTTCGCATCCAGCGCGTTCGACGGATAGACGATGTGCATGCCCGGCGTGTGCGTGAAGATGCTCTCGCCGCTTTGCGAGTGGTAAACGGAGCCTCCAGTGAGATAGCCCCCGATGGCAACACGGATGACTGCGGGGCAGGCCCAGGTCCCGTTCGAGCGCCATCTCAGCAGCGGCAGTTCATTCCGGAGCTGCTGCATCGCAGGCCAGATGTAGTCGAAGAACTGAATTTCGACGACCGGCTTAAGACCGCGGAGGGCCATGCCGACGGCGCGCCCCACGATGTTGGCTTCGGCCAGCGGCGAATTGAAGACGCGGTCCGAGCCAAAATCGCATTGCAAGCCTGCCGTGAGCTTGAAAACGCCGCCCTTGCCCTTAACCAGTTTCTGTTCCAGATACTCCTCTCGGCTGCAGTCGGCGACGTCCTCGCCGAAGATGACGATGCGAGGGTCGCGCCGCATCTCATCGCGAAGGCAGGCGTTGATCAGGTCAGCCATCGTGCGCTCGTGAGTGTCGGCGGTGCGCGCCGGAGCAGTCTCCAGCCCAGGGTCCGCCGGGTCGAAGTGCTCTGAGTAGACATGGCGCAGGATTGAGGTTTTGTCGCCCTCTGGCAATGGCGAGCGCATCGCGCGCTCGGCGGCTTGCCGTACCTCCTCGTCAACCTGTTTCTCGATGCGGTTGATTCCCTCAGCGTCGAGTATGCCTTCACGCAGCAAGTACATCTGAAACTTCGATAACGGGTCGCGCAGCGCCTCTTCGTGGCGCTCTTTTTCCGGGCGATAGAGGCGGTCGTTGTCGGAGTGAGAGTGAGAGTAAGGCCGAATTACGTGCCCGTGAATGAGGGCGGATCCCTTCCCGCAGCGGCAGTGTGCCGCGGCTTCCTCGAAGGCCTGCCATGAAGCTATTGGGTCGGTGCCATCGATTTCTGCGAAATAGAAATTGGGGAAATTATGCACCAGGCTTGAGATGTTTCCGCCCGCCGTGTTTACTTCCACCGGAACCGAAATCGCGTACCCATTGTCCTCCACAACGAAGATGACGGGCAGCTTTTCGTTCGAGGCCGTGTTCAGCGCCTCCCAGAATTCGCCCTCCGAGGTCGAGCCTTCGCCCACGGACACAAAGACGACTTCATCCCCCTGAAACTCGACGTTACGCCACTGGCGGTAGTCACTCCCCTGTTTTTCGTTGGGTAGGCCCTTCGCGGCAGCGTCAGGATGGCGCGCGAAGTAACGCCCGGCCTCGGCGCAACCCACAGCATGGAGGCATTGCGTGGTCACAGCCGAGGACTGGGAGACGATATGGAGCGCCGGGCTGCTCCAGTGGGACGGCATCTGGCGGCCACCGCTCGCCGGGTCGGCTGCCGCGCCGATTCCCTGAAGCAGAATGTCTTCCACGGAGACACCGAGCGCGAGACAAAGCGCGCGGTCGCGATAATAGGGAAAGAACCAGTCGTACCCTGGCTTGAGGACCAGGCCGGCCGCGACCAAAAGCGCCTCGTGGCCGGCGCCGGAGATCTGAAAGAAAATCTTCTGCTGGTTCTTAAGTACGATCTCGCGGTCGTCCGTGCGGCGCGAGAGATACATGAGCCGGTAGATTTCGACAAGGCGGTCAGCAGGAAGTCTGTCATGGGAGCGATCTGGAGCTACGCTCGCAGCCACATCGGACGCTGCTTTGTATTTGCTCCGGTCGGCGCCGGAGACCGCGCTACGGGCCATCCACTATCCTCGCCTTCAGATTTTGCCCATGCCCCGTATAGCGGAATGGACTTCAGATTGTACATGCCCCGCAGGTCGCGGTAACAGCGGTACACCCTGTACCTCATAAGACGCGCGAGAGGAGCTGCGCGGTTCAGAAGAGAACCTGCCAAACTCCTCCCGTCGGGACGTTGCGAGGTTGCCGCTTGTGCCTCGATTGCCGTAGACTCTGCTTTCCCACCCGGCATCCAAAGGTTGGTTAAAACAGCCCGGGTGTGAACGCAGAGCTGCCGAGATTGAACTTCCGATTCATCAACGAATTGACCGCCGTTTTGGCAGCATGCTTAAATGACGCGTTTGCGCAGGTCCGCCCTTGAGGCGCGATTGTACGGCTGAAGGCTGCTTGGAGCGCAAGCAGGCTTGCGCCGAAGGCTTCGTTGAAACAAGAATTTAGGTCCGGCGCTCAGGTTACTCGTTGAACGGCGCAGGATGGTTGCATTAGCTGGAGGGCTTTGAATGGCGTTTTTTGTTCCGGTAGCGGCAGCGGCGTGGCAGGCCGAAGGCGCAGTGGCAGGCAATGACAATGTGTATCTGTGGATCGCGCTGGCTACTGGCGTGATTGGCTTACTGGCCGCACTGGTGTTTGCGCGCGGTGTTCTCGGCTCCGACACGGGCACGCCGGAGATGCAACGCATCTCAAACGCTATCCGCGAAGGCGCGGAGGCCTTCATGAAACGCCAGTACGGCAGCATCGCCATTATTGCCGCTGTGCTGGCCGTGGTGCTGTTTGTCGGTTACAAGCTTTCTGACTTTACTGCCCCCTATGCAAACAAAGTTGTCATCAGCTTTTTGATCGGAGCCGCATGCTCCGCGCTCGCCGGAACGACGGGAATGTGGGTCTCCATCCGAGCAAATATTCGCACCGCTTCCGCAGCGCGCACCAGCCTGGGACAGGCACTGAAGATTGCCCTCCATGGCGGCGCAGTAACAGGCCTGGTAGTAGTCGGGCTATCGCTCATCGGCATCGGATTGCTTTTTCTCGCCTTCGGAGGCTTGCATAACGGTCAGCAGGTCCCTTACCAACTCGTCGGCTTTGGATTCGGCGCATCGCTTGTAGCCCTCTTCGCACAGCTTGGCGGGGGAATTTACACGAAGGCCGCCGATGTGGGAGCCGATCTCGTAGGGAAGGTTGAGGCGGGGATTCCGGAGGATGATCCGCGCAATCCGGCTGTGATAGCCGACTTGGTGGGCGACAACGTCGGCGACTGCGCCGGCCGCGGAGCAGATATCTTCGAGTCAACAGCAGCCGAAAACGTCGGCGCGATGATTCTCGGCGCAGCCCTGTACCATCCCTTCGGTCTCAGGGGAGTGCTGTTCCCACTCATCGTACAGGCGATCAACATTATCGCCAGCATCGTAGGTGTCAGCCTCGTTCGCAGCGGCGAAAACGAAGACCCGATGCACGCCCTCAACCAGGGCTACTACGTCACCACGTTGCTCGCCCTGGCCGGATTCGCCGGAGCGATTTATTTCATGCTCGATGCCCGGTGGGCGCTGCTCGGCAGCGGAATCTGCGGTATCGTCACGTCGTTCCTTTTCGTGCGCATCACCGAGTACTACACCGAGACACGGTTCAAGCCCGTGCAGAGCATTGCCACTGCATCGATCACAGGTCCGGCAACCAACATCA
>JAFAMZ010000420.1 GCA_019232935.1 Silvibacterium sp.
ACGCCGTACTTCGCGAGGATGTCCTTTGCCTGATATTCGTGGATTTTCATAAGCAGAATGAACAGTGTAGCAGTTTGACCAGTCCCCAGTTGCCAGTCTCCGGTCGCCAGTTCTTGTTGAGCCCGGCAACTGACAACTGACGAACTGCCAACTGGGGACTGAGAACTGGAGACTGTAAACTGGTGACTCCTATGAAGGCCCTGAAGCAAACGCTGAAAGAAGTCGCCGAGCAGGGTGCGACTCTGAGCCGGAATGAGGCGCGTCATCTGCTGACGGAGATTCTGGCGAGCGAGCCGGGGGATGTAGACCTCGAAATCGCGGGCCTGCTGGCTGCGTTTGCGACTCGCGGCGAGACTGTCGAGGAACTGACCGGATTTGCCGAGGCAATGCGGTCGCGATCGCTGCCTATCTCGTTGACGGATGAGGAACGGGCGGCCCTGGTCGATACCTGCGGAACGGGAGGGGATGGGCTGGGGACCTTCAACATCTCAACCGGCGCGGCGCTCGTGGCAGTGGCGGCAGGCGCCAAGGTAGCCAAGCACGGCAATCGCGCCGTCACTTCGTACTGCGGCTCGGCGGATGTGCTCGAAGCCATGGGCATCCCCGTGGCGCTTGGCCCGGAGCAGGCAGTCGATTGCCTGAGGACGACGGGATTCATGTTTCTGTATGCGCCGGCGCTGCATCCGGCCCTGAAGAGGGTGCAGGGGATTCGGCGGGCGCTGGGATTCCGCACCATCTTCAATCTGGCTGGGCCGCTGACGAATCCGGCAGGAGCTCCGGCCCAGGTGATGGGTGTGTACTCAGGGGCGAGAGTGTCGCTGGTAGCCGAGACGATGGCGCGCCTTGGAGTGCGGCGGGCCTTTGTTGTCCACGGACTCGACGGTCTCGATGAATTGACGCTGTGCGATGAGAGCAGCGTGGCGGAAGTGCGAAAGGCAGTGAGCTGGGATCAGGGAACAGGGTGTAGTGTGCGGCTTTTTCGGATAAGTCCGGAAGAGGCAGGCTTGCAGCGAAGCACGCTGGCAGAGTTGCGGGGGCCGCATACGGCGCAGGAGAATGCTGCTCTGCTGGATCGCATCTTCGGCGGAGAGCCGGGGCCGAAGCGCGACGTCGTTCTGCTGAATGCGGCGGCGGCGCTGATGGCGGCGGGGATCGCTGGCGATCTCAAAGAAGGCGTTGCGCGCGGCGCGGAAGCCATCGACTGCGGCGGTGTTGCAGGTGTCGTCGGAAAGCTGCGAGAGTTTGCGAGATCGCTGGCAGCGGTGCGGTAAGACAAGGAGAAGATGCATGAGGGTTCAGCTTTGGCGCAGTGCGGTGGTCGCAGCGGCGATGATCGTCATAACGGCGGTGACCGCGCAGGCGCAGGCGGTCAAGGTCGATAAAAACAACCGCACGATCGCAGTGACGGCATCGGACAAGGCCACGGTGGACGCGGACCTTGCGGTTGTCCATATCGGATTCCAAATCTACGGGCCGGATGAGGCGACCACCTATGCCGATGGATCGAAGACGTCAAACGCCATCATGGACGCGCTGAAGAAAGCCGGTGTTCCCGCCAAGGCCATCGAGAGTGAGAATCAGAGCCTGCAGCGGAACCAATATCACGAGCCGCAGGAATCGGAAATGGATCGGGCGAAACGGCAGTTCGTGCTTAACCAGTCATGGACGGTTAAGGCCAAGCCGGACGATGCGGCGAAGGTCCTGAATATTGCTGTGGAGGCGGGGGCAAACCAGAGCGGCCAGATCGACTGGCAGTATCAGGACATGAACGGGCTACAAGCCAAGGCCGCAGGAAGCGCGCTGGCCAAGGCGCAGGCGATTGCGCAGCAGATGGCTCAGGGGCTGAATGTGAAGCTGGCGGGGCTGGTCTTCGCGAGCAACCAGGCGCCGGAGAGCCCCGTGCCGGTTCGCATTGAACAGTTCGCCAAACTTCAAAGTGTTGGAGGACCAATCCCGGCCGCACCACCCCTGGCCATCAAAACCCACCAGATCGAAACCTCTGCTACCGTCTACGCCGTCTTCGCTGTCGAGTAACGTTGGGCCATCGAGTGACCTGCGACTTTTGCTCTCGGTGGGCATCTGAGAGACTTACGGCGTAATCTGCCTGTGGGCCGGAGAATGACACATGCCACGTTACGAATACCGCGATCTTGAGCCCTCGCGCGAAGCGAAGGAAGTCTACACGCGCTGGATCGAATATCTTGACGACGAGTTCACCCGGCATAAGAAGCCATCGTTGCGCAATGAGCTGGTGCGGGATAATCTGCACAATCTGCTGCTGGGGCGGCCACATGGTGGGCGGTTGAATTTCACTCTGGATACGGAGCTGCCCTTCAACGTGCTTCAGCTCTCGCTCGATCCCGGGAACGTAACCCTCGAGCCCGAGTACTACGGAGATATCGACGCACCGCGGTACGCCTGCATCAAGCCTCTCATCTGGTTCTGGCACATGTTCGACCACTCGCCCGTGGCGTTCAATCACTGGCTGGGGTTCCGGTTCCGCGCCATGCTGGGCAAGCACATCTTCAAGAGCATCGGCAACAATGTGAAGATCTTCCACGGAGTAGAGTTCAGTTACGGTTACAATCTCACCATCGAGGACGACTGCGTCATCCACAAATACGTGATGCTGGACGATCGCGGGGAGATCATCATCAAAAAGGGCACGTCGATTTCCGACTACGCCGCGGTCTACTCGCATGCGCACGATCCTGTGGATTCGATGGTGGTGGAGAACCGGAGCACGGTAATTGGGCCGCGCGCCCGGCTTACGTACCACTCGGCTGTGATGGCCGGCGTGCGAGTCGGGGAAGATGCGATTCTGGGCGCGATGGGGGTTGCCACCAGAGAAATCGGCGATCACGTGATTGCAGGTGGTGTTCCGGCCAAGCAGATCAAGACCAAGGATGAAGCGACGCTGTTTGAGGACAGGAGCGATGTGCCGGCGCCCGACCGAATAGCGCGTCCGCAATGTGAGTAGCAGGGCAGATCGCCGCAGTGCTGGACTCGGGGTCCCTGTTACCATCTTTCTTGTCCCATGAGCCAGCTAGCTATCATTGAAAAGCTTTTTGAGTTTGCAATTCTTGTCTTTGCCTTAAGCCTCCATGAGTCTGCGCACGCCTGGATGGCCTCGCGCCTGGGCGATCAGACGGCGCGCATGCTGGGACGAGTGACGCTGAATCCGGTGAAGCACATCGATCCTATCGGCACGATCCTGATCCCGCTCGTGATGCTGTTTCTGCCCGGGTACGGACAGTTCCTGATCGGATGGGCAAAGCCCACCCCTGTGAACACGCGCAATTTCAAGCGAATTACACGGGATGACATCCTGACGACGCTGGCTGGGCCGGCGAGCAATATGCTCGCTGCGTTTGCGGCCACCCTGCTACTCATCGTACTCATGCACGCTGCGCCAAACGGGCAGACCGCTGTACGCGCATTGGTGCTTGGCGTAGGCGATCCCGGCCTGATGACCTCCAGCCCCGTGTTTCCCATAGCCATGATTCTTTACATCGCCGTCGCGCTCAACGTCATCCTGGCGGTGTTCAACCTGCTGCCGATACCTCCGCTCGACGGATCGCACATCTTTCGGCACATGCTCCCTTACAATGCGCTGCGGATTTATGACTCTCTCGGGATGATCAGCTTGATTCTCATACTCTTCATCGGAGGCAGACTCGTCATGTTCTTCGCCGGACCGGTCATCGGCCTGGTGGACTGGGTACTGCTCTCTGTCTGAGGGGTTCCGTACAATAGAGCGAGCAATTCTCAAGGCAAAGGATTCGGGTGTCGATTTCTCCTTCCGATCAGAAGAAGCGCGTGCTCAGCGGCATGCGCCCCACCGGCAAGCTTCATCTGGGCAATTACATGGGCGCTCTCTACAACTGGGTGCGTCTGCAGCGCGATTACGAGTGCTATTTCTTCATTGCGGACTGGCATGCGCTCACGACCGACTACGCCGACACGTCACAAGTGCGCGAGAACACGCGCGACGTGATCCTGGATTTTCTTGGCGGCGGGCTCGATCCTGAGCAGTGCACGCTGTTCGTGCAGAGCGACGTAAAAGAACACGCCGAGCTGTTTCTGCTGTTCACGATGATCACGCCGCTGGGCTGGCTGGAGCGCGTTCCCACCTACAAAGAGCAGCAGGAGAACATTACCGGCAAAGACCTGAGCACCTATGGATTCCTTGGCTATCCCCTGCTGCAGTCGGCAGACATTCTGATTTACCAGGCGGATTTCGTCCCGGTAGGACAGGACCAGGTGGCGCACGTGGAGCTGACGAGGGAGGTGGCGAGGAGGTTTAACCAGATCTATCCGAAACAGAGCCCAGAGCTCAGAGCACGGAGCTCAGATGCGGAAGCAGTCTTACCTGAGCCGCAGGTGCTGCTTACACCATCGCCCAAGCTGCCCGGTACCGATGGCCGCAAGATGTCCAAGAGCTACGGCAATACGATTCTGCTGACGGACCCTGAGCCAGTGATCCGGCAGAAGCTGAAGCCGATGGTGACGGACCCGGCGCGGATTCGCAGGTCAGATCCCGGAAATCCTGAAGTCTGTCCGGTTTTTGATCTGCACAAGGTCTTTTCGAGCGCTGAAGTCCAGCAAAAGGCACGGGAGGGCTGCACGACAGCTGGCATCGGGTGCATCGAATGCAAGAGCTGGGTCGCCGATGCCATTGTTGCCGAGCTGAAGCCGATTCAGGAGCGGCGATCGAAGTACGAGAGCAATCCAAGGATGGTAACGGAGATTCTCGCAGAGGGCAGCCGCCGGGCATCGATGCGGGCCGAGCAGACGATGCGTGAAGTGCGAAAGGCAGTGGGGCTGGGTGATTGAGCTAATGGAAGAAAAAGAGAACACCCCGCAGCCCGCGATGGAACCACAGCAGAATCAGCAAGCACAGCCAGATTCGGCGGCTGCTCAAGCAAAGAAGCGCAGTAAGGAAGTCGACTCGGCTTTTCCCTTTTCCGTAATGGTCGGGACCGTCTATGACGGGCCGCTCGATCTGCTGCTGGACCTGATCCGGAAGCAAGACATTGACATTTACGACATTCCGATCGCGAAGATCACGGCGCAGTTTCTCGGCTATGTGGAGCATCTGAAGGAAACCGACGTAGACGCCGCAGGCGAGTTTATTTATATGGCGGCTCTGCTCATCCACATCAAGAGCAAGATGCTGCTGCCGCGTTCGCCTGTGGAGGAGAAAGAGGGCGAGAGCGAGGATCCGCGTCGTGAGCTGGTGGAAAGGCTGCTGGAGCACGAGCGCTTCAAGAACGCCGCGCAGATGCTGCATGCCAAGCAGCAGATCGAGGAGGCGACCTGGACGAATCCCGGCGTGCGGGATTTCCGGGATGCGGAGGGAACCGAGCCGGAGATCGCTGCCGACACCATGGACCTCGTGCGCGTGTTTCAGCAGATACTGGACCGCCTGAAAAACCGGCCGGTTCTCGATGTGGAGGAGGATTCGGCGACCGTGGGACAGATGATCGACTTCCTGCGCCGACGGCTGATGATGGAGGACAAGCCGGTCGCCCTAAGCAAGCTTCTGGCGAATTCGAAGTCGCGGAATTCCATTATCGCGATGTTTCTGGCCATGCTGGAACTGGTGCGGCTGCAGGCGATTCTGCTGCGCCAGGATCGAAACTTCAGCGAAATCTACATTAAGAAGCAAGACCAGTTCGAGACCGTTCTGAACGAACGCAACAGCCAGATTCGAGACGACTGGGCTTGAGCAAAGGCACTCTCGTTCATCTTGCGTTCATTAAATATTCATAAATTTTGGCCCCAAATTGATGCTTCTTTCTGGCCGACCCTGTTAGCTTGCTGGCACGATATCGCCGAGCCGATCAGGAGCCGGACCCATGGATGAAGCAACAAGCGTAGCGATTCCCCCGAGTGCTGCCGCAACTCCTTCCGCAGTCCACGACAAGCTGAATAAGTCGCCGAGCAAAATTGGCATAATCATCTTCGCGCTGGCGCTTGTTGTCGGCGCTGTGTACACGATTTATCAGCTCAGGAACGACCTCTCCGGGACGCATATGGCCACGATGTGGCCCTACGTCCTGCTGACTGTCGCCCTGTTGATCGCGCTGGGCTTCGAGTTTGTGAACGGGTTTCACGATACAGCGAACGCGGTGGCCACCGTGATCTACACGCACACGCTGGAACCTCATGCCGCGGTTGTTTGGTCAGGTTTGTGGAACCTGATCGGGGTGCTGACTTCGACAGGCGGTGTTGCCTTCTCCATCGTTTCCCTTCTTCCGGTGGAACTGATCCTCCAGGTCGGCAAGGGTGCGGGATTTGCGATGGTCTTCTCGCTGCTGATTGCAGCGATTATCTGGAACCTGAGCACCTGGTGGTTCGGGCTCCCGGCATCGAGCTCACATACGCTGGTGGGATCGATCATTGGAGTGGGTGTGGCTAACCAGCTGATGAATCCGAGAACGGGAACGAGCGGAGTGGATTGGGCGCAGGCGGCCAATGTTTTCAAGGTGCTCCTGATTTCGCCGATTGTGGGATTCGTCTGCGCGGCGCTGTTGTTGCTGCTGCTCAAGCTGCTGGTGAAGAAGCCTGAGCTGTATCAATCGCCGAAGGGAGATACGCCTCCGCCGTTCTGGATTCGCGGACTGCTGGTCCTCACCTGCACCGGCGTGAGCTTTGGCCATGGATCGAACGACGGGCAGAAGGGCATGGGACTGATCATGCTGATCCTGATCGGCACGGTTCCGACGGCCTATGCGCTCAACCACGCAGTGGGCTATCAGCAGGTGCAGGATTTCATCGCAGTGTCCAACTCGGCTGCCAACGTGCTGTCGCATTACGTCTCGGAAAACGCTGTCATGGGAGATGCCCGCAGCGAATTGACCGACTATATCCGCACAAAGGATTTCACGCCGAATACCATGCTGGCGGCCCGACAGATGGTGATCGAGATCCGCGACGAAGTGACGGCTTACAAGACGCTCGCAGGGGTCCCGGCGGACCAGCAATCTAATGTCCGTAACGACATGTACGTGGCCAGCGAAGCGCTCCGGCTGATGGCCAAGTCGGGCAAGCCGAAGTTTACGTCAGCAGAAAATGCGGCTCTGGCGAACTACAAGAAGCACCTTGACCTGTCGACTAAATTCATTCCGCCGTGGGTGAAGGTGGCGGTGGCGTTAGCGCTGGGACTTGGAACGATGGTCGGCTGGAAGCGAATCGTGGTCACAGTCGGCGAAAAGATCGGCAAAGAGCACCTGACTTACGCGCAGGGAGCCTCGGCGGAGATCGTGGCCGCATGCACGATCATTGCGGCCGACCAGTTCAAAATGCCGGTATCGACAACGCATGTGCTGTCGTCAGGCGTTGCAGGGACAATGCTGGCCAACGGGAGCGGCCTGCAGCTCTCGACGATCCGGAATATAGCCCTCGCGTGGGTCTTTACGCTTCCGGCGGCGGCGCTGCTCTCAGCAGGAATTTTCTGGGTGATGCGGCAATTCGTTTAACAGACGCGTATTCACGGGCACCTGACGGATCAGCGGCGCTTCTGTACTATCTGAGGAAGCGCCGTTTTTATTGCGGTGTGGGCGCTTAATTTGAAACGATGAGTCTGAAAGCCAAGATTGAAGCTGTGATCTATGCTGCCGAGGAGCCGGTCACCCTGGCGCAGTTGACATCACTTCTGCAGACCGAAGCTCTGGAAGAACGCCGCGAGCGGCTGGCACGAGAGACGATGGATGCAGCGGTGAGTATTTCGATGAGCATGAGTCCGGATCCGGGGATGGGCTGGGACATGCAGCTCCCGATCGCGGAGGGGATGGCCGCCGACGCCATTGCAGCGGAAAACGCGCAGGCTGAGAAGGATCCGAAACAGGGGGCGCGGCAGCGCGATCGTGAGGCCAGGGACGAGATCCGCCGCATTGTGAACGAGTTGATTGCCGATTACGCGGAGGGAGACCGGGGACTCGAGATTCGCGAGATCGCCGGCGGGTATCGCATGGGCACCAAGGCCGAATATCACGATGCGGTGCGCGGGTTTGTGAAAAGCCTGAAGCCGGCGATGAAGTTGTCCTTGCAAGCGCTTGAGACGCTTGCGGTTATTGCCTACAAGCAGCCGATTACGGCTCCTGAAGTAAGCGAGATTCGGGGCGTGGATTCGAGCGGAGTTCTGGGTTCACTGATCAGCCGCAAGCTGATCACCACAGCAGGACGCAAGCACGTCATTGGCCGGCCCATCCTCTACAAGACCACCAAGGAATTCCTCCTGAGATTTGGGTTGAAGGACCTGAACGAGCTGCCGTCGATTGAGGAGTTCGAAAAAATGGCAGGCGAGCTTGTCGAGACCGACGTGCCCGATCACCCGGTCGAGCCGGTGTCCATTCTAAACGAGGGCGATGCCGACGAATTGGAGATCGGATCCGTGGGCGCCGGCCCCGATCCGGATGAGGCAGAAAGTGATACGGACCAGGTAGTGGCAATCGGCGTCAGCGAAGAGGGTTCCTCGAGTGAACTGGATGACCTGCCCGGAATTGCGGTTGAGCCGGAGGTGAAGCCTACGAGCATGGTGGATGCGGGCCATGCCACTGCTCCGATTGGCCAGCCCGGCGAAGGGGACTGATGCGATCCGACCGGGAGCCCGCACCCCGGGAAATGGGTCAGGAGCGGCTCCAGAAAATCATTGCTGCCGCCGGCATCTGTTCGCGCCGAAAAGCCGAGGAGTTGATCCTCTCCGGCCGCGTGCAGGTCAACGGCAACACAGTTACTGAACTGGGGACGAAGGCAGATAATGGGCGCGACCACATCCGCGTGGACGGCAAGCTGCTGCGCGGGCCGGAACAACACCGCTATTACCTGCTCAACAAGCCGAAAGGCTACGTGACCACGGTCAGCGACCCTCAGGGCCGCCCGACTGTCATGGAGCTGATCCGCGGGGGAGCGCGCATGTTTCCCGTCGGAAGGCTCGATTACGCGAGCGAGGGCCTGTTGTTGATGACCAACGACGGGGAGCTCGCGAATGCGCTGACCAGAGCCGCGTCCCGCATTGAGAAGACTTATCTGGTGAAGGTCAGCGGCAGGCCAACTGAGTTAGATCTGGAAACGCTTCGACACGGGCTGATGATCGACCGCGGCAAGCCCGGATCGGGCGAAGGCCGGGTGATGACAGCCCCGGCGAAGGTGAGGCTCGCGCGCGAAGGCGAGAATCCGTGGTATGAGCTGGTGTTGATCGAGGGGCGCAACCGC
The DNA here is from genome assembly GCA_019232935.1 of Silvibacterium sp. GTDB lineage: Bacteria > Acidobacteriota > Terriglobia > Terriglobales > Acidobacteriaceae > Silvibacterium. The sequence continues at coordinate 9,220 of JAFAMZ010000420.1, forward strand.
GAAATACGCAAGATGTTCGAAGAAATCGGGCACCACGTCGAGAAAATTCGACGCGTGGGGTACGGCCCGCTTGCGCTCGATGTGAAGCCGGGGGAAGTCCGCGAGTTGACGCCGGAAGAAGTGGAGAAGCTGCGCCGCGCGGTTAAGCCCGGCAGGGCAGGCGCCAGACGTACTGTATCCGAAGCCGGATAAACTGAATCTAATGACTGAGGTGAGATCCATGGCGAAGGCTACTTTCGGAGCGGGTTGTTTCTGGGGAGTTGAGGCGCGATTTGCGCAGGTTCCCGGAGTCACGGCGACTGCCGTCGGCTATGAAGGGGGAAAGCTCGACAATCCCAGCTATCGAGAGGTGTGTACGGATGCGACCGGCCATGCCGAAGTCGTCGAGCTCGATTACGATGCCCCCAAAGTGAGCTATGAACAGCTGCTGGAGCTCTTTTTCGAGTTGCACGATCCCACGCAGCTGAACCGCCAGGGGCCGGACTGGGGCACGCAGTATCGCAGCGTCATCTTCTATCACACCCCTGAGCAGGAAGCCGCCGCGAAGCAGGCCATCGCCCGGCTCACGGAAGAGAAGCGCTTCCGGCGACCCATCGTTACGCAGGTGATTCCGGCGCAGACCTTCTGGCGCGCCGAAGAGTACCACCAGAAGTACCTGGAGAAGCGCGGCGCGATGAGCTGCCACATCTAACTAAGGCCGGCAGCCTTCATGAAATCGAAGTCCGTCTTGAGCGCATCGGGGATCGGAGTGTCGAAGTCCTCCTGCTCGACGATCGCGTAGCGGATTCCGGCTGAACGGGCAGCCGCAAAGATCGGTTTGTAATCGATAACGCCTCGACCGAGCTCCGTCGAGACCCGCTTTTCGGGCTGGTCCGGCTGAGCAGGCTTCAGGTCCTTCACGTGCAGTAGTGAAATTCTCTTTGGATGCTTTGCGAGCATCTCGACCGGATCCGCTCCTCCCGCGACCACCCATGCGCAATCCATCTCGAATGTGACCAGTGCCGGATCGGTATCGCTGAGTAGAACCGTGTAGCCATGGTTTCCGCCGCCCAGGTCGCGGAACTCCATCGTGTGGTTGTGATACCCGAACAGCATTCCCTGCGCCTTCACTTTTTTGCCGATCCGATTGAACTGCTCGGCATTCCACTTCCAGTCGTCGGCGGTCATGCTACGCAACATCGCCTGCCATGCTCCCCCCGGCGCATTCGTAAACTTTGAAGGATCGGGGACGCTCGGTGACGAGCAGACCACGTACTCGAGTCCCAGAGTTTTCGCATAATCGATGGTTGCGTCCTCTGACTTGAGCAGAGTT
>JAFAMZ010000014.1 GCA_019232935.1 Silvibacterium sp.
GGAGATTCCGCCTGTGTATGAGCTCGAGAAGATCGCCTTCATCATCGACCTCAACAAGGTCGAATCGAAGATCCCCGGTTTCGGCGATGCGGTTCTTGCCGGAAAGGCGGATAGCGATGAGTAGCCTTCAAACTTGACTTTGTCCCGGTCAAACCCAGGATGCCGGCCGGACGACAGAGCTGAATAGAGCGGCATTCTGAGAGGAGGGCGTCATGGCGCGCCTAAATGTATTGAAGCTGGGCCATTTGGGAGTTACCGGTGCGGCGCTCTGCACTCATGAGGGAGCGCCGGCCGCAGCGATTGACGCCGAGGCGGAGTTACGTCGCTCGGTGCTGGCGTGTCTGTTGTGGGAGGACCAGTTCTACGAGAATGGCACGACCATCGCCGAGCGCATCGCAGGACTGGTCCCCCGCGTCGAGGCTGCGAAGGTGGCGGCGCTTGCGGTCGAGGCGCGCGAGCGGATGAAGGTGCGTCACGCTCCGTTGCTGCTGGTGCGCGAGGCCGCGCGGTATAAGACCCATCGCAGTATTGTGGCCGAGACGCTGGAGCGGGTGATCCAGAGGGCCGACGAGCTGGCCGAGTTCCTTGCAATTTACTGGAAGGACGGACGCCAGCCTTTGTCGGCGCAGGTGAAGAAGGGCCTGGCCGCGGCGTTCTGCAAGTTCGACGCTTACGCGCTGGCCAAGTACAACCGCGACGGCATCGTGAAGCTGCGCGACGTGCTCTTCCTTACGCATGCTAAGCCGGTGACGGCAGAGCAGGCGCTGACCTGGCGGCAGCTGATCGAGGGGACGCTGCCTCCTCCGGAGACTTGGGAGGTACGGCTGTCGCGCGGCGAACAGAAGCGCGAGGTGTGGGAGTCGCTGCTGATTGCCAACCGGCTGGGCGCGCTGGCGCTGTTGCGCAATCTGCGGAACATGCATCAGGCGGGCGTCGAGCCGGAGCTGGTGCGGCACGCCCTGGAGGCGATCCGTGTGGATCGCGTTCTTCCGTTCCGGTTCGTCGCGGCGGCGCGGCACGCTCCGCAATGGGAGCCGTGGCTCGAGCAGGCCATGTTTCAGAGCCTGCACGGGCAGGCTCCGCTGGGTGGGCGTACTGTGCTGCTGGTGGACGTGTCGGGCAGCATGGATGCTCCGCTCGGACGCCGGTCTGAGATGCACAGGGTCGACGCGGCTGCGGGTCTCGCGGTGCTGCTGCGCGAGGTCGCCGATAAGGTGAGCATCTATACCTTTTCGAATCGGCTGGTGAGGCTACCGGCGCGGCGCGGCTTTGCCCTCCGCGATGCGATTGTGCAGAGCCAGCCGCATGGCGCGACCTATCTCGGCCGTGCGCTAGAGGAGTTGCGCGAGTCGTACGACCGGCTCATCGTGATCACCGACGAGCAGTCGCACGACAGCGTTCCGGCGCCGCGGGGAAGGGGCTACATGATCAACGTGGCCAGCTACCGCAATGGCGTCGGGTACGGCGACTGGACGCACATCGACGGCTGGAGCGAGGCTGTGGTGGAGTACATCCGCTCTGCTGAGCAGGAGTCTCAAAATTAACTCTTAACAATGAGGGCGGGCGTGAGTCCCGTCCTCTTTTTTTGTCTTCTGTATGATTCGAGACGTGAATCGAAAGTACGAGGACGAGATGAGGTTCAAGGGAAAGGTAGCGTTGGTAGCTGGTGGTACGGGCGGCCTGGGACGCGCGGTGAGCCTGGCGTTTTTGAGCGAGAGAGCGAACGTCGTCGTAACTTACATACGTGCAGAGGAATTTCAAGCACTAGAGGGTGCGGCGGGTGTCGGTGGATTGCGCCTGGCTGGGCATCAAGTGGATGTGACGGATGAGGCCGCGGCGCGAAAGCTTGTCGATGCGATCGTTGCGGAGCACGGGCGTCTCGATGCGATGGTCAATACCGTGGGCGGCTATGCGGGCGGCATCAAACTTTGGGATCTGGATACCAGAACCTTCGATCAGATGCTCGCACTCAATCTGCGATCCGGATATGCGCTGACGCGGGCGGCAATGGGACAAATGCTGAAGCAGAAAGCTGGCGCGATCGTGAACGTGGCTGCGAAGGCGGCACTCGATCATGCGGCGGGAGCGTCTGCATATGCAGCGTCAAAGGCAGCCGCATTGGCGATGATCGACTGCCTTGCGGCGGATGCAAAGGGAACCGGCGTGCGTGTGAATTCGATTCTGCCGAGCATCATCGATACCGAAGCGAATCGCAAGGCGATGCCCGATGCCGATTTCGCGAAGTGGCCGAAATCGGAGGACATAGCCAATGTGATCCTGTTCCTGTGCAGCGATGATGCGAAGGTGATTCACGGCGCTGCGATTCCGGTGTATGGAGAAAGCTAGCAGTTGCAACCGGAGTGACGACGCCACATCTGTAGAGAAGAAATTGGAGGCTGTCATGTCGATTCGTCCGGTGAAGCAGGTGATTCAATCGAAGCCGACGCTTGAGGGCGCGGGTGTGCGGCTGCGAAGGGCGTTCGGGTTTCACAATACATCGGAGTTCGATCCGTTTCTGCTGCTCGACGATTTTCGGAATGACATACCGGCGGATTATCTCGCGGGATTTCCGTGGCATCCGCATCGTGGCATTGAGACGGTGACGTACGTGTTGGCCGGCGAAGTGGAGCACGGAGACAGCATCGGCAACCGGGGGACCATTGGGGCAGGCGATGTACAGTGGATGACCGCCGGGAGCGGAATCATTCACCAGGAGATGCCGAAGGGCGATGCAGTGGGACGGATGCACGGGTTCCAGTTGTGGGCGAACCTGCCGGCTTCGCAGAAGATGACGGCTCCGAGGTATCAGGAGGTGAAGTCGCCGGATATACCCGAAATTGCGGACGATGACGGGACTGTGGTGCGTGTGGTCTGCGGAAATTTCTGGGGAAAGA
>JAFAMZ010000038.1 GCA_019232935.1 Silvibacterium sp.
ATGACTTTGGACTCCGACCAGCCCAGCAGCTCGAAATGGTGATGCAGCGGGGCCATTTTGAAGATGCGCTTCTTGCGCAGCTTGTAGCTGCCGACCTGCAGCATGACGGAGAGGGCTTCGAGGACGAAGATGCCTCCGATGAAAGGCAGCAGCAGCTCCTGACGGATGACGACAGCCACGGTGCCGATGGCGCCTCCGAGGGCGAGCGAGCCGACGTCTCCCATGAAAACTTCGGCGGGGTGGGCGTTGTACCAGAGGAAGCCGATGCTGGCACCGACCATGCATCCGCAGAAGACAGTAACTTCACCGACCATGGGCATGCGCTGCAGCTCGAGGTAGTCGGAGAAGACGACGTGTCCGCTGACGTAGGTGAGGACGGTAAGGGCCCCGGCGGCGACAATGGTGCAGCCGATGGCGAGGCCGTCGAGGCCGTCAGTGAGGTTGACGGCATTGCTTGAAAAGACAATGACCAGGACGACGAAAGCGACGAACGGCAGGAAGGCCAGCAGGGTGATGTGAGGAATGTGCGTGAGCGGCCCAAGCGAAAGGTGCGGATGAAAGCGCTTGATGAAGGGCACACTGAGCTGGGTGGAGTAGAGCCCCTGGCTTTGCATGGCGACGAGCGACACGGCGATAGCGGTGGCGACCAGGGCCTGGTAACCGAGCTTGGCGCGGGCGGTGAGCCCGAGATTGCGGCGGTGGACGACCTTGATGTAGTCATCGGCGAAGCCGATGGCTCCGAAGGCGACGAGCGACCCCATGGCGACCCAGACGAAGGGGTTGGACAGGTCTGACCAGAGGAGCGTGGGCAGCACGATGGCAATGCAGATGAGGACGCCGCCCATAGTGGGGGTCCCGGCCTTTTTCTGGTGCTCCTTCGGGCCTTCTTCGCGGATGTACTGCCCGATCTGGAAGTCACGGAGCTTCTGGATGACGTAAGGACCGACGAGCAGCGCGATGAGCAGGGCGGTGAGCGTGGCAAATGCGGTGCGGAACGTCAGATACCGGAAGATTCGGAACGGTCTGAAGTAAGGGAAGAGCTTTTGATAAAGGAGCCAGTAAAGCAAAAATCCTCCGGCAATATGGTGCTGGTTGACCTCATCATAAGACGACCAAGGCTACGAGGCCTATGTATTCACTTTGCTGTAATATGAATGAGCGGTTGGGGTACATACACTGTAAATCGTTATGCAACAAGAGACTCTCGCTGTCGAATCGTTGGCCGGAAGCTCAGAGGGGACTCGGATTGTACGCGTAACCGGGCCTGTTCTTCTCAACAATTTTTTCGCGCTCAAGGGTGAGCTGGAAAGCAACCACACACCCGTGACCATCCTTGACCTGACCGGGGTCGAATACATGGATTCTGCCGGCATGGGCGCGATTATCAACTACTACGTCTCCTCGCAAAGGCGGGGACACAAGCTGATTGCAGCCGGGGTGAATCAGCGGGTAATGGAGCTGTTCAAGCTCACCCACGTCGATTCGCTGATCCCGATTACGTCTACCGTCCAGGAAGCGGAAAAGCTGTAGGCTGCCGTTTCTGCAGGACTCCCCTTTTCGCTGCGGCGGCTAGATCAGCTCTGTCTCCCAGAGATCGTGCAGGTGGATGACGCCTTCGATGGCGCCTGCGGGATCGACGGCGACAAGCGAGGTGATCTTCTTCTCTTCCATGATGCTGAGGGCGCGCACCGCGAGCTCGTCGGGGGAGATGGTGCGCGGGCTGGGGTTCATCGCGTCGCCCGCGGTTTTATTCAGAACATCGGCGCCGTCGCGCTCAAGGAGGCGGCGAAGGTCTCCATCGCTGATGATGCCGATGAGGCGGCCGTGGTCTTCGACGGTGGTGATGCCGAGCTTCTTGCGGGACATTTCATAAATCACGTCTTTCATGGGCGTATCGCGCGCGACGCGTGGGATGGCGTCTCCGGCGTGCATGAGGTGACGTACCCGCGCCAGCCGCTTGCCCAGCTTACCGCCGGGGTGCAGGTCTGCGAAGTCTTCGGCGCGGAAGCCTTTTTTCAGCGAAACGGCGATGGCGAGTGCGTCTCCGAGGGCCAGCATGGCGGTGGTGGAGGCGGTGGGGGCAAGGTTCATGCCGCAGGCCTCCTCGGGGACGCTGACATCGAGACAGATGTCGCTGGCCTGGGCGAGTGTGGACTGGGTGTTGCAGCAGAAGCTGATGAGGGCATCGCCGATGCGCTTGATGGTGGCGAGGAGACGGAGGATCTCCTCGGTTTCTCCGCTGGCAGAGAGGGCGATGACGACGTCTCCCCGGGCGAGCATTCCGAGGTCGCCGTGGACGGCTTCGGCGGGATGCAGAAACAGCGCGGGGCTGCCGGTCGAGCTGAGGGTTGCAGCGATCTTCTGGGCGATGATGCCGCTCTTGCCCATGCCGGTAACGACGACACGTCCGCGGGATTGTCCGCACTGAAGGATGCAGTCAACGGCGCGGTCGAAGGCTGCGGACATGGGGCCTTCGAGGCGTTCGGCTAATGCGAGGAGAGCCCGGGCTTCAATGCGAACCAGCTCGGATGGCGTGCGGGGCGTCAAACAGTCGATGCTACCAGACAGCCTATGTCGAATAGAATTGAACAAGGGAAAGGCGGTAGATGGTGAAGCGGAACGTAGCGGTGGTGCTGGCGGTGATCGTGGCTCTGGGCGTGATTGCGTGGGCCGGCGTGGTGAATTACCGGAAGCGGAAGGCTGAAGAGGCCAGGGCGAAGCAGCCGGTGATTGTGCTGTCAAAGGCAGATGCGGCTTCGGCCGGAGCAGACGAGCCCCCGCCGTTCAAGAATCCGCTGGAGAACAAGCAGGCTCCGGCGTTTACGCTGAAGGACATCAATGGCAAGAAGGTGTCGCTCGCGGATTACAAGGGCAAGGCGGTGGTGGTCGATTTCTGGGCGACGTGGTGCGCGCCGTGCAAGGTGGAGATTCCGTGGCTGACGAAGCTCCACGATCAGTACGCGAGCCAGGGACTGGTGATTCTGGGGATTTCCGAAGACGATCTGGATGCGGACGACAAGGCGGCGCTGTTCAAGGAGAAGCGCGAGATTGCTGAATCAGCGCAGAAGCTGGGAATCAACTATCCGGTACTGATCGATGACGCAAAGGTTGCGGAGCCCTATGGCGGAGTCGATCAATTGCCGACGACGTTCTATGTGGACCGCAGCGGGAAAGTGGTGGCAGCGACGATCGGGTTGGTGGATCGCGATGAGATCGAGGCGAACATCAAGAAGGCGCTGGGCAACGGAGAGCAGGCCCAAAAGGGCGAGTCGTAGTGGGATCTATAGTGCGGGCGGTCGCGATTCTGGCGCTGCTCGGGGCGAATCTGGCGCCGACGCAGAAGCTTCCCTGGGAGAGCGGCGAGCCCAATAATGAGAAGCAGTTTGTGAAGTTTCTCTATCCGGAGCAGGTGACGGTTACGGCGAATAAAGATAGTGTGGTCGAGCTGCATTTTACGGTGAATCCGGGGTTCCATATCAATTCGCACACACCACATGAAAAGAGCTTCATTCCTACACAGTTGATCGTGGCCGAGCCGCAGGGAGTGACGGTGAAGACGGTGGATTTCCCTCCGGGAGAGGAGTTCGCTCTGGCGTCTTATCCGAATGAAAAGCTCAGCGTGTATACGGGCGAGTTCGTGCTGAGAGCACATGTGAAGGCGCAGGCCGGCGAACATCTGATCCAGGCGCAACTGCGCTACCAGGCCTGCGACGCGATGTCATGCTTCCCGCCAAGAAAGGCTCCTGTGGCGG
>JAFAMZ010000077.1 GCA_019232935.1 Silvibacterium sp.
AGCGATTGCCGCATATCAACGGGGGCCGAAGGATTCTCCGGTGGTGTGGAACAAGCTGGGAATTGCCTATCAGCATATGTACGCGCTGGATTTTGCCAAGGCGCAGTACGAAAAGGCGCTTTTTCTCAATCCTAAGTACGCCGAGGCGCTCAATAACCTGGGAACGGTGTACTACGGCGAGAAGGACTACCGGAAGGCAGAGAAGTTCTACAAAAAAGCAATGCGGCTGAAACCCAACTGCGCCTCCTTCTACAGCAATCTGGGGACTGCCTACTTCTCCGAGCACAAATACAAGAACGGTCTGGAAGCATACCAGCGCGCCTTTGCCATCGATCCCAATGTCTTCATCAACGAATCGGTGGAGCGCATTGCCGAGAATGGTCCTCTCGAAGAACAGGCACAGCTCAACTTCGAGCTGGCACGGCTTTATGCCAATGCCGGAAACGTGCAAGCCGCGATCAAGTATCTGCGGCTGGCGTTTATCGATGGGTTCGACGATGTGAAGAAGCTGATGGCGGCGAAGGAATTTGCAGTTCTGCGGGAACAACCGGAGTTCCGGCTGTTATTGGCCGAAGAGCATTTGAGTAACGCGGCTCCGCAGCCGCACTGAGGTGGGCGCACTACTCCCATTGATGTCGATGAACCTTCAGCGTGATTCGACAAGTTGAAACGAACCTGCGCTGCGGCGTGCCTGAATCTCGATATAAACATTGATAAGTGAAAGCGCCGCAGGCGTTACGCCGGGGATTCGGCTAGCCTGTCCGATCGTCGACGGCCGGACGCGGATGAGTTTTTCCTGCATCTCTCGCGAGAGGCCACTGACGGCGGCATAGTTGAACCACTCGGGGATCGCGCGTTCCTCAGCGCGCTTCAACTTCTCGATGGCCTTCTTCTGCTGGTCGAGATAGCCGGCGTACTTAATTTCGGTTTCGATGGACTTAAGTTCGTTACGAACGGCGGAGCGAAGATGGCCGTCCTCCGATTCAAGCCATTCTTCGAGCAGAGACTTATCGTCATGCCCTGCGACCTCGTCGCGCAGCAACGGCCAAAGCGCTTCGATTGATACCTCCGGACGCTTGAGAATCTGCGCATACGTCTGGCCGGTAATGTTGCCGAGAGCGGCGGTATCTGGAAAGAGCTCGCCCAACCACTGCGGGTTCGGCTTGCGTGTGGCAAGCAGTTTTTCGAGGACTACGGCGCGTGCCTGCTTGGATTCGTACTCTGCCCAAGCATCATCGCTGATCAGGCCGAGGCGGCGCCCGTGTGGCGTAAGGCGTCGGTCGGCGTTGTCGATGCGAAGGTGGAGGCGGAACTCCGCGCGTGAAGTGAACATCCGGTACGGCTCGTTTGTGCCCTTGCTGATCAGGTCGTCGATCAGAATGCCGGTGTAAGCCTCAGTGCGGTCGAGGGCGAACGGCTCACGACCCTGTACTGCAAGCGCCGAGTTGATCCCGGCCATGATGCCCTGGCAGGCAGCCTCTTCATACCCGGACGTGCCGTTGATCTGGCCGGCGAGATACAAGCCCCCGAACTTCTTCACCCGGAGCGAGCGATCCAGCTCGGTCGGATCGATGGCATCGTACTCGATGGCATAGCCGGGGCGCAGCATCTCCGCATTTTCAAGCCCCGGAATGGAGCGCACGATCTCGGCCTGCACCTCCATGGGCAGGGAAGTGGACATGCCATTCACGTAGACCTCGTGAGTGTTGAGGCCTTCGGGCTCGAGAAAGAACTGGTGCTGGGACTTGTCGGGAAACTTGACGACCTTGTCTTCAATCGACGGGCAATAACGCGGCCCGATAGCCTGAATCTGACCCGAATACATGGGCGAGCGCGAGACATTCTCGCGGATAATGCGCAGCGTCTCCGGCGTGGTGTAAGCGATGTGGCAAGAGACCTGGCGCTGCGCAATCTCGCGCGTGCGGAAGCTGAAGGGCGTTGGGTCAGCGTCGCCGGGCTGCTCTTCGAAGCGGCTCCAGTCAATCGTGCGGCCGTCAAGGCGCGGAGGCGTACCGGTCTTCAGACGGCAGCCGCGAAGACCGAGCCGTTTCAGGGCTTCTCCGAGCAGGACGGAAGGGGGTTCGCCGCTACGTCCCGCCGGGTAGCGCTCCTCGCCGCAGTGGATAAGTCCGTTCAGGAAGGTTCCGGTAGTAATCACGGTCGCCTTCGAAAGAACCGTGCGCCCGTCTCGCAGCTTCACGCCGATAATCGCAGGTCGGTTATCGTGCTCTGGTCCCTGAGCCCTGTCCGCTGCACCCTGAATCACGTCCACAACCTCGGCCTGCTTGATATAGAGGTGCTGTTGCGACTCCAGAACCTCGCGCATCTTCAGGCGATACTGCTGCTTATCGCATTGCGCGCGCGGAGACCAGACCGCCGGGCCGCGCGATGTGTTGAGGAGGCGGAACTGAATGCCGACGGCGTCGGCGACTTCGCCCATGATCCCGCCAAGGGCATCGACTTCGCGGACGAGGTGCCCCTTGGCGATGCCGCCGATCGCCGGATTGCAGGACATCTGGGCGATCAGGTCAAGGTTCAGCGTGAAGAGCGCTGTGCGCAGACCCATGCGCGCAGACGCCATCGCAGCCTCGCAGCCGGCGTGTCCCGCTCCTACAACAACCACGTCGTATTGTTCGGTGAACGGCATTACCAATTTTCATTTTAACTGGTTGCAGTCGAGGCCGAGCGGCACCTAAAAGATGATGCGGCAACCTGCCTGGATCTGCCGCTGGCGGTATAACGAGGTGCTATTGGAGTTGGTTACAGCGCCGAATGCGGCTTTTCCGGAGCTTCCGTCGAGATAGGTAAGACGAGCAGTCCGAGCATAAGAGCTGTCATTATTAATGACATAGCCGATGGTTTCAATCGCAGTCACATTCGTGTGGTTAAGCACGTTGAAAACTTCCCCGATCACTTCAAAGCTCATCCGTTCGCTGATGCGGGTGCGTTTGGCGGCGCGTGCGTCAAGGTTGACCACTCCCGGATAACGGAAGGTGTTCCGGCCGATCTGTGGGAGGATGTTGCTGCCGCCATATCCGTTGAGACTTGACCCGAGTCCGCTGATGCGCGCGCCGGAGCCGGCGCCGCCGACAATCACGCCCGAGGTTGTGATGCCGACGCACGAGGGGCCGTACTCGAGATACTCTTCGTACGAGCAGGACGGAGCCGGAACAGCGCCCGTCGTGTGCATGGAGTATGGCAAGCCGGTTCGCCATTCTACCGTTGCTCCAAGCGAATACCCATTGAGCAAAGCGCCTGTGATGCCGCTGAACCGCCAGGGTGTCTGCGCCACGACGCCGCCCGACGCGCGCTGCCGAACATCGAAATTCGACGTGCCGTGTTCGAGTCGCGGGTCTGCCGGATCGTAAACGTTGTTTGTATCCGCAAAGGTGGACTCATTCTGGTTGCCATCGATGGCATGCGAATATGTGTAACCCGCATTGATACTGAATGGGCCGCCAAGGCGGCGGGTGAGCCGGACAATGCCGGCGTGATAAGTGGCATTGGTTTCGCTGACGATATCGGTAATTGCTCGGTATCTCGGATTCAGGCGCTGGTAATAGAAGCTGCTCGTGAAGCCCGACTTCAGCGGCCCGCGATGGTGAGCGTCGGCAATCGTGTAGTGGACCAGTCCGAGAGTGGCGAGATCGACATTGGTGTCGATGAAATTTGGCAACTCGCGCGCATAGGAGCCCATATAGGTCGCGGTCAGAGTGGTGCGGTGACCGAGCTGCTGCTCGAATGAAATTTCACTTTGACGAATTTGCGGATTCTGAAATCGCTTGTCGAAATAAATCGCGTTCGGCGCGATAAGCAGGTATGCACCAGTCGAGAAGACGTATGGAAATGGCGGTGCGCCGTTATCGAGGGGGCGAAAGTAGTAGCTGCGTTGGGCGGCAGCAGAGCCTGTTGTCGTCAGGGCGCTGTAAATGGTCGCGTTCGAGACTCGGCCGTAGTAGATGCCGTAACCGGCATGGAGAATGGTCCGGCCCGAGCCGAAGAGGTCCCATGCGATACCAAAGCGCGGGGCGAAGTTGTTGCGGTCGTGTGGCATTGCGGCTGTCTGTGGAATATCGGGATTAGCCAACAGTCTGCCCGGGGTCGGCATCGCTTCATATTCATAGCGAATGCCGGCCGAAACAGTCAGACGGCGGCTCAGTTTCCAGTCGTCGGCAATAAAAGCCGCATAGTCAGCAGTGTTGAAAGTCCAGGATGGCTCGCCGATGGATTGCTCGTAGTAGGAGTAGCAGGGATATATTCCCGCACCGTTCGTGGCTCCGTCGCAGTGGTTCGGAGCGAGCAGATCGGAGACAAAGTTCAAAACACTGGAATAGGAATAGGCGCCCACCTGGTTTTTGAGTCCGCTGACGGTGTCGGTGATGTAGTTGTAGTCGTATCCGAACTTAAGCGCATGGGTCCTGTGGATCCAGGTAATTGCATCGACGAATTGCTGGCGCCTCTCGTAGGGGTACTGCGGCTTGTCGATCGAAGAGCGGGTGCCGAAGGTGAAGCCCGAGCTGTGATCCACTGCGATCTGCGGTGGCAGGCCGAACGCGTTATTGGCCAGCTGCATCTCAAAGGGCGTTGCCGCGCTGGCAAGCTGCGCAATCAGCTCGCTGCTGTATTGATAGCGCGCGCTGTTGAGCACGTTGGGAGTGTACAGGTACTGCCATCCTGCGACGGCACTGTCGGAGTCGGTGCGATGAGTTCCGAAGCTGCCAATGCCATAAGTGTCGGAAGCCTGAGTGGCGGCTCCGTTCAGCGCCGTCCGGCGCATGAAGTTGTACTGAACGACGAAATGGTTGCGGTTGTTCGGACGCCAGTTGATCTTCGGAAAGAGAATCAACTGGCGCGAATTGCGGGAGACATTTCCGAGCAGTCCGCTAAGGCTGGCCATCGTGGCATTCCATTCGCCAAGAGCCTGGTCGGCATTCTGTCCGGTACGAGCGGCGAGCGTCTGGATGGTTTCTGCCGAAGGCGGAGCGAAGAATGCGGCGGGCTGGTTGGCCCGAGCGATTCCCGGGAAGTCGCGCCAATGTTGATCGTAGGAGAAGAACCAGAAAAGCTTATCGCGACGGAGGGGTCCTCCGGCCGAGGCTCCCCACTGCTTGCGGTTGTCGGGCGGCTTGTATGGCACGCTGACATACTGACCGTGTGAATTCAATTCGGTCAGCGTGGTGAAGGCGTTTGTAGCGCCCCAATCTGCATTGCGATCGTAAAACCAGGCCTGTCCGTGAAGCCGGTTTCCGCCGGATTTCGTCACAGTGTTGATGATTGCACCCGCCGCGTGGCCGTATTCGGCGGAGAAATTGGAAGTGTTCACCTGGAACTCGTGGATTGCCGATTGAGCAGTGGAGTAACCTCCTGCTCCGCTGCCGCGCTGACGTCCTGAGAAGGCAAGGTTATGGTCAGCGCCGTCGATGACGACACTGTTCATCAAAGGGCTGAGTCCGCGAAAGCTTGCAGGATCGTCGACGCTCGGGCCGGGAGCAGATCCGGCAGAGAGCCCAGCCAGATCAGACCAGCTTTGGCTGTTACTGGGCAGGTTTTCAATAGCCTGCTGATCGACGTTGCTGCTGATTGCCGGTGCAGGACCGGCCTGTGACGCCGTCCCTCTTGCAGCCACGGCGTTCTCGTCATATGCCAGGTCAAGCTTTGGCGCAAGCAGGGTGACCCGGCCGATTTCCACCACCACTCGATCCATTTTCCATGACGCGAGCCCAGGTGCGCTGACGCGAATCGAGTAAGCACCGGGTGCGAGTTCGGTAAAACGAAAATTGCCGTTGCGATCACAGAACATCTGGCTGACGGCGCCGGTACTGGTATTGCGAATCGTCACCAGCGCGGGGAACAGGCGTCCGCCGGTATCGGCGACCTGTCCGGCAATCGAACCACCCGTATCTGACTGCGGAGATGCCAGATTGAACGCCAGGAAGAGAACCAGAAGAAGAAGCGAAATCCATGATGGGCGGAACACGCCTCGCCGGTTGTCCATGGGAGTCTCCCTGTGACGTGACCTCTATCCCGGAACGAAGAGCCGGGATAAAAGCGGCCCCGCCAACAGACTCCAGACGAGACCGCCGAGATTGAACCGCAGCAGCGGTGAAACAATTGTCCCGTTGACGCGGATGAGTGCCGAAGCGCCGCGCCCACGGGAAGTGCGCATACGCTGCGTGGCGCAGGCGCGCTTCCCTACGGTAGATCGAGCGCATCAGGCTCCAGATACGTGGGGCCGTACCCGGATTCAGATGTGCTCGCGTCAGTCCTCAGGAATAGTGAGAGAAGAGTAATCGATTCGCTAAAATAAAGAAGGCAAATGTTCATCGATGAGGCAAAAATTCGGGTCAAGGCCGGTGACGGAGGTAATGGTTGCATGGCCTTCCGAAGAGAGAAGTTCGTTCCCCGGGGCGGTCCGTCCGGAGGAGACGGTGGTCGCGGCGGCGATGTTGTGATGGAGTCAAGCCAGCGCCACAATACTCTGCTTTACTTCCGCTATAACCCGGAGCACAAAGCCGAGCGTGGCGAGCACGGCATGGGATCAAACTGCACGGGCCGCGAAGGCAAAGACGTTGTGCTCAAGGTTCCGGTGGGCACGGAGCTCTACGACGCCGATTCAGGCGAGTTGATCCACGATTTTTCCCGGCCCGATGAGCGGATAGTGATCGCAAAGGGTGGTCGCGGAGGGCGCGGCAATCAGCACTTCGCCACACCGACCCACCAGGCTCCGAGGGAGCACGAGCTGGGAAGGCCGGGCGAGGAACGCACCTACAGGCTGGAACTGAAGGTGCTGGCTGACATTGGACTGGTTGGCTATCCGAATGTAGGCAAATCAACCCTGATCTCACGGATATCCGCCGCGAAACCGAAGATTGCTGATTATCCGTTCACAACGCTCGAGCCGAACCTTGGCGTCGTCTCGATCGGCGACGCTCCCCACGAGGAGAGCTTTGTCGTTGCAGATATACCTGGCCTGATCGAAGGTGCGCATCTGGGCGCCGGGCTCGGCACGCAGTTCCTGCGGCATATCGAGCGCACGCGGCTGCTGGCGCATCTGGTGGATGTGTCTGACGCTAGCGGAAGGCCCGATCCTGTCGAGGACTTCAAGGTCATCATGGGTGAACTGCGCAGTTTTGGTCACGGACTCGATGACAAACCCATGATTGTCGTCGCATCGAAGGTCGATGTAGCCAATCCGGAGAAGCTCAAAAAGCTGCGCGCGATGGCCAGGCGCAAAAAGTTGCCGTTCTACGAGATTTCTGCAGTCACCGGTCAGGGCATAGACAAGCTGAAGTACGCAATCGGCGAGCGAGTCATCGAGCTGCGAAAAGAATCGGAAGTTCTGGACCAGGCTGCGGCAGCGCCGTCGCCGAAGACTCTGTCATGAGCCATTCTGGGTGGCGGCGGCTCTCTTTTTGGCAGCCAGTTCCGCGAGTCCCTGCAACAATTCCCGCGATTCAGGCGTGGGCGCCTGCTCGACCGGCGGATGCTCCCACGGCTCGTAATCCCATTTGCTCCACAGCACCGGTTCCTTCTGTTCGGGGCTCCACTCACCGCCCCTGAGGTTCACGGGAAAGCAGTAATGGATGATCGGGCATTTGAGCGACCCGGTGCCTGTGGATTGCGCGATGCCGCTGATGCGATGCCGCACGCCGCACTCGGCTGCCGCGATCGCATAGGCAACCATCTCGCTGATCCAGCCGTTATGGGGCAGCTGTGCGCGACAGACCTTGTCTGAGCGGATGCTCACTGCCTTCTCGAGCCAGCGCGGCGCCAATGCAGCGAGATCGTCGCGGCGAATCAAAATGTAAATGCCGACCGGCTGGAACAAAGAACGGCATTGCGGCGCGCAATGCCGATCCAGAACAGGACGGACATAGTCGAGTTCGGGACGCATGTAGTCGTGGGCGTCGGCGCAGGCCTCTCCGCGGCGAAGGGAACCCGGGTCAGGCACCGGACGGAGGAAAAACGAATCGGTATCCACGATCAGAACCGTCTCACCCGGCGACCCGCCGCGACTGGCCCACTCGCAAATAGCGCCGGGCTTGTTGAGGGGCTCATAAATTTCGTTTGGTACGCAGGTTTTGTAGTTTGAGACGCGGACGGTTTCGCACGGGAATCCGTCAATCAGTCCGCCGGTTTCGCTCACCAGAGCGGTCAGTTCTGCGCGCATTCCGCTGCGTCTGAACGAGTGATGCAGCAGGTCCGCCTGCCAGCGCATGTATGCCGTGTTTTCGCAGCTGAAAATGACCCGCACACCGCGGCCTATTCCTTCGGAAAAAAATGATCGATTAACTCATCGCGCAGTTCGAAGTCGAAGGCGCGCGTGCTTTGTGTTTTGTCCTGCGCGTCCGTGTTGTAGGCCACAATGTACGCGCTGCGGGTGCCGGGATCGATATAGAAGTGGCTGCGGAACCCGTTCTGCCACCCGGCATGACCGATCAGCCGCAACCTTCCATCGGTGTGGACGAAGAAGCTGCTTGCCACCTCGTCGCCGGCTCCCGGCCGAGACGCGAAGTCTTCGTCGCTCCGAACCGGCAGTACCGGCTTCCACATCTCTTCCAGCGAAGCGCGCTTCAGGATCGCGTCGTATTCAACCCGCCTGCCCGGATCGCCAAGCAGAAACTGAATATATCGGATCATGTCGGACAAAGGCGCATTAAGGCCGCCGTTAGAGCGCGTGATACCGGTGTTGAAATCGAACGGATCTTCGGCGAGCTTTCCATCTTTCAGGTCCCAGCTGTGCGATCGATACCGAAGCAGGTGATAAGGGCTGCGATCAAAGTAACTGCGATACATCCCCAACGGCTTCAGAATGTTCTTGTCGATGTAAACCTCATAGGGATCGCCTGAGAGCCGCTCGATAATTTCGCCGAGAAACACAACGCCGAGATTAGAGTAGCTGAATCGCGATCCGGGTTCGAACAGTACGTCCGTATAGGGCAGCATGGCGACGATCTGCGACCATTGCGTCGGCTCGAACGGCTGCCACTCCGAATCGCGCCACGGCCAGGTGGAATCGCGAAAGCCTCCCGAGTGCGACATCATCTGCCGGATAGTGATATTCGACACCGCTCCGTAACGGTCGTGAACCGCGCCGAGTTCGGGAATGTACTTGACGAGAGGATCGTCAAGCGAAAGCAGTCCCCGGTCCCGAAGTTGCATGATCGCTACGCCCGTGAACGTCTTGGTGCACGATGCCCAGTGATAGGTGGTGTTGGTGTCGACAGGCACGCGGGGAGACTGGCTTTGGATTCCATAGTTGTCGTGAAAAACTACTTCTCCATCGCGGATCAGCGCGAGGCTGCTGCCCTGAATACCATTGCGCCGCAGGCCGGCTTCATAAAACCCCTTGATCGCAGCGAAATCCGAAGGTGCGGCGGGTTGTGCTGTGACCACGGCGGCTGACAGCGTGATTGCGAGAAAGATCCTGAAGCGAACCGTACGCATGAACCGTCCCGGGAAAAAATGTCGTGCTGGCATTCTAACGGCGGTTCGATCCGGACGCGGTTCTTGCGCTAGTCCGAATGCACCTCACGCGAGGCACGCCGGAAATGAACCATGGGGATGGTCGACATCGCCACAGCCAGTGATGAGAAATTCCTTTATTCCTGAAAAATCTAGCTGGCCTGCCGGGCACCGGGGGAAGCGGCGTCGGCCGGCACGGTTGCAATTTCTTCGGGACGACTCACCTTTGACCAGCCCGGAAGATTATCACTCCCTGTAATCAGCCGGACACCGTGAGTAAAGGTGAAATAGCTCCATACCCATTCGAAAAGCACGGCGATGCGGTTTCTGAACCCGATGAGAAAGAAGATGTGGATGGTAAGCCAGGTCACCCAAGCCATAAAGCCGCTCCAATGCGCTTTGAAGGGCCATTCGATTTTGGCTACGGCGGCCATGCGCCCGATGGTAGCCATATCCCCTTTATCGAAGTAGCGGAACTCTGAGCGGGGCTTGCCTTCGAGATCCTCGCCGATCATCCTGGCGACGTGATCGCCCATCTGCATCGCGGGCTGGGCCACGCCCGGAACCTGCTTCCCGTCCTGCTCGAAATGGGCCAGATCGCCGCAGACGAAGATTTCCGGGTGACCCTCGGGATTCAGAGTGTCATTGACCACGACGCACCCGCGTTTGTCGGTCTCGACACCGAGCAATTTGCCAAGAGGAGAGGCCTGAACGCCTGCCGCCCAGAGGGTAACGACCGACTCTACCCGCTGTCCGCCGGCGATAACATAGCCGGGCTGGACATCTGTGACTTGGACGCCGGTGTGGACCTCGACCCCGAGCGCATTCAACTGCTCGACTGCTTTCCTGGAGAGGTCTTCAGGATAGGCTCCCAGAATGCGGGGCGCGCCCTCGATCAGGAGAACCCTTGCTCTGGTGGGGTCAATATGGCGGAAATCGCGCCTCATGTAGAGCTTAGCGATATCCGATATGGCTCCGGCAAGTTCCACGCCCGTCGGCCCCCCGCCGATGACAACAAAATTCAGAGGCGGATGCGAACCGGTTTCCAGCATTTGTCTCTCGGCAAGCTCAAATGCAAGTAGAACGCGGCGACGAATTTCAATGGCGTCTTCGAGCGTCTTGAGACCCGGAGCCAGTTGCGCCCACTGATCGTGTCCGAAATAGGAATGGGTGGCGCCGGTGGCGACCACCAGGTAGTCGTACTGCACGTCAGTGCCGCTCTTAAAGTGAACACGACGATTGCTCGTATCAAATGACAAGCCTTCATCCATCAGAACTTCAACGTTTTCCTTGCCGCGCACAATGGTGCGGATGGGCGAGGCTATATTCGCCGGAGAAAGCACAGCAAGGGCCACCTGGTAGAGCAAAGGCTGGAAAGTGAAATGGTTCCGCCGGTCGACTACAGTCACGTCGACTGCCAGCCGTTCAAGAGCAACGGCGGCATGTGTGCCTGCAAATCCGCCACCGAGAATAAGCACACGCGGCCGGCGCTTTTCAGCGATGGCCGGAATCTGCACTCTGTTTAGAGTCGCTGTCATTCTCCTCTCCTGGCCTATGTGAGAGATGCGCCAGATCGGAAAACGACACAAACCCCATTTGTAGCCAATGCAAAAAGGGATGGAGCTGTTTTGCTCCATCCCTCAGGCGGAAACGGATCGGGGTTCTATTCTAACGTCCGTGGGAATGGCCTCCGCCGCTTGGATGCCCCTGAGGCGACGAGTGGATCTGGGGTGCCGAATGAATCTCCGGCGCCGAACGCATTTGCGGTGCGGCGCGGCTAAAGTTGCTCGGCGGATGATAGCTGTTATTCGTCATCGCCTGCCGGCTGTAGGTGTTTGTAGCTGCCGGGCGGCTATAGTTGTAAGGGGTCGTCGGTCGGCTGTAATTGTTAGTCATCGGCGGTCGGCTGTAGTTGTTGGTCGTCGCCGGACGGCTGTAATTTGTTGGGGCCTGCGGCCGAGGATAGTTGTACGTTCCCGTTGGACGAGAGTAGTTGTACGGAGTCGTTGGCCGGTTGTAGTTGGGTGACGTTGTCGGCCGATTGTAGTTGTTCGGCGTTGTCAGTCGGCTATAGCCATTCGTTGGCGCAGGCCGAGTATAGCTGTTGGGTGCAGGGGCAGTTGGCCGGGAATAGGTGTTCGTAGTTCCAGGCCGGTTGTAAACGTTGCTGGTTGCCGTGCGGGTAGGAGTGTTTATGTTTACACGGTTGTAGTTGTTGTTGGTGGCGCGCACGTTACTGGCGCCGAGGTTGCGATTAAAATTATTCGTTACCGTTCTGTTGTAACTATTCCTGTAAGCTGCGGAATTCGCGTAAGTGCCGTTATAACCGGGTCGATAATTGGGCGCAGTCCTGGCTATGCTGGCATTGTAACTGCGTGCGCCAATATTGCGGTCGTAGTTACCGTAATAACCATGGTTGATGACGGTTACGCTACGCGAGATGTAGACATTGCGGTTGTAAACGATGGTATGGTTTCCCCATCCACATCCCCAGCTGTGCCATCCCCAGCCCCAGTGGTTCCAGGAGGCGATGGCAATACCGATGCCAAACCCGATCGCCAGACCTGCGACAAAGGCGTATCCCGGCGGCGGCGGGGCGACATAATACCCACCCCAGGCGACCACAGGGGTTCCGTAGACGACCCAGGGGTCATAGTAGGGGACATAAACCACAGCCGGGTTGGCTGGCGCGATGACGATGTTGCTCGGCTCGTACGTCACGGCCATCTGCTGGTTGCTCCTCAGATTGCCGGCTTCATAGGCCCGCTGCCGCATCACTTGCACGGCCGACATCACATCCTGAGGCTGGTTGTAATACGCATTACCGAGCTGGGTGGTCCAGTTGATGTTTCTATCAAGGTTGGCAAGCACGGTGGGGAATGCGATTAGCGCTTTCACGCTGGGATCCCAGTTCATTCCGTCCACCATCTGACCCATCTGATCGGGCGGCACACCCTGATGCGACTGAACGAATGCATCCGCATCGGCGATTTCATTGGGGAACGTCGAGGCGGCTAGAATCTGCGCGACGAGCGAGTCCGGATAGAGAGCTATGGGCGCGACAAGTTGGTTGAGCTGGTCAGGAGGCAGCGGCGTGTAAGCCTGAGGCGCGGGCTGCTGCACCTGGTCCTGGTAGTCGGGGGGCGGCGGCGGGGGCGCTTCTTGCGCGAACATGTCCGCCACACCGAGCGGGATCATAAGGTAGATCAGGCCCCAGGCCATCGCGCGGCGACCCGCCCTGAGGGACCAATGCGCAAGATCGGTCGCAGTGCGAACCGCATCGCGCGCCGGCGCCGTAAAATCAAAACTGAAACGTTTGTTATTCATATTCGAGCCTGACCTTTCAACGTCAGCAAATCACGAGGATATACCCGCCAAACCGATTCCAACCTGCCGGACGGCCTAGCAGCTTTGAGATCGTCCCGGCGCATACTCTCTTACACTGTGACACGTAAACCCAGGGTGAAGTTGCGCCGGCGGTGGCCTTTTGTACAGCCAGTGAGTGCCGGCTGGTTTCGGGGAAGTAGTTGAAGGGTTTACGGATGCTTGTCCAGTTCGAATGTGAGCACCGCGGAGGCTCCCGTGACGGCCGTTACGAACAGGCGCGAAGCCTTACCTGGCATAGAAAGCGGGATGAGCGCGACCGTTCCGCCCGCGGCCGATATCGCCTGGACGCTTTGCTGTTCGAGCACCTGCGCCGGCGGACACGCTCCATGTAGCGGACAACGCCGTGTCCAGGCGTCCAGCACTTCATAAAACATCACCACAACTCCTGCCATAGGATGGCCGATGGCATCCGTCACTTTGAGCAGCACAGGAGCCAGGCTGGCCGAGGCAGCCACCATCTGGCTGGTACCGCTCTCCGCCACCAGTTGCGCGGTTTGTGTATGCACTGCAATTACGTTGAACTGAGCGCAGGAACCTCCGCCCGACAGGCACGCGTTGACGGGAATGACATCTCCGGCATTCAGCGGACCAGCGGTAATTTGTTGCGTCACCACTCCGTTCGCACCGCTGGTACTTACTGAGTTCGTCGCGCTTACCCCGGCTCCCATCGGAGTCCAGGTGACTGCCTGGCCGGCGACGGGCTGACCGTTGCTGAGCACAATCCCCTGCGCGTTCCATTGAGCAGTTCCGCCGATGGCCAGATAGAGATTCGGGCTTACAACAGCGATTGCAGGCGGCGCCTGTCCGGTAAATTCCGCGGCAATGCTCGCTCCATTTGTAAGCGACGCTGTTACAGTTGTCAGATTTGTTGCATTTGCTTTAACCATAACGGTCGCGGTGCCGTCACCCCCAGTGGTAGTACGGCAGACCGGTTGTCCGCAGTCGAGCGTTGCACTGCCTTTAGTGACTGAATAGCTGACCGTCACTCCCGCAGCCGGAGACTGGTCGTTCCAATTCATTGCCCTGACGGTGAACGGCAAAGGCACGCCGGTGGGAACCGAATTTCCGGGAGCTGTTACGATAGCCAGTTCATCGCCATTCTGTGCATCGTAGCTGAGGCCGTCGGCGATGATCGTCACCCCCAGCGTCTTCGGATCCTGAACCTCAACCAGGACATTGCCCGTTACTCCGCCGGAGGCGGGTACCACAGCGATGATCTGAGTCGGCGAGACGCTGGTTACCGCGGCGGGAGCATTGTTAACCAGCACGATCGAGTTCGGCCGGAAGCCGACGCCTGTGATGACGATGGCACCCCCGGAGGCCGGCAGGCGAGATGGACTCACAGAGTCGGCGTAAAGCACGCGCCCTCGATAAAGAAAATCGGGACGCCCGTCTCCACGCAAATCGGCAACGCCAAGGCGGACTTCACTGTCTGCAGCAGTAATCACCTGCAGTCCTGTCAGCCCCGGAACAACCCCGTTGAAGGGCTGCGGAGCGGCAGTGATGGGAGGCGCATTCGTGACGTCGGTGCCATTCCACATTCCGAGCACCGGTTGCGCCTTGTATGTGGTGGGGCGTCCTGTCTCGTCGAGCGCAACGGCTTCAACGGTGAATTCCCGATTTGCGCGGGCATGCCATTCGAGCCAGCTGCTATGGCTGTAGCCGGTGATTCGGGCCGTCCACTCACCGGCATCAGGAAGATTCACAGGAGCGCTTACCGTGCCGTCATCTCCGCTATGCAATTCGTCTGCGGAGTTCCCGATACCCACCACCTGATAAACGCTTGACCCGGCGGCGAGGCCGGGCAAGTAGATCGTGGGCATAGTCCCAGACGGACTCACCTGCCCGGTGACATAGGGGCCGACAGAGAAATTGCCTGTATTGAGCGGATCGACCGGCTCAAAGGTCAGCTGATAATCGGCGCTGGTCTGATTCGGTGGGAGAGGGACCCCGCTCAGGTCGAAGAAGCCCTCCAGAGTCTCATCGTCAGATCCAAAACGGTTCAGAGGCATCCCCTGCGAATCGGTCGTGCCCGCAACCGGATTACCGGAGTTCCGCAAAAAGTATGCGCCGCTCACCGCCGTTACCGTATAGCGAACGTCCGGCAGGTCAGTGCCGGGAATCATCGGCCGAAGGACAACGTTAACGCCCTGCATGCCCTGCCCCCGGCGGAACTGAATCCTGCCCTGCACCGAGATCGTATTCGGAGCCGTCAATATCTTCTTCCGGGCAGCGAATGAACCGATATTCCCTGCGGTGACTGGATACACACGGTTCACCGACGCAATATCGTCAGGCCGGAGCGTCGCCGGATTCGGCATACACGGCACGCCGGAAGCGTTGCACAAGCGCTCGATGGGATGCAGGATCGGCCAGCCGGCCAGCCCTTCCGTCGTGACCCGGGTGGAGGCAAACATCTCCTCATTCGTCTGTGACCAGTCGAGACCCAGAATCCTGCCGAAAGCACGCAACAGCTGATATTGGAGCACGGCGATCTGCATTGCATCCGTTGCGCAGAGCCCGTTCACGATCATCAGCGCATGCGCGATATTCCCTGCGCTGTTGATGTTGTCGATCATCGTCACAACGCCGTTCTCCTGGCATTCTGACGCCGAACTTGCGCCGGGTCCGAAGAAGGCATCGATGACCGAACCATCCTCGTCGAAAACGACCGCCAGCGGTCGATTGGTGGCTGTGGGCTGGATATCCGCCGGCATCGCGACCACCCCATTCGGCCCCCCGGTAACATTGGTCCCGTTCACGTCCTCGGCGAGATGCCCATAAAAAGTAAGCGTCACGGCCGCGGTTGGAACGGAGTTCCACCCCCCGGCGGCCGCGGCCACCATGGCCCGTGCCTGGGTCTGGTCTATGGTGGGGCTCAAGTCGCCCTGATCGAGGTAATAGGGCACGAATCCGTTCGCCCATACGATTGGCTTGCCCTTAGCCGAGGGGACGAAGTATCCCGGTCCGGCAACCCAGCGTGGGCCGCCAGCATAAGCGGTACCCCCGGCGATCAGACAGATCATGGTCAGCAGCAGGACGAGCAGGATTCGTTTCCAGATGTCGGCGTGCCTCATGGTTGCTCCGCGCACTCCATTTCGCCATGGCTGGCGCGGCAACGCGAGAGCAAAGGGGAGCAAATCGGAGGCTGTTAGACCGGAATGGGAGCACGCCCTGAACGCGGTTCAATTTGGAAACACAGCTTGTCGCAGCTAGCTTATGCAATTGCACTCGGGACAACACTGTGCTGCGCCCCGGTCAGATCTCCGGGAAAAAATCGAAAAACGCATCGATGCTCTGCCTCAGCTGCGCCTCAATCTGCTCCCGAGACCCTTCCAACAGATGCAGCGTCACCCGCGCCGTGTTGCCGTTTTTCAATTCGATCGAGCCTTCCCCCACCCCCGCTATCTCCTCGGCAGGAAGCAGGCGCAGTCCGTAAACAAGAGCCAGATTCGCCATACCGATCATCTTATTCCTGCGCCCCGCCCGGACCGCACGCCCGGCCTTGGCCATAACTGACCGCAGGTACAATCGAAAGGGCATTGCCCACTATGACCGACACCGTACGCGACACCGTCATCCTCGGCACTGGCTGCGCCGGCCTCACCGCCGCCATCTACGCCGCGCGCGCCAACCTCCGCCCGCTCGTCATCGAAGGCCACGAGCCCGGCGGACAGCTCTCCATCACCACCCTCGTCGAAAACTTCCCCGGCTGGCCCGACGGCATCCAGGGCCCGCAGCTCATCGAAAACATGAAGCAGCAGGCCGCCCGCTTCGGGGCCGAGTTCCGCATGGGACACGTCTCGGCCGCCGACCTCTCGAAGCGTCCCATCGAGATCAAAGTCGGCAGTGAGACTATCCGCGCCTATACCCTCATCATTGCGAGCGGAGCCTCCGCGCGCTGGCTCGGCCTGCCCTCCGAGCAGGCCCTCATCGGACACGGCGTCAGCTCCTGCGCCACCTGCGACGGCTTCTTCTTCTCCGGCAGGGAGATCGCCGTCGTCGGGGGCGGCGACTCCGCCATGGAAGAGGCGCTCTTCCTCACCCGCTTCGCCACTAAGGTCACCCTGCTGCACCGCCGCGAGCACTTCCGCGCCTCGAAAATCATGCTCGAGCGCGCCATGGCCCACCCCCAGATCCAGTTCCGCACCAACACCGTCGGCGAGGAGGTTCTCGGAGTCGAGCAGAAAGAAGTCCTCGGCCTCCGCCTGCGCGATACCGTCACCGGGACGGAATCCATCCTGCCGGTCAGTGGTCTGTTTCTGGGCATCGGACACATCCCCAAC
>JAFAMZ010000054.1 GCA_019232935.1 Silvibacterium sp.
ATGATGTCTCTGCTGGAGGACCTGCTGCTGATCAAATCAGGAGCGCGGCGGCTGGTGCGCAACATCGATATCGAAAAAGAGTTATTGGAGATGGGCCCACGAGTCACGGTCGATTGGATCGAGTCGGCAGAGCGCGGCGCCAATGAGGTGAGATCGGGGATGCGGCGAAACCTGCTGCGTTCACTGTCACTGGACGCGTTCGCAACCGGTCTGGCCGGGTAATCGATTCCATTTTCACCGGGTGAAATGGGGGTGGAGCGCCGCTTGCGAAAAGCGCACCCCTTCGATAGCCAATCTTCCCCCTAGTCAGCTACGATACGAATACCAAATTCCAGACAGAAGGCGATTCTGCGCAGGCGGCGGCAGCAAAGTGTGCTGCATCTCAAGTGTGCAGTTTTGCCCCTGAGAGCTATGGCGAATACTTCGAATCTGCAGGCCGGGGATAGATACGAAACGCGTGCTGTTGGGGCCAAGGCGCCGCAAAGCGTACCGTCGAAGACGGCAGTGGCCGATCAGGATCCGGGCTTTGCGGGGCAACGCAAGCTGGTGCGGCCAACGCTGTCGGCGCGCGCTTTGAAGGAAGGCGCGTACGGGATGCGGGGCGAGTCGCCGCTTTTCACACACCAGGCATTGGTGCCCACGGGGCCGGCCGATGAGGCATCTCATGCCGAGGCTTTCTATTTTCAGAAGCAGATGCAGATGCAGACGCTGATGGCGTTCGTGCTCGAGGATGGCGAAGTGATCGAAGGCTACATCGAGTGGTATGACCGCTATGCGATCAAGGTAAGAAACGGGAGCCGGACGCTGATTTATAAAGCAGGCATCAAATACCTGTACAAGGTTGGGGAAAGCACCGGTCAGTAGCTCTCGTCAGCAGCTTAAGAGCTAATACGTTCGGGCTGCTTTTCTGAGCCGGTCGCGAATTGCGACGCCGATCCCGTCCGCCTGGGGCAAGGGGCAAAGAATCACGGCGGCTCCCGCGGCATCGAGCCAGCGGAGGCCGGCGAAGAGCCGGCGTGCCAGTTCCTCATAGTTGTTCCAGCGGCCCCAGCGGAAGACGAGGGCGTCGTGGCCAAGGGCTGGGCTGTCGAAGGCGTCGGGAAGCATGAGGCCAAGCCTGACGCCCGGACTTTGCCGGGCCAGAACAGCGACGGCAAATGCATGCTTCTGCTCGTCGCCTTGTCCATCGATGAGGATGAGCTGCGCGCGAGGGGCGTAATGGCGCAGACCCACTCCGGG
Organism: Silvibacterium sp.; assembly: GCA_019232935.1. Taxonomy (GTDB): domain Bacteria; phylum Acidobacteriota; class Terriglobia; order Terriglobales; family Acidobacteriaceae; genus Silvibacterium. Next base: position 1,240 of record JAFAMZ010000054.1, read on the forward strand.
TGATGGCAAGGATTGTGGCTCGGCGCCCTGGGCCGTATCGGGCGGTGCGTAAAGTACGGCGCCGGGGCAGATCTCCCGGATCTGCTCAAGGCCGATTACGCCGGGGCGGTAGACGACACAGCGGCCGGCGCTCGCTTCGACAACGGTTGACTCGAGTCCGTGGGTCGTCTCGCCCGAATCGAGGATGGCATCAATGCGTCCTTCCAGATCTTCGGCAACATGCCGGGCCTGCGTGGGGCTGGTGCGCCCAAAGGTGTTGGCACTGGGAGCAGCGATCGGCACTCCGGCTGCGGCGATCAGGGCGTGAGCTACGGGATGGCGCGGCATGCGCACTCCGGCGAGTGGCCGGCCTGCGGTAACGGCCGGAGGCAAATGAGGATTTCGGGGCAAAAGCAGCGTAAGCGGCCCGGGCCAGAAGGCGTTCATCAGCCGGGCTGCTTCATCGGAAATTTCTGCGGCAACCTGCGGAAGCATTTCGCGGCTGTAGATGTGGACGATCAGGGGATCCCAGGAGGGGCGCTGCTTGGCGGCAAAGATTTTCGCGACGGCACCGGAGTTAAGGGCGTTGGCGCCGAGGCCATAGACGGTCTCGGTGGGAAAAGCGACGGTTCCTCCGCATCGAAGAATCGCGGCAGCCGCGGCGATCGATGCCCGCGACGAATCAGAACCCAGATCCGTTGCGTTGACCACTAAGCGCAGGGTTTCCATCAACGCACCCGGCTCAGTTCGGCCTCAGCCTTCCTTGCTTCAACCTTCTCCGATGCACTCATTCCAGAGCTTCGGATGGGTACGCTGAAATTCGCCGATCAACTCGATGCACTCCGGCGAGGCCAGATCGACAATATGGAATCCCTTCAAACGCAGAAAAGTGATGCCACCTTGCGCATTCACACTTTCGCCAACGACCACCTGTTTGAACCTGAATTGATAGATCAATCCAGTGCAGTACCAGCATGGAGCAAGCGTCGTCACCAGGATCAGATCTGTATAGCGCGGCTGTCGGCCTGCGGCGCGAAACGCGTCGGTTTCACCGTGCATCGAAGGGTCGCCATTCTGCACGAGGCGATTGCGGCCGGCTCCGAGCAGCGTGCCATCCTGGCGGAAAATCGCTCCGCCGACCGGAATGCCTCCTTCGGCAAGGCCAATACGAGCCTGATCAAGCGCCACCGCAAGCATGCCATGGGCATCGAGTGGTGCGTTCATCCCAGAAGTCTAGCACGCCGCCAACCCGTTCCAGGCGCACGGTCGCTCTCCTTCCAAGGCCCTATACTCAGTGTATGAGCGCGGTTGAGGTAGAGGTGAAGTTCAGAGTCGCGGATGCGGGGGTCCTGGAGGAGAAGCTCCGCGGGCTGGGATTTCGATGCGTGACGCCTCGCACCTTCGAGCGCAATGTGCTCTACGATACGCCGGACAGAAGGCTGCGCACGCAGCAGGCGATCCTGCGCATCCGGAAATATGGGGAACGCTGGGTGCTGACGCATAAGTGTCTGACGCCGGACAACGATCCGGCGGCGCGGCACAAGCGGCGTATAGAGACTGAAACCGAGGTCGCCGACGGGGAGGCGCTGGGGACGGTTTTCACCCAGCTTGGATATGCGCCGGCGTTCACCTACGAGAAGTGGCGCACCGAGTACGCGGACGCAAAGGGGCATTGCGTGATCGATGCGACCCCGATCGGGGTATTCGCCGAGCTTGAGGGGCCGACGGACTGGATCGACACTATCAGTGAAAAGCTCGGGGTGGAGTCCTCGCAGCTGAGCACGTTGAGCTACGGCCGGCTTTTCGATTTGTGGCGGGAAAAGACGGGAAGCACGGCTGCGAACCTGACCTTTGCGGAGATTGGCAACCGGGCGCAGCCCTGGTAAAGCAAGATCGAGGGGAGTAGTTTCGCCCCTGGCACACCTCATTCAAGCCTTCAAGCCTTCACGCCGATAGGCATTTTGTCTGGAACCCCTCCAGGCCTGCGAATTTCCACGTGCTTGAGGTTTGCCCATGAATATCCGTGACGCAAAGTGCGTTGATGCGAAGCGCATTCGGGCCTTCGTTCTGGCGTTGGCGGCCTTCGCCTGGCTGGGGTTGGCCTGCCATGCCGAGGACCGCAAGCTGCAGAAGCGTGTGCCGCCGGTTTATCCGGAGCTTGCCAAGCGCATGCATATCGGCGGAATTGTCCGGGTTCAGGCCACGGTGGCTCCGGACGGGACGGTGTCGGATGTGAAGATACTCACCGGAAACAAGCTGCTGTCGCAGGCGGCCGAGGAGGCGGTGAGGAAATGGAAGTTTGCGGCCGGGGATTCCGAATCGGCGGTGAACATCGATATCAGCTTCGACGTAAGCAACTGACGCCCTAAGACGAGACGAGGAACCGATGGCACTGATCAATTCGCGACTCTCCAATAAGCTGCGCCTCAGCACGATTGTGATGCTCTTTTTTGTCTTGCTGGGTTCGTTTCTTGCTTACCTGAAGATGCGGCAGGTAAGCCGCCTGTCGGAATCTGTCGCTGAGGCGCGGATTCCGGCGCTCAGCGCGGTGCGCGATCTGCGCATCGATGAGCTTGGCGAGCTGTCCGCGCTGCAATCCTACGTGCTTTTCGGCGCGGATGCGGCGATGGCGCAGCGGTATGCGAGTGAGTTCCAGAGTTACCGGACAAAGGCGCAGAGTTGCCTGGAAGCGATTGCGCATCTTCGCTCGACCTACGACAGCATTGTGGGCGCAGAGAAGATCGATCTGCTGCTGAGCCAGTATCGCTCGCTCGATGAGATGCAGCGCACGGCAGCCGACATGGCACTGGGCCACGGCAGCGAAGGTACGGGCAAAGCCTTCGACCTGCTGCAGGGGCCAGTTGCCACGGCGAATGCAGCGTTCCTTGAGAATGTGACCGCGATCGTGGACAAGGTGGTGAGGGCAGCCAATCAGGATCTGAATTCGGTGGTCGCGATCAACCGCCTGGAGGCGATTCATCTCTGGCTGTTCATTTTCCTGGGAGGGCTGCTGGGGGCGGCCATGGCTGAGGCGACGATCCGGCGGGTGGTGCGCTCGATTTTGCTGGTGGTGAGCCGCGCGCAGAGCATTGCTGAGGGTGACCTGACGGGCGAGGCACTGCACATGGACGCGAATGACGAGATCACCAGCCTGGCCGGTTCGATCAATCGCATGCAGGACAATTTGCGGGAGATGATCCGCACGATGATGGAGATTTCGACGCTTGTCAGCGAGGATTCTGAGAAGCTGAGCCGTTCGGCGAGCGAAACCTTCCGGAGGACGAAGGAGCAGAGTCTGCAGACCCAGCAGGCGGCGGCGGCCATGCAGGAGATGTCAATTTCAATTGCAGAGGTGTCGCGGCACGCGCAGAGCGCGGCAGCTACCTCGAAGCAGGCAGCCAATACGGCTCGGGAGGGCGGCTCAATTGTGGATCAGACCCTGGCCAGCATGAAGTCAATTGCCGAGTCGGTGAGCAACACCGCGGAAACGGTACAGCGGCTGGGCCGGGAGAGCGAGCAGATCATCCGCATCGTGAATGTGATCGAGGAGATCGCGCAGAAGACCAATCTGCTGGCATTGAATGCGGCGATTGAGGCAGCACGGGCGGGAGAGCAGGGGCGCGGGTTTGCGGTTGTGGCGGGAGAAGTTCGCAGGCTGGCCGAGTCGACGCGCAACGCGACCAGCGAGATCGGGAAGATGGTCGAGGAGTTCCAGGTGCACACGCGCGGCGCAGTCGAAGCCATGAACGCCGGTACGCAGACGGTGCATCAGGGGGTGGAGACAACGAATCGAGCAGGTGAGGCGCTGCGGCGGATTATCCAGATGGCCGACCAGGTGGATTCGATGATCGCGCAGATTGCGGCCGCTTCGATGCAACAGGCCGCCGCCGCTCAGCAGTCGAGCGAGAGCGTGGATGCCATCAATCAGCTTGGCGAGGAGAGCGCGGCGTCGATTCCAGCAACCAACAGCATCGTCGAGTCGGTCGAGCAAGGCTCCAGGCGCCTGCAGGAGCATATCGGGAAATTCCGGCTCGAAGAAAACGCCCCCACAACTCACCGCGTGCCGCCGAGCTTCGGAGCGAAGCCGGCGCCAGCTTACGGCGATTGAGAGTGCCTATTGCGGCTGAGCGCCGGG
>JAFAMZ010000147.1 GCA_019232935.1 Silvibacterium sp.
CCTATGCGCCCATGTACTCGGCGTTGGGAACAAAGCGAGCATTTCATCACGCCAATGGCTGATCGCTGACTTGCGCAGCTATCTTCTTGCTTCGAGATTCGTGTCCCGTTCTTCAAGCGAGATCATCCGCTCATTGAAGCCGCCCAACAGAATCTCATTGCCGCGGAAACGGGATTCGAAACTGATGGCCCATTTCCGGAGCTCCTTGAGGAGGGTCTTCTCCACTTTCTCAATGGGTTCGAGCATCCGGATTTCCAAGGCGTTCAGATCATCTTTAGTGCCCGGGTCTGACATCGTTGTATTGTAACGGCGTCAATACGCAGAGATGAAACGCCCAGCTCATCCGGAAAGATCGACTTTCTTACTGCACCTGCGCGATTTCCTTCTTCAGGTTCGCGTACTCGCCGTCCGAGAAGACTCCAGAGCTCTTCCAGCGAATCTTCCCGTCGGGGCCGAGCAGAAAAACGTAGGCCTTGCTGTCGTCGGTGTAGCCGATGCGCCTCTTCCAGACGTCCTCGTCGTGATCCATGGGGATGCAGCGGTCCTGCGCCTGCTGGGGCATGCCTTTCTTCGAGCCGGAGACGATCATTCCGCGCACGAATTTCGGAGCCGCCTCGATCATCATGAGTGTGTAAGGATGTCCTATCGCCGGGAAGTCTTTCTCAACGTGTTCGCTCCAGAGGGCGCTGTCCTTGCCTCCCGTCCGGCTGAAAGAGAACGAGACGACGGCGGGTTTTCCGGCCGCCGCGCCAGGGAGGGTCAGTTGCTTGCCTGAGAGGGTCTGGCCCGAAATCTCCGGAAAGATTTCGCCGGGCTGCACCAGGGTTTGTGCTTGCGCTTCGTACCAGAAAAAGATGCAGGATGAAAGCATCAGCAAAATGACTCTTCGCAACGGGATCTGCTCCATAGTGCTCAGAATTACGCGCGGATCTCCCCGAAAGTTCCGGCGACCATCTGTCCCCACAAGGGTACGAAGAGCATAGCAGCTCTCCGTAGCCCCCTTGAGGGATCTGATTGGTTCAGCAGCCCTTGAAGGAGATGAAATCTCCCAAAGGAGAGGGCAGCTTCGGATTGAATGGCTCAAAAGGATAGGACTTCGAAGTGTCGAACCCTGCGGATTTGGCGGCACTGGAATCGACAAATGGAAGTAATGCGTTCACAGCCTGATGGATCTTGGTCCAGCACAGTGTCCTTTCGTAGCCGTTGTTGTTGGGCGGAGCTGCATCCTCAGCCACTCCCTGAATACCTGTGATTTTTTCGATCGGGCCTCCATCCTGCGGGGCCACGTCCCCGGCGATGACCCGTGCCAGGGTGCGATGATCGCTTTCAACACCCATGATGCGGGCTGCGGTAAGTCGTAACTCTGTCGTGCTGAAGTCCCGAACTCCGATCAGATATGCCGCGATGAAGGCATCCTCCAGCGTGACCAGCGTGTTAAGGGTGGCTTGCGCGCCGGCAAACATCTTTTTCGGATAAAAGAATGAGGTGAATGGCGTGAACTGGTCCGTCACCTCTTGTTCGAGCAGATAGTGCGCCATCTCCTCCTCACGTGCAGCGACCAGGTAGACCTGGTCGGCCGATGGTAATCTGCCGAAGAACGGCGCGGCATTGATGATATTCGTGTAGGTGGTGACAGCTAGGGCTTCCGCGATTTCCGCCGCAACGAGAATGTCACGATCTCCCTTCTTCAGGTCGTCTGAATCGTGATCGTTTTCCTCATGTCTGGCTTCGTGTTCTTGATCCATCGCCGAGGCCAGCTTGACCAGACCTCCCAATGCAACGGCGCTGCTGGCTCCAACGATCGTCACGTTCCTGAAGAATGACCGTCGGGTCATGCCGGAAGGAACTTCGAGGGCGGGGCGGACGGCTACCGTGTCTCTTGGCGCAATCATGTTCGATCTCCTCAATGAATTCGGAGAGAACCGAGACGCCTTCCTAGGTAACGCAGCAGGCGTACAGGCGCTTACGTACTCTCCGTGGCTTGAGTACGCCGCCTGATCCGCAGGTGGATTTCCTGTGCGGTTTTTTTGTGCAAAAAGTCACAAATGCGGGAACTAGTGCGCCGAACGCAGGCTATTCGCCCAGCGTGCGCTTGTGGAGAGTGGCCTGCACCTCGGGCACTGTGCCATCATTGACGATAACCTCGACCGGCGCGCCGTTGACGGTCATGCGATGAACCGTTTTCGACTTGCCGTCCAGACGAACGCGTTCTGTAACCGTGCTGTCATGGGAGCGGATTGTCACGGAAACCTCGGCCCCAGCGAAGCCGTCGTTGCTGATATCGACCGCGACCAGATATTGGCTTTCGTGCGCGGCGTGGGTGGAGTTCACGGCCGAGATAGAGAGATCCGGCAGTCCGCGGTCGCGATAGACCCAGTCCTCGAAGAACCACTTGAGGTTCTTACCGCTGGCGCGCTCGACCAGGTGCTCGAAGTAGTCGGGGCTGTTGTCGGAAGCCGGATCATAGGCCTGGAGCGCAAAAGCGAGTTGCTTGTCACCAACCATGTCGCGGAGCATCCATAGCACGTAGGCGGCTTTGGTTCGGTAATAGATGGAATCCGATGCGTGGAGCAGGTCTTGACCAGTCCCCTCCCCGGGCGTGACCGGCTCGGCAAAGGTAAGAGCTCCGCGCGCGGCTTCGAGCTTCTCAAGAGCCAGGGTTCGGTCGTGAATGTGCTCCGTCCAGAGTGTGCCGACGAAGACGGCCACGCCCTCGTTGAGCCACTCCCGCGGTGAGACGAAGTAGGCGTGGGTCAACGCGTGGCCTACCGGCTCCACAAGCTTCTCGGGTGTGTCGGGGTCAAGACCTATAAAGAGCACCGAGCCCTGCTCGTATGGGAAGTCTCCAGCTTCGGGCAGGTCAACCACTATCAGCGGCTGCTTCGGCTTTGATCCGAGCCACTGCTCGACCAGGGGCTTTGCCGTCGCTGCAGCTTCTATCACCCCCTGTGCGTTGGCTGCGTTCTCTTCGCGAACATAGACCCGCGCGCTGCCGCCTTCCTGATAGGTTCTCGATGCGATAAAAAGCGTGGGAACGGTAAACCCCAGCCTGGTAGCCGGCAACGAGCAGGCAACCACACCGGGATACTCCTCGGTCGGCATGGCGCTCGGCTTTTCGATTGACACAATGCGACCGTCCAGGACCGCCAGGTTCGGTGCGACTCCATAAAATTCGACTGAAACGCGCATCGCCACTGTCGCGTCGGCCTGGCGCAGCTTCTGTGCGCCGATTTCGGCAAAGATCTTAGCCTGATCCCCGAGCAGCACAGGGACGGAACTGACGGGATACCAGACCGTGTCGCCGAACCCCCGCACCCCGGTAAAGGTTTCCGAAATGCGATCCCAGTCCGAATGCTCGGCGAGGTCGTCAGGCGTGCCCAGCGCGAGCAGACGCCGGGCGCCCAGTTCGATTGGCCCGCTGTAAACGGTATCGAGGCGCAGCGTGGCTTGGGGAGCGAGGGGGGTGGGCAACTCGACGGCTGCTTCGCTGAGCTGCCCTGTGTGATCGACGTCGCTGTTGATCTTGGTGACTTCCATCGGCAACCGCTTGCCGTCAAGGCTCACGCCTTCCCAGTGCAGCGATGACGAGATCTGGAGCGGAACGACGGGCAGCGGCTGGTCTCCGTCGTTTCGCACGTCCAGATGGGCCCGGACAGCCAGACTGTGCTCGCGGGGCGCAAGATGTACGTCGAGATCGTAGGCCGTAAACGTGACGGCAGAACGTTCCTTATCCGTAACCTGGACGGTGACCTTTACCCCAGCGGCCGGAGTTTCGGGCTTTGCCGCCGCGTCATCCTCGTCCGACCGCGAGAAGATCACCTTCGCGTTGGGGTTTGACGGCTTACTCCCGTCTGCCTCTGGGTTCTCCGCAGATGAGGGAGCGGACTGCTGGGTGTCAGGTTTAGAGTCGCCGGGTGTTTGCTGAGCGCACGCCGCTCCGCACAATCCGCCGCAGATTATGATAGCGGCGAAAAACAGCCAAATCCTCATGAACCCAAGCCTTTTCTCGTGGTGCGCAGGGAGGGGCTGGCGGCAACCCCGCTCTGCGCGATGCGATGCTGTCTTGCTGCTTCAAACATGACCACGGCGCCCGCCGCCGAGACATTCAGCGAAGCCACTTGCCCGCACATTGGAATCCGGAGCAAGTGATCGCAGGTGCGGCGGACCAGGTCATGCAGCCCGTTACCCTCACGTCCCAACACAATTGCCGCGTTGGACGTGAAGTCGTACTCGTCGTAATTGGAGCTTCCGCGCTCGTCCAGCCCGACACACCAGATATTTCGCTCTTTGAGTTGTTCCAGCGCGCGTACCAGGTTCACGACACGGGCGATGCGGACATGCTCCGCGGCTCCCGCGGAAGCTTTGACCGCGACGGCGCTCAGGGGGGCAGCGCGGCGCTCGGTGATGATAACGCCGTCGACGCCTGCACCGTCGGCAGTTCGAAGCAGCGCGCCCAGGTTCTGCGGGTCCTCAATGCCATCGAGGGCCAGCAGAAGGCGGGGTTCGGAACCATGCAACAGGTCTTCGAGGTCGAGGAACTCCCGGCTGCGTACGATGGCGACGACACCCTGGTGGCCCGCATTTCTGGCCAGCCGTGTTAACTCCTCGCGAGATTCGGCTCGCACGCGGACGCCGTTATCGCGGCACGCATCGATCAGGCGCTCGAGCCGCTCGTCATGCCTCTCCCGCGCCACGCAGACGTGGTCGAATTTCCTGCTTCCCGACCGCAGCGCCTCTTCGACCGGATGCAGACCGTACAGTATTTCCATCTTCTCCAGTCTAATTGGACTTGTAGCGCGGATCGGAGCCATCAGATAATCGAGAGATTAGCAGACTTCTCCTCTGTCGCTCCCGTCTGCAGCCCATGTCTGCCTGGGGATTCTGGAATGAGCTTTGAGCGCGAGTTTGAAAATCTTGTCGGGAAGAGCGTCTTTGGCGGGCGATGGATCGTATCTGTGAGTGAGATGAGCACAGCCACGCTGGCATTCCGAGAACAATCGCGCGCCGAGAATATGGAGATCGCCCACGGCCTCCGCCGGCACGATCCGGAGTTGCTCGACCGGCTCATAGTGCAATACCAGCATCGCCTCCTTCGCTACCTGCTCTTCCTCACCGGGAACCGGGACTTGGCCGAAGACCTCTTCCAAGAAACGTGGATGCGCGTGCTGATGCGTGGCGCCCAGTACAACGGGGCGGCCCGTTTCGACACATGGCTGTTTACCATTGCCCGGAACCTCCTGATCGATCTCCGCCGCAAACGCACTATGGCTAGTCTCGAAGAGATGTGCGAAGTGGACGGCGAGGACCGCTCCCTGGAATTTCCGAGCGGCGAGCCGACCCCTTTCGAACTGTACCGGATTCGCGAAAACAGTCAGCGAATAGCCGGGGCGCTGTTGGCGCTCGATGCGCTGCATCGCGAAGTGATCGTGCTGCGCTTTCATGAGGAGATGTCGCTCGAAGAGATTTCGCAGGTGACCCGTGCGCCTCTGTCGACCGTCAAGTCCCGCCTGTATCGCGGCATGGCCGCGTTGAAGCCGCGTATCCGGGCGTTGGATGCACCGGGGCACGGACAGAGGGAGACCCCATGAGCCAGCGTGCACCCGACCGAAAGCTGGTGGAAGCTCTTTCCGGACTCGACGCTCAGGCCGATCTGGCCCTCGCGCAGCGAACACGACGCGCAGTGATGGAAGCTGCCCACCAGATGCGTGCCGCCGAGGTGCGCCGCCGGCGCCACGCCGGGATCGTAATGCTCGCGTTCCTCGGGCTGGCGCTGCTCCTTACGCCTGTCGTGTGGACTATCGCCGACGATCTGTTCAGCGGCGAGCATTTCCAGGATCTGCCGGCCCTAACCCTGTCGCTAATCGTCACCCTGTTCTCCACGATCTTTGCGTCACTTATCCTTCATCTGCGTAGCAAGAGGGCGCGGGACAAGGAAGAATTCTAAGGCAGGCATTGGAATCGGCGCCTGTAACTAGCCAGTAATGAGCAATCCGAACCAACGCGGTTTTCAGACCGAAACTCGTCTCTCCGAGGAGTTGCGCCTCATCCCCCGATGGGCCATCGCCGGAGCACTGCTGGCCTTTGCCCTCACCCAGTATTACTTCTGGATCGTGTTGCCCGCTCACCGCCACCACCCCAGCAGCCTTCCTGTCGCCCTCAGGTTTTACCTCATTCTTTCCTGGGGAGCCTTGGCAGCGCTCTACGTGCTGATGATCGGCTATATCACCAATGACGCGCCGCGACGCGGCATGAGCACCCGGCTGTGGATAATCTGCGTCGTTCTGCCCGGGGCGGTGGGCGCAGTGCTCTATTTCCTGTTGCGACAACCGATCCTTGCGACCTGTCCCGCGTGCGGAGCGCACGTTGAGAGCGATTATCACTACTGCCCCCAGTGCGCCTATCAGGTCGCGGCCTGCTGCACCAAGTGTTATCGTAGCGCCCGCATCACAGATATCTACTGCGTCCACTGCGGCCATGATCTGACGGCCGATCATCCTCCGACTCGGCTCCACGCATTCTCGGGTTGAAAGCGAACTCCGGTTCTCACCCGTTATACTCGAACGTGGCCTCTCACATGCCCACATCCGCGCCTCCGATCACTGCGCTCATCGTCGATGACGAGCAGCTCGCGCGTGAAGAGTTGAAGTATCTCCTTGACTCTGCTGGCAGCGTTGAAGTCGTCGCGCAGGGAGCGAACGGTATCGAGGCGGTAGATCTGATCCGCGAATACCAGCCCGACGTGGTGTTTCTCGATGTACAGATGCCCGGGCTCGATGGGTTCGCAGTGCTTAAGCAGCTTATTGAGCATCAGGACAGCCTGCCACAGATCATCTTCGCCACGGCATACGACCAATATGCAGTGCGCGCCTTCGACGTAAACGCCATCGACTACCTGCTTAAGCCCTTTGACAAGGCCCGCGTGCTGCAGGCCGTCGAACGCGCCCGCCAGCGGTTGCAGGACACGACACAGGCCGAGGGTGAACCGCTCGGTAGCGGCGGGGGTGGCGGACTGAAGCTCGATGCCCTGATCAGACTTATCGAACAACAGCAATCTCCGCGAATGAACAGCGGCAAGATCGTCCTTCAGGCGCAGAGCAGGTTGCTCCTCATCGATCAGAAAGACATCTGTTTCGCTTCGATCGATGACGGAATCATCACCGTCGCTACTCCGACAATAGAGGGCCAATCAAAATGCCGCACATTGGAGGAACTGCTCGAATTGCTTGATCCGTCAACCTTCTGGCGCACTCACAGGTCCTACGTGGTCAACATCAACCACATCAAGGAGGTGGTTCCCTGGTTCAAATCGAGTTATCAGCTGCGCTTAGACGATAAGAAGCAGACGGAGATCCCCGTGAGCCGAGCTCAGACCAGGCGGCTGAGGGAGCTATTCAAGCTGTAGCGGACCCCCCCTCTATTTCGCTGAGCAACTCACTTTAGATGTCTTCCAAGTCTAATCAGCAGATAACCTCCGCAGATATTTCCGAGAACGACAATTCCAACGACGACCAAGGAGCAGAGGGTTCCCCCTTAGTCCGGCGAAGAATCCTCCAACATACCTGGAAACGGCTAAAGCAGCCCGCGCACTTGAGCAAACAAATGGAACTAGCAGCAGGGTTGGTAGCAATAGTAGCGAGCCCCAAGAGCAAAATTTCGTAAACGCGCTTAAGCAAAAGGACCGCCCTCGTTCATACATCTGCCGGAATCGTGAAATCGAGTGCAGAGGTTTCCCACTAAACTTGGTCTATGCCCCCCATCTCCTCGCTCGAATGCTCGCGATGCCGTCACTACCTCTCAAACGATCAACCCAGAACCGTATGCCCCGCCTGCGCCGGATCGCTCTATGTTCGCTATGACCTGACCAAGATCGATCCAGCCTCGCGTCCGGGTTCCGGCGGCCGGCAGAACATGTGGCGCTACGCGATGGTCCTGCCCGAGGTCGAACCCGTTACCCTCGGCGAAGGTTGGACGCCGATGCTGCGCTCACGACGTCATCCGAACCTGTATCTGAAAGAAGAGGCGACGAATCCCACCGGCAGCTTCAAAGCTCGGGGAATGTCCATGGCCGTCTCGATGGCACGGCACTACGGTCTGAAGAAGCTCGCCGCCCCCTCGGCCGGCAATGCCGCCAGCGCGCTCGCAGCCTATGCCGCTGCCGCCGGAATCCAGGCGCACATCTTCATGCCGTGCGATGTGCCCATGGCTAACTACCTCGAAGGCGTGGCCTATGGAGCAAACGTAACCCTAGTCGACGGCTTGATCTCCGACTGCGCGCGCATGGTCGCCGAGCGGAAGGACGATGAAGGGTGGTTTGATGTTTCGACGCTCAAGGAGCCCTTCCGTGTCGAAGGCAAAAAGACCATGGGATACGAACTGGTCGAGCAGCTTGGCTGGGAGTATCCCGACGCTGTGTTCTATCCCACCGGTGGAGGCGTCGGACTCATCGGCATGTGGAAGGCCTTCCAGGAGGTGGAAGCGCTTGGCTGGGTCCGACCGGGCAAACGTCCAAAAATGATCGCAGTTCAGGCCTCGGGCTGCGCGCCTGTTGCGCGGGCTTACAAAGCCGGCGAGGCGGTGAGCAAATTCTTCGAGGACGCCGAAACCTTCGCCGCCGGACTACGCGTCCCCAAGCCATATGGCGATTACCTGATCCTCGATATCGTTCGAGAATCGGACGGAACGGTCATCGATCTCGACGACAACACCATCCTTCAGTCGCTGCTCGACTGGGCGCGTAACGAGGGATTGTTGCTCTCACCCGAAGGTGCTGCGGCAACGGCTGCCTACGATCATCTGCTCGCGACGGGATTTCTCAGCCCCTCGGACCGGGTGGTCATTTTCAACACAGGAGCCGGCCTCAAGTACATCGACATGATCGCCGACGCCATGGGGCTCAGGCGCCCGGGGAAAAAGAAGCTGCCGAAGCGGAGCCCGGTCGCCGGGATCATCACGCCTGTGTAGAGTGCGGTTCACCTCTTACTGCACGCGATCCAGTCGCAGCGCCGCTGCCTGGAAATCCCCCTTCAGTTCAAGATCGATGCCCACGTTCATCCAATATTCGCCGCTGGCTGTTTCAGGAAGTTTTGCCGCTGGCTTCTCACTGATCCAGCGCACCTTGTATTGTGCTTTCGGATCGAGGCCGCGAAGGTAGATGCGCGGATAGTCGTACCCGAACTGGCTGGAATGCAGAAAGGCAAACACCGCCGCCTGGCTGCGATCGGGCGAGACTGACTGCGTCGCCGAATATTCGCTGCCATTTCGCGGTGAGATAAGTCTGTAAAGCGAGCCGTGCTGCACGGTCTCGCGGATCTGCTTGTATTCGCTGATCAACCGCTTGGCCGTGGCGAAGTCCGCGTCCTGCCAGTTGTTCAGATTGGCGCCCACCCCGAACGAGCCCTGCATCGAAGACAGAAACCGGTATTCGAGCGAAGTGACGCGACGGTTCATGAAGTTTGGCGAGTCGGTGACCCACGCCATCATCACTCCCGGCGTATAGGCATAGCTGAAGCCGTCCTGGATGGTCAGTCGATCGAAGGGATCAGTGTTGTCTGACGTCCAGAACTCATCCGTAAGCCCCATAATCCCCAGATCCACGCGACCCCCACCCCCTGAACACGACTCAATCTCAAGCCCCGGATGTTTCGATCGCAGCTCACGGAGAATTCCGTAGAGGTTCTGGATGTACTTGACGTAGACCTGCTTCTGCTCATCGGGAGCGACCGCCGGCCACCCCGGCTCCGACCAGTTGCGGTTGTAGTCCCACTTGAGAAAAGCGATCTGGTTTTCGGTGACCAGCTTGTCGAGGAAGCCGAAGACATAATCGCGCACATCCGGCCGCGCGAGGTTAAGGACTAACTGATTCCGGCCTTCCGTCCTTGGTCGCCCGGTGAAGTTGAGCACCCAGTCCGGATGCTTGCGGTAGAGATCGCTATCGGGGTTGACCATCTCCGGCTCAACCCACAGGCCAAAGTCCATGCCCAGCGCGTGCACGCGATCGATGAGCGGTTTCAACCCATGCGGAAACTTTTGTTGGTTCACATACCAGTCGCCCAGCCCGGCGTGATCGTCCTTGCGCTGGCCGAACCATCCGTCATCCATCACAAAGCGCTCCACGCCAATCGCCGCGGCTTTTTCGGCCAGGGCGGTCTGTCCTGCTTCGTCAACACGGAATTCAGTCGCCTCCCAGGAGTTGTACAGCACGGGCCGCGGCTTTGGTTTCGGACGCTGCGGCAGAATCCTCGTCAATTCAAACCGCTCCAGGATGCGGGACGCGCCGCCGATACCGTCGGGCGAGTAGCCGCCATAGAAAACCGGAGTGTTGAGCTTCTCGCCCGGATTTAGCTTGTAGTCGAAGTCAAAAGGATTGTAACCGCCGGTGATCCGAATAGTCTGCCGCTGGTCCATCTCGGCGGTGATGCGCCACGATCCGCTCCACGCGAGCGCTCCGAACCAGACTTCGCCGGCGTCCTGCTCGCCGGTATGCGCACGCTCGACGGCGAACCAGGGGTTGTTTTGGTGCCCTGTAGATCCTCGCCGGCTCTCAAGGACGCGAGCCCCGGGCACGATCTTCTCCTGCTGCAATTGGAATTCGCCGCCCCAGCGTCCTGTCAAATAATCAAGGGTGTAGTCGGTCCCGTGCGGGAGGGTCCACGTCGCGGCGGCGGCCCGCTCGACGACGAGGGGTTCCTTGGTCTGGTTCTCGATCGTGGCCGAGCGGCCAAGAACTCCCGTTGCAGCATCCATCTCATACCGCAGATCGACGAAAACGTCGCGCTCGATGTCTTTGAGACGGACAGTGAGCGTGTTGCCGTCGATGTGGTGCGAGGCATATTGCAGGACCAGGTCGCGATTGCCGTCGGGAAAAGTAATCTTTAGCGCTGGCTCCACGTAAAAGACCGAACCCCATCCCGGGAACTCCTGTGGCGTTACCGTGGTGGTCAGGTCAAACGACGCAACTTCGTGCACTTCATGCGGCTGCGGAAAGCCGTCCGACGCCCCCAGCCGCGCTCCCCAGTAGATGGGCTGCAGTTCATTCCTGTTGTTGATACCCAAGGCGTAGGAGACGTCGCCGCCGTCGATGCGGAAGGTTCTGGATGCATCATCGAAGCGGATCGAAGCTCCTCTTTGGGCTTGCGCGAACATGGCGGTTAGAAAAAGACAGGCAACGAAACAGACGGCATGCGGGCTGCGCCGGAACAAATCGTGCAAAGATCTCCCTCCGTTATGCACTGCAAATGTAATGCATTGGGGGCCCGTCAGAACACCTCAGCATGGCAGAAATCGCTTTTCGGAGGTAAATTGGCCGATATGAAGGTGCGCTTACTGGAACTGATGAGTGTACTTACGCTGCTTGTCTGCGCAGCATCTGGCAATCCGTCATCGAGTGACACATTGCAGGTTTACTTCATTGACGTCGAGGGTGGCCAATCCACGCTTTTCGTCTCCCCTGACAAACACTCCCTGCTCATTGATACCGGCTGGCCCGACTTCAACAACCGGGATGCGGACCGTATAGCGGCAGCCGTAAAGGCATCCGGGCTCGATCACATCGATTATGTCCTGCTGACGCACTACCACGTCGACCACACCGGCGGTGTTCCGCAACTCGTCGCAAGGATTCCGGTCAAAACATTCATCGACCATGGGCCCAATCGGGAAACCACCGATGACTGGACGGTCAAGACCGCGAACGCCTATGAGAAGGTGCTCGGAAGCGGCACTTACGCACACATCGTGGCCAAACCGGGCGACACGTTGCCGGTTCCTGGCATGCAGGTCATCGTGGTCAGCGCCAATGGCGCCATGATCGCACAGCCGCTGTCAGGCGGGGGCGCTTCGAACCAGTACTGCGAGGCCTCGGAGAAGCGCGTTGCCGATCAGACTGAGAACGCACGATCCTTGGGTGTGATGATTACCTTTGGCAAGCTGCGCATACTTGATTTGGGCGATCTGACGTGGGACAAGGAGGTGGAGCTGATGTGTCCGGTAAACAAGCTGGGGCATGTCGACCTCTTCATCGTCTCTCATCATGGATGGAGCCAGAGCAGCAGTCCAGCGCTGGTCGATGCCATAACGCCGCGCCTCGCCATCATGGACAACGGGGAGAAGAAAGGTGGCTCGCCTTCGTCATGGGAGATCATCGAGCAGGCACCCGGTCTCGAAGATCTCTGGCAGCTGCACTACTCGGCCAAGGGCGGCTCGGCGCACAACGTCGATGCGGCCCGGATCGCGAACCTGCAGGGCACCGACCCCGGCAACTTTGTCAAGGTCACGGCTTATCCGAACGGCGAGATGGACGTGATGAACAGCCGTACGGGAATGATTAAGAAATATCCTGCGAAGTAGCTCAGCCTTGCGGGCCGATATCGCGTAGCACCGCCATCGCCGCGTTGCGGCCGTTGATGCCGATTACGGAGCCTCCGGGGTGCGTAGCGGCCCCGCAGAGATAAAAACCGGGCATCGGCGTGCGCGCTGAGAGGCGTCGCGACCACATGTAAGCCGGCAGGCATTCGCCCTGAAAGATGTGGCCCCCAGTGAGTCCTACCTTTTCTTCGATGTCCGGCGGCCCCAGAACCTGCGCATCGATGACAGCCTCCGGAATGTTTGAGCAAAAGCGGCTCAGGGATTTAAGCGCGAGCTTGCGGACTTCCTCGCGACGTGAATCCCACGTTCCCTCTCTAAATTTATAGGGGACGTACTGCGCGAAGACGCTCATCGTATGCTGTCCCTCCGGCGCGACGGACGTGTCGTGAACGCTCTGAAAATACAGCTCAGACCAGAGCGCATCAGCCACTTCGGCGCTGCGGGCGGCCGCGAAGCCAGCCTTCCACTCGGATTTGGTCAGCGGCGCATTGATTTGTCCGAAGTGGTGCGGCTCCCTCGTGCCCGGACGCGCCATAAAGTTGGGCAACTCGCTCAACAGCACATTGAGCTTCACAGTGCATCCCTGGATCGGGACGGCCTCTACCTTGGCCCGCCATCCCGCATCCGCCGCGCCGTCGAGCATCACCAGCGCCCGGCAAGGATCAGCGTTCGAGACCACAACGCGCGCAGAGATTTTTTCTCCGCCCTCGAGTTCCACTCCTAAACCGGGGATGATCCGCGCCACAGGTGTACCGGTCGCCACCACAGCTCCGGCTTCGCGCGCCGCGTCGCATAGATAGAACGAGACCATACCCATGCCGCCCTTCACATACCCCCACATGCCGGGCATACCGCCGAGCCGCCCCGACGAGTGGTGAAAGCGGATGGATGCAGTGCCTGGATCGAAGGGGCTCGCATTGGTTCCGATCACGCCTTGTCCAAGCAGCGCAATCTGCAGGCGCTCATCACTGAGGTAGTGCTCGACGAACTCGGCCATAGACCAGTCACAAAGGACATGACGCGCTTCAGTATCGGAGCCGAGGCGCTGGTCCATTTCTTCGGGCGTGGGCGCGTCTCCCACCCAGACGTCGCCGCTGTCGGCAGGTCGCAGAGCATTGCGCAGACGCCGAATTACGTCTGTCATTGCGCGCCAGCCTTCCAAGTCTTGCTTGGCAAAGCTGCGAATCTCCTCCTCGCATCGGTCGTCGTCATCCCAGAGCTGAATGCTGGTTCCGTCGAGGAAGGGCACGAACAGGCCATTCACCGCAGGCGTCCAATGGAAGCCGCGCGCCGGAAGCCCGAGTTCCTCGATTACCAGCGGATGCAGCAGGCCGGCGAGATATGCGCAGGGCGACATCCGCACTCCGGCCCACGGTTCCTCAATGGTGCAGGCTCCGCCGACGCGCTCGCGCGCCTCGAGCACGAGCACCCGCTTTCCGGCGCGCGCGAGGTATGCAGAACAAGCGAGGCCGTTATGTCCGGCACCCACAATGATGACGTCCCAGGATTTGGCTCGAAGCTCCGCAATGGGTGCAGGCAATCCAAGTTGACCGAGAACGGCTGCGGTGCGCGATGACTCTTCTGGCAAGGACTCTCTCCGAAGAAACAGTATCGCCTATTGCTCTCCTTCGCGACGAGAGGTTGCGGAAAACCCTGCTGCTTCGTCGCGAATCTAACGGTGTGCCTGCA
>JAFAMZ010000249.1 GCA_019232935.1 Silvibacterium sp.
GGCGCGAATAGCCAGCCCGATGGCACTCGCCGACCGCATGTAGGATGAGCGCCGCACCCGCCGTCCGAACGTCTCCCGCAGAATGCGCGCCACCGGCGGAAGCTCCGAACCCCCTCCGGTGACGTACAGGGTATCGAGTTGATGGCCCGGGTTCGCCGCAAGCAGGTTCTCGACCATCTCCCGCGTCTGCTCGATCAGCGGACGGCAGCGCTCGTAATAGACATCGATCGGAATCGTCACTTCCTTCCAGCCCGCGCGCACGCGCTCCAGATCGATCGTCACTTTGCGGGTGTTGGGATTGAGCGACTCCTTCTTCTCCCGGCATTCGTCCAGCAAGCGCCTGCGCTCGGAGCCCTTCAGGTCAGAGGGATTGCCGATGGATTCGAGCACCAGCCTCGCCAGAATCTCGTCGAAGTCATCGCCGCCCAGGTTCGGAATCCCATCCGTCGCCTGGACCACATGCTCGGTCTCGCCCATCACAACCAGCGAAACATCAAACGTCCCGCCGCCCAGGTCGTAGACCAGCAGCGCACTCCCCGCCCGGCTCTTCCGCTCGGCGCTGTTGCGGTAGGCAAACTCGATGGCCGCAGCCGATGGCTCATTTACCACCCCGAGAACCTCGAATCCGGCGCGTCGGGCCGCTTCTTCGGTGAGAAAGCGCTGGTTGCTCGTCGCGTTCGCCGGCACCCCGATCATCACTTCGAGAGGCTCGCCGGACTCCGCTCCCAGGTTCGACCGGTCGAGAAGTTGGCTCCGCAGCGAGGACATCATCTCGGCCAGGACCGTGCGCAGGGGCAGCGCCTGACCGGCAAGCTGCAGCTCCGACCGCGGCCCCGCCGTACGCAACAAGCGCTTTAGCGAGCGTGCCGTAGTCCAGCTATCGTCGTCCTGCACGGAAAGTGCTTCCCATCCGTAGAGGCGTGTGTTGCCCTTTGCCGCCACCACCGAAGGAAACCAGTCGTAGACCTGCCCTTCGGCGGCTTCAAAGTTGACCAGGGGATAATTGCCGCGATCCACCGCGGCAACGACGACGCGCGTGGTTCCAAAGTCGATGCCGATTCTCATTGCTCCTCAAGTTTACCCTGAAGTAACCCGCCGGGAGGTCAATGGAATTGCGTGCGGAAGCTGGTTTGGTACTAGCTTTTCAACATTTCTTCAACGATTCGGACGAGAGTCTTGGGCGCGGTCAGCAGATAGCTGCCGATGAGCAGGTCGCGCACTTCCTTCCAGGCAATCCTGCCCACATCGAGGCGCAGCGCCACCCATCCTCGCGATGCCAGATACGCGGGCATATAGAAGCGGCGAGGCTGCGCAGTCACCAGGGCCTTGTTTTCGCCGGGCAGAACCTTGCAGGTAACACCGACGATGCCGTCCCCGTGGTGATTATCGAGAAAATACGCAAAGGGCTTCTTGCGGACGAGGAAAGTCGCATGCGAGCCGTAGACCTGGCGCGCTGTCTCAGGCAGGGCGGCGGCGATTTGACTGAGCCGAGTGAGGCGCGCGTCTTCAGGCGACTTTGCTGGCGAAAAATGCTGAGTCAGAGCCGGCATCGCTGTCGCTATTGTGACTCAGGCGGCGCGAGGTTACAAAAAACTCCGGAAAGAGCGAGCTTCGTAAGGGCCGGGCTTCAGTCCATTCCACACTGCACTCTGTGCTCTGTGGTCTGAGCTCTGAAACCAGCCAAAAGTGGGAGACCAAGACAAGCACGAACATGGGTGCTCCATCCTTTCGCGCCGTTGGCGAAAGGGTGGGAAGCGAAGAACTCGGCCGGCCAAAACCCCGACACCTGCCCGAACCGGAGGTGCCCATCTGTGGCGCAGCCAAAAAATGGGAAGCGAGCCCTGTTCCCTGATCGCTCAGCCCTGTGCCCTATCCTGTCAACCCCTGCCCAAAGTAACTCCGCTCCCAATTCACAGAAAACACGCCGATTACCTCGCATCCACCATCGGCTGACGATTACTCCTCACTTGGTAAACTGAAGATAGTCAATCTTTCACTGAAAGGGCGCGGCCTGCCAGCCGTGCCCTTCGCCGTTTTTAGTGGTGCAAGCTAAATCATTGTTATCGAGGAACATGTCCGTAAATATCTGAGTCCAGAATAAATACGGCCATCTATCAGCTAAATCACCAGATATCAGAAACATAGAACCCCGCCCGGGAGGGGGGATCAATTGCTGCCCATCTGCCGACACATCAAGACCTCAGGAATCCAGTGCGCAGGTATCGCCCTTCGCGGCAGGAACTTCTGTTTCCACCACGATAAGCTCCATATTGACCGCCGCAGCTCCGCGCTGCGGAGCCAGATTCGCTCTCAGCCGCCGATGCAGACCTACGAGCACGGCACCATGCTCGTCCCCGACCGGGAACCGGTCCCGCCTTATCCAGTCTCCCTCGAATTCCCCGAAGAGCCCGCCGCGATTCTGACCAACATCTACCGTGTCGCCACCCTCCTGCTCCAGGGACACATCGACCGTCCCACCGCCAACTCCGTCACCTACGGCATGCAGGTCTGTCTCTCCGCATTAAGCGGAAAGCCGCTGTCCGGCCCGGCCGCAACCCCCGCGAGTACGGATGCCGCCTCCGGCGATTCCGAAACAGACTCCGATTCCGGCAAGCGCTATTACGACCCCTCCAACCCGCCGCAGCACATCTCCCGCCCCGTCCACCGCGTCATCCTCACCCCCGACGGAGACGAAATCGCACCGCCCGCCGAAATCCTCGAGGACAACGAAGCCGAGCCCGTCCACCACAAGGACTGCCCCTGCATGAACTGCGCCGAGAAATACCGCAACCGCCCCCCGGAGCTCCACCACCCCGAATGCACCTGCGGCCTCTGCGAAGAACAGGATTCCGGAACCGGCACGAACCCGGGCGCCCCATCTTTGGCGCAGCCAAAGGTGGGAAACGATACTTCCGATCAGCCAACACTGATCCCTGATCCCTGTGCCCTGACCCCTCGACAAAAACCCCGCATCGCCCGCGCCTCCGCACTCTTCTCCGCCACCACCAATCGTGACCCTCTCCTCCGGCCCTGGTCCGTCGCCGAATACACCTTCGGAGACGCCATCCGGCGCCACGAGGCCCAATACGCCGCTCGCGCCGCCGCCTGCCTCGCCGTCGGCATCGAGCCGCCTCCCTACCAGCCCTACACCGCCGGACTCATCCCGCCCGGCTCCCCCGATTACGAAGAAGAACAGAAGATACAGCAGCACTCCAGCGAATACTGGGCCGAGCACTTCCGCAAACAGATCGCCGAGCGCCCGGATATTCAGCAGTATTTAGCCGAAGCCGAAGCTTCGTAAGCGCCCGGCTTTCAGTGACCGCGTGAGAAGGTTGCGAGGACGGGTAGAAGAGCGGGGCTTTCAGCCCCCGCGTCACGTGGCCACAAAAGAGAGGGCCTTCGGGCCCGGACCCAGGAGCCCGGCCGGTAACGTTATTTGCTCACGATGAGCAGCGCCACTCCGTGCCTTGGAACCGTGCTCGTAAACACGCCGGATTTATGCCCCAGGTCTTGGCCCTTCCACACGTCACGAACGCTTGCGCCATTAGGGAACCCTATCTGAGAGAGATCCACGGAGATGTCGCGCGGTCCCCATGCCCGGTTGAACAGGCCTACAGCCACGCGTCCGCCGGTCAGTGGCTTGGTCCAGACGTCGATGTCGGCATTCTGGTAAAGCCGGTCCCCCTGCTTGCCGAGCGAATCCTGGTCGATGGCAATCGCGTCCCGGTTCATCAGGATGGCCTTATCGGCGGAGGTCATTTTGCTCAGGTCGTTGCCCGCCAGCAGCGGCGCCGCAAGAATGACCCACAGACTCATGTGAGTCTTGTACTCATCAGTCGTCATCTTCCCGTTGCCGACTTCCAGCATGTCGGGGTCATTCCAATGGCCGGGGCCGGCATACCTCGAAAGCCCCGCCTGGCTGAAGCCGATGGTCACCATGCGTCCGTAGGAGTCGTCGATGTCGTCGGTGGTCCGCCACATCTGCGCGCCCACGCCCGGGCCCCACTTCCACGGTTCGTCGACTCCGTACTGGCACAGGCTGTAGAGGATCGGCCGGCCGGTCG
Organism: Silvibacterium sp.; assembly: GCA_019232935.1. Lineage (GTDB taxonomy): Bacteria > Acidobacteriota > Terriglobia > Terriglobales > Acidobacteriaceae > Silvibacterium. The sequence goes on from JAFAMZ010000249.1 coordinate 4,065, forward strand.
CCTTGAGGGCATCGCCCATTTTCTTGTATGCGCCAACCATTACGTCGCGGGCAGCATTCGGATCGTGAGGGTGTACGGCTTTCGCTTTCGCGAGGAAACTCCAGTAGGAGCAGAGATCGTACTTGAGGAAATCCACGCCCCACATCGCGTATGTCTTCGCGTCCTGTTCTTCGTGGCCGTAGCTGCCTTCGTATCCGCCGCAGGTCTTCGGGCCAGGCGAGGAGTAGATCCCGAACTTCAGTCCCTTCGAGTGAATGTAGTCGCCGAGCGCCTTCATGTCGGGAAACTTCTCGTTCGGATGGATGATGCCCTGAGCGTCGCGCTTGCCCTGCCAGGTGTCGTCCACGTTGACGTAGATATATCCGGCATCCCGCATCCCGGTGCTCACGAGCATGTCGGCGGCCGAGCGGACATCGCCGTCGGTCACATGCTCCGCGAAATGGTTCCAGCTGTTCCACCCCATCGGAGGCGTTGCGGCAAGCTGCTGGGCCAATGCTGGCGCGGCGATAAGGGTGACGGTGCAAACGATAGCGGCGTGGCGCATGGGTCGAAGGCTCCCGGCGAAAGCGGTTACATAGTCGCGCAACATCATACAGCCTTCTCCGGTGTAACGATAAAGACATGTTCACGGTCCGTCCCGCCTGCCCAGCCGATTACGATGCCATCTGGGCAATCATTGAGCCGATCATCCGCTCCGGCGACGTCTATACGCTGCCGAGCGATTTGGGCCGGGAAGAAGCCCTGGCCCATTGGTTCACCGCCACGCACGAAGTCTTCGTCGCCGAGGAGGCCGACGGCGTTGTCGGAACCTACTATATGAGGGCGAACCAGCGCGGCGGCGGCGATCACGTGGCGAACTGCGGATATGCGACGGCCCCGGCGTTCAGTGGACGCGGCGTGGCCAGAGCCATGTGCGCGCACTCGCTCGACCGCGCCCGCGAGCGGGGATTCCGGGCGATGCAGTTCAACTTCGTCGTGAGCACGAATGACCGCGCCGTGCGCCTCTGGCAGAGCTTCGGATTCGAGATCATCGGACGCTTGCCGGAGGCCTTCCGGCATCCGCAGAAGGGTTTTGTAGATGCCTATGTGATGTACAGGCATCTGTAAGCAAGGATGTGGACCGATCACGAGGCCTGGTGCACCCTAGGATCAGGCGGCAGTTTCCGGGTTTGTTGCTTCTTACGTCAGGTGATTGATTTCACGGAGGAAGCATGGAAGGCAGAATCTGGACCTTGACCGGATGCGCTCTTCTGCTCATTGCAGCATGCGGCAGCGACACCAAACCGACGAACGAGAAACTGGAGAAAGCGCTCAACGCCTATTTCGATACGCACAACGAGTGCCTCTTTCCCACACCTATCAAGTTCCCTTACGAAGTGAGTCCCGGAACCAACGCCAAAGAGGAAGCAAAGCAGATGGACGCGCTCACCCACGCGGGCCTGCTCGAAAGGCAGAGCGGTGCGGCCATCCACGTGGAACGGTATACTTTGACTCCGTTGGGCGAACGCCAGAAGGGCCGCTTCTGTTACGGGCACCGCCAGGTAACGAGCGTGGATGAGTTCACTCCGCCGGTCAAGCAGAACGGATTTCTGCAGACTACGGTGAAGTACCACGCGGCGATGATGGATGTGCCCGTATGGGCGAAGACCGACGAGATGCGCGCGGCCTTTCCGCAGATGGGAGCAGCCATTTCCGGCCCTCAGCCGGGACAGATCACAATGGAGAACGCCGGCGCCGGGTGGCAGATCCCGCAGTAAAGCGTACGGGATGTTCACACAGCCATGGTCTCCAGCGCACCATACCCATCGGGGGCGAATGAAAAGACAAAGGCATATAGCCTATTCTGCGGACTTCGCGATAGCCGCCTTCGGGCGGGTTCTTCTTTCGGCGTGTGCAACACCGGCACCCGTGGATCGCGTCTAAAATGAGCGCAGGCGAGAGCGGCGCCACCAGGAGGAATCGAACGTGCCCAAGGATTCCGGAAACTCTGACGGCAAGGGCGGGGGTAGCCAGCAGCCTCCCAATGCGCAGCGCAAAAACAACGTGCTACCCATAGACAGAGGCAGACGCGTGCCGGGTAGGGCTTGGCCAATTTCGGGTTCAGGGCTCTCGATGAATTCGGCAGCCGGCCTGCTCATAGTGATCGGCGTCCTTTGCGGGCTCCTTATAAGCGAGACCGACAATAAGTCTTCGATGGCAGGCATGAAGGCCGATGTCGGTCCACAGAAGCCGGCCCCCGCCACATCAGTCACTCCCGCGGCGGCAGCCAAACCGGCAAAGCCTTCCCCGGCCGTCAAGGCGGCCGCAGTACGGCCCGCACCGTCGGCAGTAGCGGTAACTGATGCTCGGAATCTGACCCGGACTCCTTCATACACACCAGCGAAATTTCAGGCCACCCACAAAAAAGCCTTCGGCGGCTGTTCAGGCGAGCTGGAGCTGACGAGCACGGCGTTGCATTTCCGCTGCCCGAAGTCCGACCTTGACCTCCCAATCGATGAGATCGCGAAGGCGCACAAGGACGGCGTGGTTTTGAAATCAGGTGAGAAGTATCACTTCGCCATCGCGAACCATTCGAAGGATCAGGCCGAAGCCATCTTCATCAGCTGGCTGAGCCGAGTGCAGCCGGCGGCGGAGCAGAAAGCCGCCTTCTAAAGAGAAGCGGCCAACAGATTCACCCTAGTCCGAACGAGGACTTGATGGAGGCATCCGGCAGGTTACGCCTCTTCCGCCCCATGGCATTTCTTATACTTCTTGCCCGATCCGCATGGACAGGGATCGTTACGGCCGACCTTCTCTCCCGTTCGGCGCTGCGCGACCTGCCGTGACTCTTCGCCGCCGCCGGCCATCCGTGCGTGTTGCAGCTCGCGCTGCTTTTTGCGGGCAAATTCGCGCTCGATGGAGTCGATGGTCGTACTTGGCGCTGCCGACACGTCGCGCCCCGGCAACGCTGGAGCCGGTGTGCGATGACCGTTGCCGCCAAGAGCAGCAGGTGCGTGGCCATCTGCCGAAGCCACCGGGGGCGCAGCCGGAACAGCAGGACGGGGACGCGCAGGGATCGCCACCGGCTGACCAGTGGCTGAGTCGATGATCTGCATGAGGAAGAGATATCGCACCGTGTCTTCCTGGAAGCGCGTCATCATTCCCTCAAACATGTCGAAGGATTCGCGTTTGTAGGCCACCAACGGATCCTGCTGCGCATAGCCGCGCAGTCCAATGCCCTCTTTCAGGTGGTCCATGTTGAGCAGGTGGTCTTTCCACAGGCCGTCAAGCACGCTGAGCATGATCATGCGCTCGTGAAAGCGCATCTGCTGCTCGCCGATGATTTGTTCTTTGGCCGCGTACCGCTCCTTGAGCTTTTCAAATAGCTGCTCGCCGATCTCATGCCGCGTCAGCTGATTCATATCGGGGAGCTCGGCGTTCAGGTCGATGCCGAACTGCTCGGAAAGCTTCGTACGGACGCCGTCGACGTTCCACTGTTCGGGATGAATTTTCTCCGGCAGGTACTCATCCATCATGTCGCTGAGGATATTGGCGACGTAGTCCTCGACGATCAGCTCTTTCTGGTCGAGACCTTCAAGCAACTGGCGGCGCAACCCATAGACGGCCTCCCGTTGCTTGTTCATCACATCGTCGTATTCCAGCAGGTGCTTGCGGGCTTCGAAGTTCTGCGCCTCAACAGCCTTCTGCGCAGCCTCAATGCGGTTCGAAATCATGCGCGACTCGATCGGCACACCCTCTTCCATGCCCATCCTCTGCAGGAGCGTGGAGACCCACTCCTTTGCGAAAATGCGCATCAGGTCGTCTTCGAGTGAGAGATAGAAGCGGGAGGCTCCGGGGTCGCCCTGGCGGCCTGCCCGGCCACGAAGCTGATTGTCGATACGCCGCGACTCATGTCGCTCGGTGCCGAGAATGTGCAGTCCGCCTGCTTCGACGACGGCATCGTGCTCCTTCGAGGCATTCGCGGAGTACACCGTAAATGTGCGTTCCCATTCCGCTTGCGTTGTCTCGAATTCCTGCCCCTGGTAATAGAAGCGGAGCATGCCCGGCGCAGCCATGGGATTGATCGCCCCCTCGGCGATGCTGATCGAGCGCGCGAGGCCCTTTTTGACCAGATCCTGCTTGGCGACGAATTCCGCGTTGCCGCCAAGTAAGATATCCGTTCCGCGACCGGCCATGTTGGTGGCGATCGTGACCATGCCAAGGCGCCCGGCCTGAGCAACGATCTCCGCTTCGCGCTCGTGAAACTTCGCGTTCAGCACAACGTGACGCACGCCCTTGCGCTGGAGGATCTGCGAGAGCAGCTCGGACTTCTCGATGGATGTGGTGCCTACGAGGACGGGCTGGCCCTTTTCGTTCAGCATGGCAATCTCGTCGGCAACAGCGAAGTACTTTTCCTTCGCGGTGCGGTAGACCACGTCAGGATTCTCGATGCGCCGCATCGGCTTGTTCGTCGGAATGACGACAATCTCGAGCTTGTAAATCTTGTCGAACTCGGCCGCTTCTGTTTCCGCGGTTCCGGTCATGCCGGCGAGCTTCTTGTAAAGGCGGAAATAATTCTGGAAGGTGATGGTCGCCAGCGTCTGGTCTTCACGGCGGATGTTTACGCCTTCCTTGGCCTCGACGGCCTGGTGCAGGCCATCGGACCAGCGGCGCCCCGGCATCAGACGGCCGGTGAATTCATCTACGATGATGACCTCGCCATCCTTCACCACGTACTGCACGTCGCGCTTATAGAGCGTATGTGCCTTGATGGCGACTTCGACGTGGTGCTTCAAATCCCAGTTCTCCGCGTCGGCAATGTTGCCGATGCCGAGCAGGCCCTCGATCTTCTCCCAGCCCTCATCAGTTACCGAGATGGTCTTGTGCTTCTCGTCGACCACGTAATCGCCGGTCAGAATCTTCGTCTCGCCCTGCCCGGGATCAATCTCCTCGCCCTGCTCGAGGCCCGGAATAATGCGGTTCACTCGCGAATACTTGTCCGTCGTCTGGTCTGTCGGGCCGGAAATGATCAGCGGAGTTCGCGCCTCATCAATCAGGATCGAATCCACCTCGTCGACGATGGCGTAGTAGTGTCCACGCTGCACGCAATCGGTCAGATCGAACTTCATGTTGTCGCGCAGGTAGTCGAAGCCAAACTCGTTGTTCGTGCCGTAAGTGATGTCTGCACCGTAGGCTTGACGACGCTGATTGTCGTCGAGATCGTGAACGATTACACCGACTGTCAGCCCGAGGAACTCGTAGATTTTGCCCATCCACTCGGCGTCGCGCTTGGCGAGATAGTCATTGACCGTGACGACATGAACCCCGTGTCCCGCGAGCGCGTTCAGATAGCAAGGCAACGTCGCAACCAGCGTTTTGCCTTCGCCGGTCTTCATCTCGGAGATCTTTCCTTGGTGCAGCACCATGCCGCCGATGAGCTGCACGTCGAAGTGCCGCATGCTGAGCTGCCGGCGTCCGGCCTCGCGGACGACAGCAAACGCCTCGGGAAGAATATCGTCGAGTGCCTGTTTTTCGGCGGCACCGCGCTGATCGGCGTCGGTAATGCCTTCAAGGGCCGACACGATGCGCGAGCGGAACTCCGCCGTCTTCGCGCGCAACTCATCGTCGGAGAGCTGCTGCATCTCGGGCTCGAGCGCGCTGATCTCGGCAACTCGCGGTAGCAAGCGCTTGATCACACGCTCGTTATTGGTCCCGAATACCTTTGTTAATGCTTTACCTATCAAACCCGCTATTTCCTCAGAATACAGTGTAAACTCTCGCGGGCGCGTTGACATTCACACGAGGTTCAAACGCAGCGCTCAGATTGTGCCCAGCGTTACAAGGATTTCGCCGCCAGATCCGCAGCAAACTCGAATCCCACGCCTTCGAAGCCGGCGTTGATTTCACGGGCCCGAGCCAGCGCGGCCTGCACATGCGGCAGAATGTTGTTCGAACCGATTTGCTCGACGAAATCCGGACGGGACAACAGCCGCGCCGGTTGATCACGCGCCCCACAGAAAAGCACCGTCTTGCCCGCCTTGCGCAGCCGCCCGGCAAATTGCTCGAGCGCGT
>JAFAMZ010000301.1 GCA_019232935.1 Silvibacterium sp.
CTGCACTTGACGATGAACTGGAGACTTCGACGGAGCCGGCGGATGCTTGCGGAGGCGTCGCGCCACTCGGATTGCTGCCGAATGTCTGGGCACCCAGGGATCCGGCGCCCGAGGCTCCCGCGCCCGCCGCAGCCAGGCCCAAGGCCGCGCCGCCGCCAGCAGGTCCTCCGCTCGCCAGACCCGCCGCAATCATTCCGCTGGTGATCGCTGCGCTGACCATTGGCCCCATGAAAGCCACGAAGTCGCTGTGGCTCAGATTCGGCGAGCCGCCGAGCACCTGCGATACCTGCGCGCTGCCGTACCAACAGATGCCGGCGTAAATCACGGCCCCGCACATGATCGCCCAGGCCACCTCCACTCCAGCCAAGGTGAACGGCGCTTGTTGCGCCTGCTGGATCCAGGAATTGCTCATCGCCCAGCCGGCGCCGATCAGCAGATAAAGCGCCATGAGCTTCACGCCGCTCGCCACGGCATAGGCAAAGTAGCGTTCGACGTAACTCGTGGTCCACTTCGAGCCGCCGAATGCCAGGAAGAAGTAGCCCATCCCGAGTGCCAGAAACGTCTGCACCTTCGTGATGACGAACTGAATGGTGATGAGTAAAAAGCAGACGCAGATCACAAACGCCGCCAGCACGAGCGCCGCGGCGGTCGGCAGGTCCGTGAGCAGGCCCGACTTCATCGCCTGCCAGAGCATCGATCCGAAGATTTTGAAGCCTGCGAGCAGTACGACGCTCGGGCTGAGGCTGGGCATGCCGCTTGCAGCCTTGCCGAGATCGATAAACATATTGATGATGTCGGCCATCCAAGTTTCGCCATTCATGAGCAACGCCAGGAAGAAGCCGATGATCAGCAGCTTGTTCGCGGTCGAAAGAAGCGCCGAGTGGATATCGCCATGATAGGTTCGCCACAGCGTCCAGCCGAACAAAGCAAGATCGAGGCCGGAAAGCGCCATGAACACCTCGAAGGCGTAGGGAGAAACGACCGCGAGCCATTGGCCTACGAGCGATTCATACGCTGCGGTCAGCGTCGAAGGATCTGAGATGACCGGAGGCGCTGGCGGTGTCAGTTGCCCGAACGCGAGCACCGGCAGCCCCACGAGCGTTGTCATCACCAAGATGGATCGGCGTTTCACTTGTTTCACCAAGCGCGTGGATCCGCTGTCATCGGCGGCGGGGGTGCGGTCGCGGAGGCGGCCTGACATACCGAACCTTCCGCCGTGGTCAACCAGTTCGCGGTTGCCGTCTTACGGAGGGGAACACATTCGTAGGCGATCTTGGTCGCGAGCTGCGGGCGTTCCATGAACCACTGCTCGAGACCCTGCAGCGTGTAGGTCGAAAGGTTGCCCGAGCCGGCCGCCTCCACCTCGCGCACGATCTTTGAATCTTGCGCGTGCGGATCGTAGCAGGCGGTCACCAGGAGAGTGAGCGCGCCAAGCAGCATACCGGCGGTGACAATAAATAAGGATCGTTGCATCACCATGCCCTCGGATCTGCCTGCCAATTGAGATGGCCAAAGCCGGATTGCTGCGCAGCGGCCTGCGTCCGTTGGAGTTGAATCTGTTGAGCGAGGTACGCGCCCTTCGAAGACATGTCGGCAATCATGAGTTCGCGCAGCTTTTCGAGTTGCGCCACTTCCTCGGTGCCGATCACCTCACCCAGCTCGAGCGCTTCATCGCGGCCTTGCGGGGAATTCATCACGGCGGCGACCCGTCCCATGAAAAGCTGCTCGGTACCGAGCAGCTGACCCTGGTAGCCGGCTGCATTGATCGCTCCGCGAATCGTGTCAACGGCCGTCGTCGCCCACTTGTTGTAGGCGGCAAAGTACGAAAGCGCCGGATCCGGATTGTAGTGCTGATAGACGCTCGTGAATTGCCGGTCCATCTGCGCCATCGTGCCGGCGAGTCCTTGCGAGGCAGCGAGAATGTTATTCAGTGTGGCAAGATCGGCCGTAATCGAAGTCGTAGGATGCTCGGCCAACTGCACGCCTTCGCGCACCATCATCTTTGCCATCTGAATCGCGTTCAGAGCGGTTTGCGCTTCTTTGAGGTACGACTTGGCCAATTGCGCGTGATTTAAGAGTTGCGTGACCTCGGTGGCGAGACCACCGGCGAAGAACTGCGCCTTCGCTGGCTCGGGAGTGCATATTACCCCGACTATCGGACTCGAAATCATCAGCGTGAGCGAAGCGGTGATCGCGCTCCATGGTTTATGCATAAGCAGCCGCCTCCTCTGCGGCATCGCCGGTCAAACTTTCATACAGCCCGGCCCAATCCTCGAGGCCGCGCATTCGCAGCCAGGCCGCTACCCAATGCGGGCCGTATCTGGCAACGAGCGTGTCGACGAACGCCCGATCGCGGTCCGTCGAGGCGCCGACAAACGACAGTGCCAACTTTCCCAGCTCGAGCGAGATCATGCGCTTGCCGTCCGGGGAAGTAACGTAATAGTGGTTCTTCGGCTCCGCATGGGCAATCAACTCGCGGTCCCGCGAGTTCATCCCGATGGCTTCATACGCCGCAACACCCTCGAGAATCGCTTGTGGGTTCGCGAGACACACCTTCGTGAAGCACTGCTGAAGCACCGCGTCCTTAAGCGGTGACTGGAGAACCTTCGACAGGTCCTGCAATACGAGCCAGACGGACAGGTTCAGCTTGCGGCCCTCGAACAGAAACTCCTCGAAACACTTGGCCGCTATCGGATGGCTGAGCGCTTCGCGAAATTCGTCAACGGGAACGAGTGTCGGTATATCCGATCGCAGCCGGCGCCGGATGCGCGCAAAGAGATAGAAGAGTACGCCGTTGGTGGTCTTCTTGTTCAGTCGGTACAACTCGTCCATCTCGAAGACCACGAAGCGGCTCATCGCCAGGTTGTCGCGCTCGCCGTCCAGAATGCCGTCCAGATAGAAGCGGAGTGCTTCTTTGATTTCCTGCGAAGCGACCGCCATATAGAAGTCGGTCAACGAACGCCCGCTCGCACTGTCAGCGAGGTCCACTATCGTCGTCGCGATCTCGTTGCGAAGGGCGGGCGTTACGCGCAAGTCGTTCTGCTCGATCAACAGCTCGATCCACTGCGCAGCCCATTCCTGGTCGCTTGCCGTCTTCAGTTCCTGCAAGGGGCAAAGCTGCGTGTCCTGCTGATCAGGGCTGAGATCGATGAAATCTCCGCCCATGGCCTTCGTGAGTGTGTAGAGCGAACGCTTTTTGTCGAAGGCATATACCTGCGCGTTGGGATAGCGGAACCACTGCGCGATCGCGAAGGCGAGCCAGGTGCTTTTGCCGGTTCCGGTGGGACCGACGAGGACCTGGTGTCCGACATCGTCAACAAAGGACTGAAAACGATACGGCGATCCGCCGCTCGTGACGGCATAGGCGAGCGGCGGAGATTTCGCTGGGAAGTACGGCGATGGATGGAACAGGTGTCCACGGAAGGGCGAGGACAGCGGCAGCATATGCACCAGGTTTTCGGTATTGACGATAAAGGTGCGCGTGTCTTTGTATTGCTGCCCCGGAAAGGTTCCCAGCCACGCCGCCACCGCGTTCACGGTCTCGAGCCGGATGGAGAATCCGCATTGATACTTGATCACTCGTGTGATGGCATCAACTGCCGCCTTCAGCCGCTGAGGCTCCGGCTCCATCAGCACAACCTTCGCCGAGTAGCGCACGAAGATCTCTTTGCCGTGTTCGGCAGCGCTCATCGCCGCGGCGGCGTCGGCTTCCATCTGCGCTGCGAAGTGGTCGATCGAAACCGGCTCGGCGACCTTGATAGGCGACAGCTTCTTGAGCGGCGGCGTTTTTCGAAAGCCCCACTTGCCGCGGTTCGCTTCATGCTCTTCCTTCGCTTCCTGCTCGTCCATCAGCGCGGCCTGCTGGCAGAAGCGAAAATCGAAGGGCACCGAATCGAGTTCGCGCAAGATACCGGCAAAGCTTTTTGCCGGAAATCCGTCTACTGCGAGCACGCAGATCTGTTTTCCAGGTACAAGCCAGTTCAGCGGGTCGCCGAGCTGCGGCTGCGCGCCGCCGGTGAAATCGTCCGCTGCCAGGTACTGATTGAGATAGATGGGGACCTCGGGAACAGCAAAGGGATAGTCTTCTCCGGTTATGCAGCGCCGCACATACGCGAGGAACTCGCAGAAGACCTGCTCGGTCTCGCCGACCAAAGACTTGCACGACTGCAGCCGCCGCACTCCGGCAAGGTTCGTACGCAACAACGTGTCGATCTCGCCTACGCGTTTTTCGAACATGGCTAATGCCTTATCGCCCGGCCCCTTGCGGCCATCGCCGTTCGTCGAAAAAAGAGCCCGCGCCGCGCGGGTGCCTCCGTGCAGCGCGGGTTCGTACGACAGCGCCAGAAAGTACCGGCTCAAGCGGGTAGCCGCTTCCCCCTTGAGCAGGAAACGGGCGCGCCGTTCCTCGTCGATCAGATAGGAAACCGGATCCGGCCATTGCGCTCCCGGGCAATACTCCGGATGCTCGGAGCGGATCAGGTCGCATTGGAGTCCCCAGCCGGTGCCCAAGCGAAACTTGGTTGCAAGACGATGTGCCAGATGCCAGCATTCGGCAAGCGGCAGCGCGTCCATGTCGGGTCCCCAAAACTCCCAGCCGGCCACATACACGCCGGTCGAGGTCAGGACCACTCCATCTGCGGCGAGCGCGAAATAGTCGAGCAGGTCCGACAAACCCTTTACATCGCGCCGCGCTTCCTTCTCAAGAAACATCTCGCTTCGATCCTCCTAACCGTGTTCTCCAGCGCTTGGCTCGATGAGGCTTTGCTGTCCAAAACCCCTGGTGGTAGCGCTGCGAACTGTGGTGCACCGCAAGCAGGTGCGGATCTTCCTTCGCCATCTCCCGCAGAATCTGGCGGAGGAAAAAGAACAAAAGCATGGCGCCTCCAATGCCCCACCAGGTCGGAACGGAATAGCCGGTCACGATCGAAACGACAAACGCGATGCCGAGGGCAGTGGGTTCGCAGCCGAGCAGCAGATGCGGCCGGTTGGAGCTTTCGTGAAACGCCGCGCAGAACACATCGGGGATTTCCATCGTTTCTCCGATCTAGATCAGCGCGCCGGCGACTCCGGGGATGAAGCCAAGAAGCGAAGAAGCGCCGAGCGCTACACCGCCCACGAACAGGGTGCCCAGGCCGCCTTGTGCCAGCGCGCCCATGTCATGGTGATGCCGGTACCAGCTCACTGCCGTCCCGACGATCGCGATGAGCGAGAGCGAGTAGGCTAACGGACCGGTGGCTTCCGCCGCGAGCCCGTTCATAGCTTGCGTAGCAGCAAGCCGCCCGCCTCCGAGCGCCCATGCCGGCGCGCTCACGGCAGTGAGCAACACAAGGCCCGTTGCCGTTCTCTGAAAATGCTTGAACATTGAATACCTTCCTTTCCTTCACACGTATGCCAGTGCGTAGTCCTCGCTGGCGCGGTCATAGCCGCGGATGATCAGGACTTCGCGCACTTTCCTACCAGCGGCAAGCGTCTCCTCGCCGTCGATAAAAACCACCA
>JAFAMZ010000308.1 GCA_019232935.1 Silvibacterium sp.
TTTTTCGATCGAGGACAGGGTCAGCCGCAGCCGAGGCAGGTATAGGCGACGATTGATCAAGCTGATATTCGCGGGTCGGAACCGCATAATCATGATCCGTCGGGAGCTGCCTCAGACTTCGGACGCGAGTCCGGCCAGGCCTGTCGCAAATGTCCGCCGGGGATTCTCCTTCGTGCATGCTCCGGCTGCGGCTGACCTCGTCCTCGAGTTGGATTGCCTTGTTCAACGTCTTTGCTTTTTCCTTCTTGGGAAGGTTTTGTTTTGTCTTTTCGTTTTTCGTCACACTGCTAGTTGTGGTGTGCAGGCTTGCTCGGCCTTGATCGAGATGGCCCAGATAAAGCCCAGCAGTTCACGTGCAATTGCAGTCATGATCTTCCTGTGATCCTTGCCGGCCATAGTCAGTTTCATGTAACGCTTGTGCAGGCGATTCTGTGCCTTCCACGCGATTTCGGTGATCTGTGCCGGAACCCCTTGCTGTCGTTTACGCAGCTTGGCCCCCACGCAGGGCCTGTGTCGATAGCACCAGGCCGATTCCACCACGATGCGTCTGAGGTGCGCGTTGCCGGCCTTAGTGATGCCGCCTTGTCGCTTGCGCTTGCCACTAGAATTTTCGCTCGGAAATACTCCGCAATACCCCATCAGCTTCCGTGCGCATGCAAAGCGAGAGGAGATGTTGCCTAACTCGGCTGCAATCGTCACCGCCGAAATATGCGCCACACCGCGCAGAGCCTGCAGACCCCGGATCACTTCCTGCATGGGCTGTGGGGCCAGCTTCACCACTTCGAGGATGGCCTCTTCCAAGCGCTTAACCCGCGCGCTCATGTGCTCGACTTCATTCAGACAATCCACGAACGCGACTTGCTGAGCTGGCTGCGTGTAGCGGATCTGCTCCAGCCAGGCCAGGTAGCGCTCTGTCCATGCCTTCAGTCCCAGAGGTGGACGCCGGCCCGTACGGAGAAGGAACTTGGTTAACCGATGTCGCGCACGCAACTGATCCTGCTTGGCCGCCTCTCGTTGCCGGACAAGATCACGCAATGCCTCGGATTCTTCATCAGGAACCCACACGGCTGTCAGATCTCCGGAACGGTGACTGCGTGCCAGCTTCAACGCGTCCCGCCGGTCCGTCTTTACGCGGTCTCCGGGCTTCTTCGGAACCAGGCTCGGTGCCACCACCGCGCACTCGACACCCAACTGCGCCAGCTGCCAGTACAGCACGAAGCCTGTTGGACCCGCTTCATAGCAGGCGCGCAGTTGCTCCGCCGGACCAAGCTTCCTGATGAACTTGCGGATCGAGTCTTCGCGGTTGGCGATCGTCCCCAGGCTGCGTACCTCACCATCTGGTTCGGCTATCGCTGCACTAATCGTCTCGGCGTGGACATCCAAACCCAAAAATCGTAACTTCTCTCTCATGACCGGCTCCTCCGCTTGTGGCTCTAGACTGCGTCCTTCAAACAAACTCAGCCTAACCCACGACCAGCGCAGCGGGCCGGTCACTACATAATGACTTCAGTCAATGCAATCGGGCTAGACGCCTTTCGTTCCCGAATGGTACGTATTGCCGGTTACTCGACCGCGATGCGCTGATGTCCATTCTTGCAAGGACAATCGGTTAGTAAAAGCCGCATTTGGCGAGGCGCAAGGTGGGCATCCAGACAACTTGCCGGAACCATGGGGGAAGTCAACTTAATGCAAACCCGCCACGGATGGCTGCGTGCAATTGCGGGTGGCGAGGGCTGATGGCGCGCCGGGTTGCAGGTGCAGCAGCGGGGTTTTCCCGGCCAGGTCGCGTAGGTACGCGTCGGTGAAGACGGTGGCACAGGCACGGGAAAGATGGGAAGCTTCCGGCAGATTAAGATTCTGCACCGCGGGAAGATCGTCGATGTGAACGCCCTTGCTGTGGGTGGAGGCGAGAATCGCGTCCCACACTCTGGCCCGGGGTACGTGTTTATCTTCTATCTTGCGTAAATCGGGCGCGGAGGGCGGGCGCACGAAGATCACATCGCCCCCGCGAGCACGGATCTTGTCGACAGCGACCTTTGTTCTGACCGAGACAGCGTTGATGGTTTGGCCGTCGAGCGGCTGGGACGGAAAGAACTTAAGCCAGACATTGTGCATACGCTGGCTCAGGCGCCGATCGTGTTCGAGTCTGCGCCAGAGCCAGGTTTGGCCGCCGGCGCCGGTTTCCTGGGCCTTCCAAATGGCTTGACGCGGATCGCTCACACCCGGCCTCCAATTGTGATCGAGGCGGAAGACCAGGGTGCTGAGCTGATAGTCGTCGTCGAGCATTGCCAGGCCATGAGAAAGCACGCGATGGATGAGGAAAGATCCGCGTCTGGAGGGCGATTCCCAGCGGCTTAACGCAAGCGCTTTTTGCGGTCGCATGCCCGTCAATTCGAGATCGAAGTACGCCGTTTCGGCCATGCCCACGATGGCCAGGCCCTTGAAGTGAGGATCATTGGCGATGTCCTCGAGGATTGGCAATCCGCTGCCGCCGGCAATTGCCAGCTGCAGCGGGCGAACCCCGATGAGCTGCGTGGCGCGATCGAGGTCGCTGTCAAACAGAATGCGCGAGTCGCCGATGATGACCACGGGCACGTTGCGCTTATCCACCTGCTTTCGCAATTCCGCCCAGCGGTCATAACTCCCGCCGAGGTCGCCGGGGACGAGCTCGAGGGTGCGCATCTTCCACTCCCAGAGGGAGGTGAGCAGCACGACCAGTACCGTGACGACGAGCGTCATGACACGCCACGGCTGTTGGGGGACATCACGCTCGGGGACTGGCTGCGCCATACCGGGACGGTCGGCTGCGGTAAGCCGCAGGCCAGAGGGCAGGGCGCGTCGCGCGTCGTAAGCGATCTCCTCAGAACTGGAAATAGATGAAGCCATTGCTCTCTCCGTGTTGAATGACGACTGCGAAGGCCATGATGGTCCACAAGGCAGTCAAGGCCGCGGGGTGGACGCGCGCGATGGCGGCCTCCAGGGTTTGATTGCGCATGGAACAGTGCGCCAGCACCAGGCCGGCGATGATCACTGTGGTGGTGAGAAGGTAGATCCCGGCCAGCACGGGTTGGGCGTGGATGTTTCTTCCGAACATACCGCCGAGGATCAGGATTGCCCGGTGAAAGGTTTTCGCCCGAAAAAAGACCCAGGCGATGTTGACAAGAAGGAAGGTAAGCAGCCCGAGGGCCGCTGCGGCGGCGCGTCCTGGGCGATAGCCGGAGAAC
>JAFAMZ010000333.1 GCA_019232935.1 Silvibacterium sp.
CCGAGATCGCCAACAGCAAGGGCGCCAATATCGCGCTGCTGATCCCGGAACTCGACCGCGGCTACAGCGCCAATGAGGATGGCAGTTCGACCCAGTTCGAACTGTCCACTCTGAAGACATTGAACCGTATCAAGGTCGGCGACGACGCCGACAGCGCCTTCTACGACCCGGTCACCAAGCAGGTCATCGTCACCATGGGCGACAGCAAGTCCTTGGGTTTCGTCGACGCCAAGAGCGGCAAGGTGCTGGGCAAGCTGAAGACCGAAAGCGGCAAGCTCGACCACACCGTCCCCGACGGCAAGGGCAATGTCATCGTCGCCGAGCGCGACCGCAACGCTTTGCTGCTGGTCGACGTCAAGGCCCGCAAGATCGTCGGCGAATGGCAGACCACCGGCTGCGTCCAGCCGACCGGGCTTGCCATCGACAATGCCAATCATCGCCTGTTCGTCGGCTGCCGCAGCAAGGCGCCGGTGCTGCTGGTGATGGATTCGACGAATGGCAATGTCGTCGCCACCTTGGAGATCGGCCGCGGCAACGACGATGTGGTTTACGACGCCGAAGCCAAGAAGATCTACGCCGCCAACGGCATCGACGCCAATCTGGTGATCTTCGACCAGCTCGATGCCGACCATTACAAGCTCAACCAGGCTGTCACCACCCGTCCGATGGCGCGCACCATGGCCTTAGACGCCAAGAGCAAGAAGGTCTATCTGGTCTGCGCCGACGGCGTCGCCGATGCCGGGCAGAAGATCAACACCGGCGTCGGCCCGTTCTACCCCAATCTCTATTACGACAACTCCTTCCAGCTGCTGACCTACGCCACCGTGTCGCTGACGCCGAAGGCAGCCGCCGATTAACATCGAACGCACTCCGTGCGATCTTCCGGCGATGATCGGGAAACGCCCGATCATCGCCGTTTTTTGTCTGCCGGGGCGGCCCCGCCGGCTTTGCACGGGTTAGACGCCGTCGAAGATCATGTCGATCGCAGCTTTGATGACGAAGTGCGCGCTCTTCAAAGAGCAGACTTTTTCCCTCAACAGTGACGTGGATATTGCCGCCATGTACTGGGTCAGCAGCATATGGTCGGCGTCGTCGATCGGGAAAATCGGATTGAGACGGTTGGCCGCTTTTGGGGCTTGATCGAGGGGCAAAAGCGGGATGACGACGCGGTTGTCCAGGTCAGCCATCAAATCGGCCTGCACATCCAACACATAGCCGACGCCGTAACGGTAGACGTCGAATTGCGCCATTCAGAACAGCCGGTGTTTCGCCAGCGGCAGACCGTGCTCCGCAACATAGCGGTTGGAAGACTCAATCGCTTCGCGATTTTCTTCCAACCAGCGGCGACCCTCCAACTCTTTGATCTGCAATTCCAGGCCACGTTCGCACGCCTGAGAAATGTTGATTTCCATCTCGCGCGCGCGGTCCAGCAGATCTCCCCGCAGGGAGACGTTGGTGGCTCTCTTCTGAGCATTCGAGGACATTCTATTCCTCCCAAAATAGCAACTCATTATGCGCATATTTATGCGCATATTCTATTCTTTTGTCGTCGAGCCAAGCCCTTCCGGTGGTTCGTACTTGTCTCTAACTTGCTGCACGAATTCGCCGATCAGGCGGACGACCAGTTCGGGCCGATCGTACATGATCATATGGCCGCTCTTCTCGGCGATCACACGGTGACTGGCATTCGACAAGCGCTTCAGGTCCTCCTGCATCCCGTTCCACACCGGATCGGCCTTGGGGCCTTCCGAATCTCGGGAAATGACCAGGATGGGAAGGCCGGAGAACGGTCCGGCCCCCTGCGTTTCATCGCCGTTTGCCGGTATGGCGTCGACTTCGCGGCCATCGAAAATGAGATGGGACGGAGTACAGGTGTCGGCGTTCAACCAGGCCAAATAGGGATCATAGGCTTCGTCGCCTGGCTGATGGACCCAGGTGCAGTTCCCCATAAGGCGGTGAATGCCGATCAATCTTTCCCAGACCCACAGCCTGTGCCGTGCTTCTCCCGTGAACCTCCTGAACAAAGACGGATCTTTGAAAATCTGCTCCTGATGCGGCGTAGAGCCATCGACAAACACCAGCCCGACAACATCCTGAGGATAGTTTTGGGCGTATCTCCGGATATGCATGCCGGACATCGAATGACCGGCCAGGATGATCGGTTCCGTGATGCCCGCATGCTGCAGCAAACCATGCAGTTGGCGCGAGATGTTCTCCGAGTCACGGAGGCCGGGACGCCCATCGCTGAAACCCAGGCCGGCGCGATCATAGGAACAAGTGC